>CADDZH010000247.1 GCA_902812455.1 Chloroflexota bacterium | reverse complement strand
TCCTGAAGCCGCGCTCGCGCCCTGCGCTCCCCTGCTCTATGACGAACTTGGCACAAACGCAGCCTACACACTGCAATCCAGATGGGGAGATGTCGAGCGCGTCTTTGACCAGGCCGAACATACTGTGCGTTTGCGGCTGGTCAATCAACGACTGGCACCGAGTTCCCTGGAGCCGCGAGCATGCATGTTCGACTACGATGAGGCAAGCGGCATCCTCTCGGCCTGGCTATCTTCGCAGTCCGTCTATCGCGCACGCGATACGTTGATGCAATTCCTGGGCCTTCCGGCAGAGCGTGTACATGTGCATAATGCCGATGTCGGCGGTGGCTTTGGATCAAAAACCACGTTCGTGGGCGAGGAGATCATCGCAGCGGCACTGGCCATGAAGCTTGGGCGGCCCGTGAAGTGGATCGAGACGCGCAGCGAGAACTTGCAGGCCCAGACGCATGGGCGCGGGCAGATCAACTATGTCGAGGCAGCATTCCAGAGTGATGGCACACTGCTCGGCTTCAAGGTACACTCCCTGGGGGATTTAGGCGCGTTCCTCAACGGTGTCGGGCCAATGGTTCCGGCGCGCGCGCCATCTATGGTCTGCGGGCCATACCGCGTGCAGGCGGTCGAGGGCCAGGTGGTAGGCGTATTTACAAATAAAGTCCCGACAGCGCCCTATCGTGGCGCGGGCCGTCCCGAAGCAACCTATATCGCTGAGCGCACAATCGATCGCATCGCTCACGAATTACAGCTTGATCCTGCCGAGGTGCGCCGCCGCAACTTTATTCCGCCTGGCGTCTTCCCCTACGAGACAGTCACAGGGATCGTGTACGATAGCGGCAATTACCAGGCTGCGCTCGATAAGGCGCTGGAACTCTCAGACTATGAAGGCTGGCGTGCCAGGCAGCGCGAGCAACGCTCACAGGACGATGGCAAGCTGCTGGGTATTGGCCTCTCGACCTTCACCGAGGTATCGGGCGACGGCGCAATGGGCCCATTTCGCGAATCGGCCACAGTGCGCATACGCCGCGACGGCTCGATCTTAGTTGAAAGCGCCGTTGCCCACAACGGCCAGGGACATTTCACGCTCTTTACCCAGATCGCTGCCGGGGTGTTCGGTGTGCCTGGAGAGCGTGTAGAAGTACGACTCAACGATGCATCGCTGCCCAGCTTTAGTGTCGGCACATTCGGCAGCCGCACCACACAGATGGGCGGCTCGGCAGTCTTGCTGGCAGCGCAGGCCGCACGCGAAAAAGCCTTGCAAGTAGCGGCGCAGGCGCTGGAAGTCTCGCCCGCCGACCTCATTCTGGAGGACGGGCGCGCAATAGTAAAAGGCGTGACAACGCGCTCGATCTCGTTAGGAGAGCTGGCACAGATGGTTGAGGAGCATCCTGAGCTGATCGAACACGAACCGCCTAATCCGGCTAACGGCGCGCCCATCGAGGGGCTAGCTGCATGGCGAGATTTTGCTTCGCCCGGCCCAACATGGTCTTCCGGCGCGCACGTGGCCGTCGTCGAGGTTGATGCGGATACCGGCGCAATCCATATCCTGTCCTATATCGCAGTGGATGATTGCGGGAACGTCATTAATCACACCATGACCGAGGGCCAGTTACAAGGCGCGCTGGCGCAGGGTATCGGGCAGGCGCTTTTTGAAGAGGTTGTATACGATCAGGAGGGGCAACTGTTAACCAGCACATTCATGGATTACGCCATGCCCATCGCCGTCGAGGTGCCCAACATCGTCACCGGGCTGGTAGAGACGCCATCTCCATTCAACCCGCTGGGTGCGAAAGGTGTTGGCGAATCCGGCTGCATTGCCGGCCCGCCTGCCATTGTGAATGCTGTGCTCGACGCGCTTGCCCCGCTCGGCATCAAAACCGTCGATATGCCGCTCAAACCTGAGAAAATCTGGTCATTGATCCAGCAAGCCCGGCAGGGCACCCTTACGCAACCCGATCCCGTCGTGCCCTCCATTTTCAATGTATCTTAACCTGGCTCGTACCAGTAGGGGCG
>CADDZH010000246.1 GCA_902812455.1 Chloroflexota bacterium | reverse complement strand
GAAGCAAATCTTTGATCTCGTTCCACTTAGCGTCCGTGAGTTCGTACCTTTTGGGCATGTCCACCTCACTCGTTGCCTACGCTTTGAGTGAAACAGATCCCAGCCTATATGTCGATTCGTCCTAGACTCCGTTCGCTTTTTTGTCCCTTCCTCCCAAAAGACCCGTGCACGGATCGTACTACCGCGATCCAACACGGTGTGCGCGACGAGGTGCATCTCGCGAGGGGGCATGGGATGGATGAGTAGCTCCTCGAGTTCTTCGTCGATTCGCTTCGGGGCCGAGTACGTGATTGCAAGGTCCTGTGGTCGCTTGTCGGTACCTTCAAAGTAGTGGCAGAACGGCAGATCTCCTACCGACCTGCGGAATACCGTCACGCTGCGGCCCCTATCGCGCGGCTCAGCGGCGATGAAAATAAGGTCCTCCGTCGGTAACCTATCCTCATAAAGCACCATAGCGCCCGCAACCTCATCTTCGGGCCAAGCCCGGGTGATGGCACCATCAAGCCACAACAAGATAGAGCACGGACGCGCGTCATCGTCGATGTCATAGGAGATGCCCTGAGCGTTCTGGAGCCAATGCGCCATCGCCCAACCCTCCTGCATTCGCACCTCCGCCATGGTCATCCCATAGAGCCGGCACATCCGTTTATAGTCCTGCAGTGTTCTGGGCTTGAATTGGAACAGCAACCACATTAGAGCTGATTCAGCAGTAAGGTGAGTTTTCCCTCCGTACCGCTGATGTGAGGGACGTCTGATGACGTTGCAGCGGCGGCACCGTATCACTAGGTTGTCGAGACGATCAGCGACAAAGGCGAGACGCTTGTGGAGCTCCTCGTGGTCCAAATCCTTCTCTAGAACCTCGACCGCCTCGGTTGCGAGTTCCTGAACTAACTCCTGCCGTTCCGTCTTCCAATCCCCGTTACGGATTAGCTCCTCATTGATAGCATTAACAAGGATGCTCAATTTCTCCTCGGTTGGCAGGTCTCGGTCCTCAGCCAGCTTTTCACCAACTTGTTTGATGATCTGCTTTGGCACGATGTGATCTGCTTGGTGCTCCACCCGTGTCCCGCAGCTGACGCATCTGCCGTCCTGATCGTAGAACCAGCCCATTACCTCTCGCATCGTGCTGCCCTTGCCGTAGCGCCGCTTAAATCCCTCGGAGGAAGCGAGGCTCGTACCGACCTGAGGCGGGTTCATCGCGCCCAGTGTCGATGCGGTGACGTCCTTCCAGGAAATGAGGCCTTGGGCGATCAAGCTCTCGACTAGGTTACGCCAATCGTCCTCGGTCCACTTCCTATCCTCGTACTGAAAGTCCCCGTTCAATCCAACCCTCGTCCGCCAGTCTCGCGCTCGATCCGTTCAGCTTCGCGGAGGAGTTCTGAGGCGGTGCAGGCTAAGGCAGAGCAGATTGCCTGGAGATTTCTGAGGGAGAGGTTCCTCTCGCCTCGTTCCACCGAACCGATGTATGTACGGTGGAGACCTGATGCAGCGGCTAAGGCCTCCTGCGATATGCCAGCGGTCTCACGTCGCGCTCGAACGGCCTTTCCCACCGCGCGTTGGATGCTGTCTGGCTCCATCCAACAGATTTCACAGGGATGATGACTTTTCGTCTACAGACTCTGTGTAGCGACGCGGCTCTATTGAAATACGCTGAAGCCAAGCCTTACATCCTCACAGTTCTCTATGCTTACACTTCATATAGCACTCGAGCTTGTGGGCGGCGAGCGAAGCTGGCCACATTACGACGCCTAGCTTCCAGGCGACTTCTCGCTGCGGGCCGGGAGCCGCGGGCTTGCGGCCCACTCCGTCGAGCCTCACCGCACGCCTCCTCGCGCCCAACGTGAGCACAGCCCAGGGTCCCCGGCGGTTGCGAAGCAACCCGTAGGGCGGCCTAAAGCCGCTGCCGGAGTGGGTGTGCGGTTCTGTAGTGGCTGTTACGAAGGCGTCGCTACGTCTCGATGCTGATAGTCAGGAGCCCCGCCAGCCGCTCCTCCACGCCGATGAAGTAGA
>CADDZH010000245.1 GCA_902812455.1 Chloroflexota bacterium | reverse complement strand
CCAGAAGGGAGGCCACGATGACAGTAAATCAGGTCACGATGAAGGTAAACCATACACTCAGGATGACATTCCTGATGGTGACATTTCCGATGGTGATAGGTAAATCTCTCATAAATCCTGTGTATATTCGCCCGGCGTCTTGCCAATAATCGCTTTAAAATCCTTGATAAAGTGGGCCTGGTCAAAATAGCCGAGATCCTGCGCGATCTCTGCCCCATCAATCACCTCGCCCGCAGCCAGGCGCTCCGCCGCCTCGTGCAGTCGGTAGCGCTTGATTACCCACTTGGGGCTGACGCCGACGTACTGGCTGAAGAGCCTTTGCAGCGCGCGCTTGTTGAGGTCCAGGCGGCTCACGACATCATCAACCCTGGTAATCTCCGGGTGCGCGATGATGTAGTCAACGATGCGATTGACCTCCCCAACATGTTCATCTTCCTCTGGCAGCCGCGCCCGCAGAAAATCCTCCACGACCTGCATTGCGCCCTCATCCTCCTGCGCCAGCACATCCTCCTCCAGCGCACGATCATCCACGCCAAAGGCATCGTGACAACTGAGGGTGGCATTGGTGAACGCCGAAACTGGCCTTTTCACAAAAGGGTAAAAGCCTCCTGGCCTGAATTTAACGCTAAAAGCGCGGCCCGCGTTCTCAAGCAGGCGCGTAAATCTGCCCGTCATCACGCCAAAGATCCGCGTCTGATCCTTCTCAAATACCAGATGGACGCTTGGATACGGCAGTACCTCCTGCACGTATGGCTCCTGGCCCCGCAGATCCCAGGTGACGCTCCAGTAGAACTCCACGAAGTAGTGCAGATCCTGCGCCGGCAGATAGCGTGCAAGTCGAAACTTCTTCTCGCCCGCCTCGCGTCGTAAAATACCCCTGTGCTTCCTGTTATCTAATGGCCTCATCACTTTCCTCTTTAGAGGGTGTCTGCCTCTCCGCGGCCTCCTCCTCGCTGGCGATTCGTGCGGCGGGGCCGCACCAGATATGTATATTGTTTTGTGGAAATGCGCTTCGCGCATTTCCACAAAACAATATACATAAGGTGAGCGCCGTAGGCGCGGAATCCCCTCTGTTATAGCACATTGTCGCGTTTTTACAAGTCATTTTGCCGCCGGCAGACTAAAATATGGACCAGAAGTTCTAAGCATCCTCGCTCGCTCGTGCAGGCAGTTCGCGCGGCTCTGCCGCGCCAGGGATGGAGTTGATATTGTGAAAAATGCGCTTCGCGCATTTTTCACAATATCAACTCCATCGAGCGAGCGCCGCAGGCGCGAGCAAGCGATGGCTTCGGGAAGCAGATAAATTCTAGAAACATCAAAAGGAGGTCAACAATATGAATAGCTATATGCAGGGAAAATGGTCGTGGATCGAGGGTACGCATAAGATGCGTACAGTTCTGCTCGACACTCTCGGCGATGACGAGCTGGCTTTCACTCCTGGCGGAGATAATATGACGCTGGGTGAGCTGCTGCGCGAGTCGGGCGACATCGAATACTCTTACAACCAGTCGCTCAAGACCTTCAAGCAGGACTGGTCCTATCACAATACGGAACCCGGCCTGGAGGGCAGCCTCGCACGGCTCAAGTCCTGGTTTGCGGCACTGGATGAAGAGATGAAGGCCATCGTCTCAGCCTTTTCAGACGAGGATCTAACAAAGACCATTGATCGCGGTGGTTTCGCCGTTCCGGTTGAAATGCAGCTCGACATCTACCTGCAAGCGCTGCTGATCTTCTTCGGCAAGGCCACCATCTTCTTCAAAGCGATGCGCAAGCCGGTGCCTCAGCAGATCCAGGAGTTTATCGGCTAGAAAGGCAATGACTATGGGTACCCACACGCAATCCAGCTTTCAGATCATCTCCTGGGAGCAGCAGCCTTACGATGAGCCTGAGCATGCGCCCAGGCTCGTCCGTGCCGAAGTAAAGAAGACCTTCCACGGCGACATCGAAGCTGAGAGTACGGCTGTGTTGCTCATGTGTGAAGGCGAGGATAACGCCGGCGGATATGTTGCGAC
>CADDZH010000244.1 GCA_902812455.1 Chloroflexota bacterium | reverse complement strand
AGAGGCACGAAGCGCCTCTTCCACACGACACTATCCATCGGGCGAGCGCCGCAGGCGCGAGCAAGCGCTGGTGCTGGCAACCAGATACTCTTAAATAAGGGGAAGCGAAGCATGCATATTCTTGTAGTGGAGGATGAGCAGCGCCTGGCCTACTTGCTGCGCCGCGTCCTGCTGGAGGAGCGGCACGCGGTTGACCTGGCTCATGATGGGCGGACTGGCCTTGATCTGGCCCTGAGCGGCACCTACGATGTGGTAATACTTGACCTGATGCTGCCCGACATCGATGGATTGGAGATCTGCCGCCAGATGCGCGCCGAACAGGTGATGTCACCGGTGCTGATGCTCACCGCGCGCGGCGCCATCGAGGACCGCGTGACGGGATTGAACGTAGGCGCCGATGATTACCTGACCAAGCCCTTCGCGATGGAGGAGCTGCTGGCGCGCATCAACGCGCTGCTGCGCCGCCGTGATCGGCGCTTCGATGAGGGGCAGCAATTGACCGTTGCCGACCTGACGCTCGACCTGGTGCGGCACGAGGCGCGCCGGGGTGGGCGCATCATCGAGTTGACGGCGAAAGAATTCGCGCTGCTCGAATATCTGATGCGCCATCCCGGCCAGGCGCTCACACGCACGCAGATCATTGATGCCGTCTGGCGCTATGACATGGAGGCGCTGTCCAACGTAGTAGATATCTACATTCATTACCTGCGCGACAAAATCGATCAAGGCTCCGGACATCCGCTCATCAAGACGGTGCGCGGTGTAGGCTACAAGATCGATGCCGGAAGCGGCAGTAAAGGAGCCGCACGATGAACGCAAGCCAGGCTATCCTCACACGACTGCATCTCGGCGGCAGGCGGCGTACACCCGAGGCCGGGGCCGCGCTCTTCCAGGGACTGCGCATCCGCCTGACGCTCTGGTACTGCGGCGTGTTAAGTGTCGCGCTGGTGCTCTTTGGCGTGACTCTTTACCTGGGAGCGCAATACTTCCTGCTCTCTCCCATCGAGCACGAGGCTACCGAACATGCTCAGATGCATGCGCAGATGTGGCTCTCCGGCCATCTCGATGATGCCTGCCCCTTATCTCAGCATCCAGAACAGTTTGGTCCTTCCAGTCCGGGCTTCCAGATGCCCGAGATGATCGCATGCTTCGACCAGCATGGTGCCTTGCTGCCGGGCGAGCATACTATCGGACTTCCGCCTGCTTTTCTACGCAATATTGTCCCCGTGCAAGCAGCTTTACAGACCAGCCAGCCAGCTACGGATACTATTGACGGAGGGGATCATGTCGGGCCGATCTATCGCTATGCAGTAGCGGTTCCCGATGCCGACGGGAGCGGCAATAACGGTGTCGTGCTCATTGGCGAATCCATCGGGGCGCAGGAATCCGCGCTCTCATCGCTGCTCGCCCTCCTGCTGGTTCTGGGCGGGATGGCGCTGCTTGGCGCCAGCGTAGGCGGGCTATTCCTGGCGAATCGCGCGCTGGAGCCGGCGCGACTGGCCTGGAACAATCAGCAGCGCTTCATCGCCGACGCGTCGCACGAACTGCGTACCCCTCTGACGCTGCTGCGGGCCGACGCCGAAGTGCTGCTACGCAGCCGCGAGCGCCTGCCTGCTGAGGATGCGGAGCTGCTTGAGGATATCGTGGCCGAGGCGAACCACATGGGCCATCTCGCCAGCAACTTGCTCGCGCTCGCCCGCCTGGATGCCGGAGCAGTGCATCGCGAGCATGAAGTGATCAGCCTCGGCGCGCTGGCTCAGCGGACGGTGCGGCGCGTCACAGCTCTCGCTGAACAGCGCGGCATCACGGTCCAACTGGAGGAGGCCGGCGACGACCTGTATGTGATCGGGGATAGCGTGCTGCTGGAGCAGGCGGCGCTGGCGCTGCTCGACAACGCCATCAAATATAACCGCAGTAGCGGCCAGGTCAAGGTGCGTGTGGAGAAACACGATGGATCGGCGCTGCTGGAGATCAGCGACACCGGCATCGGTATCCCCGCCGAACATCTGCCGCACCTGGGCGAGCGCTTCTATCGTGTGGACAAAGCGCGCTCGCGTAAGGCAGGGG
>CADDZH010000243.1 GCA_902812455.1 Chloroflexota bacterium | reverse complement strand
GGGTTGGGGTGGGGGGATCGCAGTGCGATCAGGAGAACAGTCGGTTGCTGCTCGTTGGGCCGGGTTGGAGAGACCCGAATCCTCAGGCTAACGATGTGGCCCTGCGGGGGCCCGGCGTATCCGACTGCGACTGAGGACGCCCACACAACGGAGGGACCGACCGGTCCCTGATACAGCCCAGGAACCTATGCGACAATAATTCGCATGTCCGGGCCGCCATGCAGGAAGAAATTCCTGCATGCCGTCTTGCAACGGGCGTGGCATGGAAATGCCGATCTCCAGGGCCGCGGGTTTGGCCGTGATGTCCGAACCCAGGCGCGGATTGCCGACCTTGCCGACTCGTAGGACGGCGGAGCCACGCAACACCAAGCAATTTAGGTTCTTGACGGCCATAGCAGACCTCCGGCGATCGAAAGAGAAAGGTCTATAGAACGCAAGATCGAAAAAAGTCAGCCAGGCTTTTTTCAATCGGGAGCGCAAACACTCGTCCCCATTATACACATGGGACACAGTAAAAGGGAAAAGGTTCACAAAAAAATCAAAAAATGTACAGCCCCGGACCTCCCGCAAGCCGGGAACCAAGGGACTGGAGGGGAGAGCGTTACAGCCGATTGCTGTAACGCTTGACACGGCGGCCGAAGATGGGAACAACCGGCTTGGGGGCAGCTCCGTTCGTCGTGCGGATGCGCGGGGTATACGCCTGGAAACCGGGGATCTGGTCCTCGTCGATCATTTTGTTGATGAAACGCTCGATTTCGGTCAGCTGCTCACCTTGTTCGGGGGTGACGAAGGCGATGGCCACACCGTCCGCGCCGAGCCGACCGGTTCGGCCGATGCGGTGGACGTAGTTCTCCGGATCGAGTGGGATGTCGTAGTTGATGACGTGGGAGATGTTCCGCACGTCGATGCCGCGGCCAACCACGTCGGTTGCCACGAGATAAACGATTTTGCCGTCGCGGAAGCCCTGCATGATGCGATTGCGCAGTGCTTGTGGCAGATCGCCGTGCATCGCCGCCACGCGCGGCAGGTTTTTGCGTAACATGCGGTACACGTCTTCCACCCAGCGCTTGCGCTCGCAGAAGATGATGCACTGGCGTGGCTGTTCGCGTTCGCAGACCTTCAGCAGCAGTTCGAACTTGCGGTCCTCATCGACGGTGAAATAGGTCTGACGGATGTTCTCGACGGTTATCTTTTCCGGCGACAGATTGATGTTGATCGGCTCAACCATGTAGCGCTGGGCCAGGCGCAGCACCGGCGGTGGCAGCGTTGCCGACAGGAGCAAGGTCTGGCGCTGCTGCGGACAGCGGCGCAGGATTTTCTCGATGTCCGGCCGGAAGCCGATGTCGAGCATGCGATCGGCCTCATCCAGGACGACGTAGCGAACGCGCTCCAGAGTTAGGGTGCCGCGCGCTAGGTGATCGAGGACGCGGCCCGGCGTGCCGACGACGATAGTGCAACCGCGTTTGAGCAGGGCCAATTGGGTGCCGAAACGCTGGCCGCCGTAGATAGGCACCGTTCGGCAGTGACGATGGGGTGACAGTTTGGCCGCCTCTTCGGCGACCTGCATGACCAGTTCGCGCGTCGGGGCCAGTATGATGGCTTGCGGGCCGGGCCGGTTGTCGTCGCGCCAATGATGGAGAAAAGGCAGCAGGAAAGCAGCCGTTTTGCCGGTGCCGGTCTGGGCCTGGCCGATAACATCGCGTCCGGTAAGGGCTTCGGGAATGAAGGCGGCCTGAATCGGGGTGGGTTCACGATAACCGGCGCGATCGAGGGCTTGCAGCAAAGGGGGAGAAAGCGATAATTCGTGGAAGCCGCCGCATGGCTCCACCATCATTGCGGTCGTCAAACAAACCTCCTGAGACAAAGCAATCTTTTATGCTCATGTTTTTCATTCTCTTTCTGTTCTCTAAATAATACTCTAAACGGTCGGCGAAATCCTGTCCAGGGATTTTCGTTCTCAACCCGCAGTGATCTTTCCCTTTCCCTTGCTGGCGCTGCGGGCTTTCTCAACCCGCAGTGATCTTTCCCTTTCCCTTGCTGGCGCTGCGGGCTTTCTCAACCCGCAGTGATCTTTCCCTTTCCCTTGCTGGCGCTGC
>CADDZH010000242.1 GCA_902812455.1 Chloroflexota bacterium | reverse complement strand
CACCTATACCGCTCAGCAGGAAGCTGCTGCCCAGGCAGCGGCGATGCGCTCTGCGCAGGTGCTTCAGCAGCGCGGAGCGCTCGCTCACCTGCGGGAAGCCTTCCTTGGCCCGACCCCAGCGGAGGCCTGGCATTATCAGCACATCAAGCTTTCTGAGGATGAGGCCAGGCGCTGGGCAAAAGGCCGACTGGGCGAAGAAATCTTGTTCCATCGTCTGGGACATGCGCTGGATGATCGGTATCTGCTGCTGCTGAATTATCCCTCCCCGCGCCAGTCTGGAGACATCGATGGGGTGCTGATTGGACCACATGGGGTGACGGTCTATGAGGTCAAAGCCCTGACCGGAACCTATCGGGCCAGTGATACCGAGTGGCTGTATTGGGCAGGGCGCGAGGGCCAATGGGTTCCCGCCCGTGGGAGCAACCCCATGCAGCAAGCTCGTCGGCATGCTGAGAGCCTGCGTCAATTGCTCCGTCAAGCCAGCCTTGGTTCCGTTCTGGTCTACCCCGTTGTGGCGTTAGCCGATGACCAGATGCACCTGGAGAGCACGGCCTCCGTGCCTCTCTTCTTCCTCTCCAAACGGAACCAATCGCTTCGGGAGGTCCTCGGGCGCCAGGGCCAAAGCGGCGAGCTTTCCCCTGAGATGCAAAAACGAGTGGAAACCACCCTGATAACGCCCGTACAAGCGGCACCACTGCCGCCATCTCCGGCGCTCTACAAGAGCGCCAACCAGTTAGTTGAGGAAAGTCAGGCGCTTTACCAAGCAGGCCAGTTTGAAGTCGTGTTGGCTCGCGCCCAACAGGCGCTGCAATTGGATCCCTATCTGGCCGTGGCATACAACAACGTGAGCGCTGCCCTCATTGCCCTACAGCGTTATCCCGAAGCGTTGCAGGCTGCCGAGCGGGCGATCTCCATCACTCCCACGCTTGCTGCTGCCCATAGCAACAAAGCGCTGGCACTGGTCAAGCTCCGGCGATATCTAGACGCGGTGGCTGCCTGTGACCAGACGATTCGGCTCAATCCCGCCCTCAAAGGTGCCTACAACGTGAAAGGGCTGGCCCTCCTGGAGATGGGCTATCCCGGGGTAGCCCTGGCAGAATTTGACTACGCCCTGGCCCTGGATGCCTACATGGCTGTTGCCCACCAGAATCGAGGAGTGGCCCTCGAGCAGCTTGGAAGACACGCCGAGGCGCAAAGGGCGTACCAGCACGCGCGACAGTTGGGCTATGTTGGCGTTGGATCGCAAAACCGAAAGCAGCAGAAGTGAGGTATTGGCTCTGTCAGATCTTCACCTGCTGTACTAGAGCAAGAGGACCTTGTTTTTTCGTTGCAAAGCGAGCATCGTTGTGATCCTGATCTGAGAATAAGCAACCATACGGCATAGAGGGCATGCATCTCGTCGGTTTTGTAACCGTATTTTGTGGAGCACGTTATGGGTCAGATTGACAAAAGCGTCCTTGTTGAAGCGCGCTGCAGGAGGACGAAAGAGCTGTTCCTGATGCGTTTTGAACAACAAGGCGAACGCCACTGGGCGCTCGTTGCCCGCCTCGTGAGAACCAAAGCGGTTTCTTCGTCACCTGCCCAGCAACCTCGGAGGGGTTCCCAGGCCACGCTGCATATTTCTGGGTCAATCCGTGTCGACCCGTTATATCGCGGTTGCCCTCACTGTGAAGCGGCTGGGCAGTATTCAAGCGGATTCGTCAAGTGCAATGAGTGTGGTCGGTTAAGCTGCTCCACGCCGTCTGCGCAGGAGTTTACCTGTCCCTGGTGTGGGAATGGAGGGGCTATTTCCGGGACTGTAGCTACCTTACAGGGCTTTAGAAAAACCCCAGAAGTTGGACGACCCCAGTTGCCATCGGGGGAAGAGTACCAACGAGGGGAATCGTTGCAGCTCCCTCCTCCTGGTCATCAGTAAAGCATGAGGTGCTGTGTATGCCCCGGCGCTTGAACCACGCACGCTTTGAAAGAATGGGCATGCATGAAACACCCCGGATTTAACAGAAGAAGGGACTAGCAACCAACGAGACCTCTGGAGTAGAGTGTGAGTACCTTACACTCACCCTACCAGGAGGTCTCGTCATGCCCAAGCATACTCCCGTTTTG
>CADDZH010000241.1 GCA_902812455.1 Chloroflexota bacterium | reverse complement strand
AGTTTGTAAGAAGTGTTTAGAAGTCTGACACGACCTTCTGCGGGTGCAACTTCTTAACTTTATACTTTAAAAAGAATTTTATGAGCACTATTGATAAAGCAAAAATTATTGCTGCCATCAATGAAACGGATGATGAGAGGATACTCTTTGCCATTAACCGTTTGCTTCAGATTGAAGAAGACGAAATACCGGAATGGCATAAACAGGAACTGGATAAGAGGGCGGAAAGATTAAATAGGGGCGAAGAGAATCTTTATGATTGGGATGAGGTAAAAAAAGAAATTACGGATTTAGATTAATGAACTGGAAAATCAAAATAACTGCATCGGCAAGAGTAGATATCAAAGACATAAAAAAATGGTATGGAAAAGAATCCATTTGGGCTCTTGAAAATTTTACGAAAGAATTAGTTGCTGCTTTGGGAAGATTACAAAAGGGTTTGCGGGAATACAGAACTGTTTATCAAGATTACCATAGAATCTCTCTGAAAAAATTTCCATACATCATCTACTACCAGCGAAACGAAACTGAAAAAACTGTTACTGTTAATGCTGTATTTCACAATCGAAGAAAAGAAGAAGATGTTGAAAAGTGATTAAAGTAACAAATGAGCGAAAAAACCAAAATCAATTTTTAATACACAGAATAAAAAACCAAACAAAAATCAAATGAGTTACATAGCCGAAATTTTCGCCAGACAAATCTTAGATAGCCGTGGAAATCCAACAATTGAAGTAGATGTAATTACTGATGAAGGTGCCTTTGGCCGTGCTGCTGTTCCAAGCGGCGCCAGCACCGGTATTCATGAAGCAGTTGAACTTCGCGATAATGATAAAAAAGTTTATTTGGGTAAAGGTGTGTTGAAAGCCGTTGAAAACGTAAATGATATCATTGCTCCTGAACTGGAAGGTTACGATGTTGCGGATCAAACAGGTGTTGATGAATTTATGATCAGGTTAGATGGAACAGAAAACAAAGGGAAGCTTGGTGCGAATGCATTACTTGCTGTTAGCATGGCTGTTGCTAAAGCTGCTGCAGAAGAAGCAGGACTTCCACTCTTCCGTTATGTAGGTGGAACAAATGCAAAGACACTTCCTGTTCCAATGATGAATATTTTGAATGGTGGTGCGCATGCCGATAACAAAATAGATTTCCAGGAGTTTATGATCATGCCTGTTGGCGCCACTTCATTCAGTGAAGGCTTGCGCTGGGGCGTTGAAATTTTTCATGCATTAAAATCTGTGCTGAAGAAAAAAGGTTATAGCACTAATGTTGGTGACGAAGGTGGTTTTGCTCCAAATATTGGTTCAAACGAAGAAGCCATTGAAACTGTGTTGGCTGCTATAGATGCTGCCGGTTATAAAGCAGGTTCGCAAGTTTTTATTGCAATGGATGCTGCTAACAGCGAATTGTATAAAGATGGTAAATACATTTTTCATAAGAGTGGTGGTAAAACAATGACGAGTGATGAATTGGTGAAGTTCTGGACCAATTGGGCGAATCAATATCCGATTGTTTCAATTGAAGATGGTATGGCTGAAGATGATTGGGAAGGTTGGAAAGCATTGACTGAGTCTATTGGAAATAAAGTGCAGTTGGTAGGTGATGATTTATTTGTAACCAACGTAAAACGTTTGCAACAAGGCATTGATAAAAACATTGCAAATGCATTGTTGGTAAAGGTGAATCAAATTGGAACGATCACTGAAACAATCAATGCAGTAACACTTGCACAACACAATGGTTATAATACCATCATGAGTCATAGAAGTGGTGAAACAGAAGATACTACTTTGGCTGATTTAGCAGTGGCTCTGAATTGCGGACAAATTAAAACCGGTTCTGCATCAAGAACAGATAGAATTGCTAAGTACAACCAGTTAATTCGCATTGAAGAATTGTTGGGTGAATCTGCTTATTATCCTTCTGATAAATTGAAATTTGGAAAATAAGTGAGTTGGAAACTTTTCTTAAGGCACAAAGACACGAAGGAACAAAGAGAAGCACAAGGAAAGCTCTTAATGAACTTCATGTCTTTGTGCCTTAAGAGAGAATCTATGCGCAACCTATGTTTCTATGATTCTATGTGGTGAAAGAAACTAATTGTACTGT
>CADDZH010000240.1 GCA_902812455.1 Chloroflexota bacterium | reverse complement strand
GCGTGTACACCGTGCGCCCGTCCACAAGAACCAGGAGCTTGTTCGAATAGGTGTCGCTGAATCCACGCACGCTCACCGCCCAGCGGTTTGCGTCAATTTGGAGCACCTGCACGCCCGGAGCCATCCGCAGCGCATCCGGTACCGTCGTAACGCCTGATCGCTGTATGTCGTCCTGCGTGATCACGAACACGGCCGCCGGTACGCGCGAAAGCTTTTGCTCCTTCCGCGACACCGATGTCACATCGATGTTCATCAGTTCCTCAATGCTCTTATCAGCCAGATTGGCCGCAACATCGGCGTTCTGAGCATTGGAGGAAGCGAAACATCTAGCCACGAGAGCGGCGGATAACAGCACCTTCGACGAGGCGCGCTTTAAGTGGCCGTTCATACAGTTCATTATTTTTCGTACCTGTCGTTTGCCGGCTATCTCCACCGCGCAGGCATTTTCACTGAAGTAATCGTCCAGATCGCGAGTGCGCTGGAGATAGGAATAATCCCGGCATCTCGACGCCGCGGGAGTAAAGTCCCATGGACTCGCGTGGCGCACTCTTGCGTGCCGCGTCGAGACTCCCTTGAAAGCTCATGCTGCGGGCGCCAGAATGACCTGATGTCCCAAAGCCTCCAACTTTCTGACGCAGTAGCGCTTCAGCCCGTCGGCGTTGATCCGGTCGAAATAGTCGCTGCCGAGTTCTTGATAGGTTTGATGTTTGTTCAACAGGGCATGGATGGTGACGAGAAGCGAGTGGGCGACGGCCAAGACAGCGCGTTTTTTCCCGCGCTTGGCAGCGATGCGGCGGAACAGAGCCGCGAAATAAGTATCGCGCGTGTGAGAGGCTGCCCAAGCGACCTGGCAGAGAATTCGTTTCAGCCATCGATTGCCGGAGCGGGTTCTGCCGGAATACTGCTTGCCGGCGCTTTCATTGTTGCCGGGACACAATCCGGCCCAACTGGCCAGATGGCCTGGGTCAGCGAACTGGTCCATATTGGCCCCCACCTCGGCCACCACAGCCGCCGCGCTCACGTCACCGAAGCCCGGAATCGTCTTCAGCAGGTTCACTGCTTCCAGAAAAGGGCGTAGTGCCTCCTCAATGGCGCGCTCCAGTTCGGCTATCAGCGCATCCAGGAATTTCCACTGTGCCAGTTCCAGCCGCAGCATCGTGCGATGGTGTTCGCGGATGCGCCCGTGGAGTGCTTCGATCAATTGCGGCCGCTTTTTCTTCAGCTCTCCCAGCGCCAAGTCGGCCAACTTGTACGCATCCTCCTCGCCTTGCACGATGGCCTCCAGCATTCTCCGTCCCGAGGCCCCCATCACCTCGCTGGCTACCGATCCCAGCTTGATATTGGCGCCTTCCAGCAGCTTGCTAATCCGATTGCTCACCGCGCTGCGGTCGGCTGATACCTGTGCGCGGTAGCGCGTCAACTCCCGCAAATCCTGTTGCGGCTGCGGGGGGACGAAGCTCTTTTTCAGCAATCCATGCCGCAGCAGATCGGCGATCCATTCCGCATCCTTCTGGTCTGTTTTGCGGCCCGGCACCTGCTTGATATGGGCTGCGTTGCACAGCGTCAGATCGAAGCGGCCCTCCAGAACCGCCCATACCGGTCTCCAGTAGGTTCCGGTCGATTCCATTGCGATATGCGAGATCTCCTGCTGCCCCAGCCAGTCGCTCATTTCCAGCACTTGGCTGGTGCTGGTCCCGAACACGCGCTTCTCCACTTTGGGCTCGCCTCCCGCTTCGCCCACCATCGTGCACGCCACCACCGTCTTCTGATGTACATCCAGACCGGCGCAGGCGCAATGCATAACACGCATAACCACCTCCCTACGGCCGCGGCTACAGAGGATGCTGGATTCTAGAGAATCTCCCTTGCGCACTCACTCGCAAACACGAGTGGTAACAATCCGTTGTGCCCGATGCCATCCAGGTCATACTCATCGGCGGGCTACTAGGCTCCATTGTCAAGGCCGACCTTTTTCCTGCAGCCACGGCGCGCGATTGCCAACATAGCACCAAAACCCCTTTCATGCTCCGTTGTGCGCAGCCGCGCATGAATACTCATCGAGCCGCTCCGTCGAAAACATGTCTAAGGAGGCTTGCGGGTCTAAAGACCCGCGCGGGCTGAAGCCCGCCCTCCAAGTGGTGCAACTA
>CADDZH010000239.1 GCA_902812455.1 Chloroflexota bacterium | reverse complement strand
AGAGAATCCCTACGATCAGACCAGTATTGCTTTTCTTTGCCACCACAACTGGCACAACAGGCGCTGGTGGGCCGTAGCCCTGCTGCGGCACGCCCCAGCTTTGTTGAGGCAGCCCGCTGAGGGTGGGCACCTGGCCGTAGCCCTCAGGTGGCGGCTTAGAGGCGCTAAGGGTTACTGGTGTGCCACAGCGCGGGAGCGCCCCGTCTGGGCGACCTGCTGTGGGTCAAGGTTCAAGCCACAGTTTTGACAAGGCATCATGGCTTGCCGCCAGGGCGGCTGGCGGCATTTCCTCCTTGCAACGAAATCATTGTTGATCTTCTAGCCAGCCCTCCGGGCTGCGTCTCAAGCCTGGTTATCAGTTTCCTAAGACATCATCAAAACTACCAGAGGTTGGCTTGCCCAGGCACACAGCACGGGCGCAGCCGCCTCTGTGCCCACCAGCGAGTATAGCCGCAGACCGACCACTGCTGGTAGCCTCCGATGAGGCTCTTTTGAGGCTCTTTCAGGGCTCCTACCGTTCTGGAGAAGGCTGGCTGTGCTTTGCCTGCATCTGGCGGTGGGTCTGGAGAAAGGCGGCGTACCAGCGCCCGCTCTCTTTCAGAATGCGGCGCTGCGTAGCGAAATCGACATAGACCACACCAAAGCGCTTGCTGTAGCCATGCCCCCACTCGAAGTTATCCAACAGCGACCAGACCATGTAGCCGCGCAGCGGCACGCCTTCCGCAATCGCCTGGGCCACTGCCCGAATATGCCCACGCACATAGTCCAGCCGCTCTGGGTCGCGAACCTGCCCATCGCCATCCCACCGATCTTCATACGCCGCGCCGTTCTCCGTCACCAGCAGCGCGGGCGGCGCGTAGTCGTCCTTGAGCCGAACGAGCAAATCCGTTAGCCCCTGTGGGTAGACTTCCCAGCCGGTTCCCATCTGCGTGTAGGTCGCGCCAGGGATGGCGGTGACCTCCTCATAGGCGGCAGGATTCCAGATGCCGCGTTGTCCTCCCGGCGGCAGGGCGCGCACCATCCGGCGCGAATAGTAATTCACGCCCAGGAAATCCATCGGCGCCGCGATCAGCGCTAGATCCCCCACCTCCACAGGCGGCTCGGCCACGCCCAGGTTGGCGAAAAGGCGCTCCGGATAACGACCACAAAAGAGGGGATCGAGAAACCAGCGATTGATAAAATCATCCGCCCGCTCGACCGCCTGTGCCGTCTCCGGGCGTTCATCTTCCGGATAGATGGGATAGAGGTTGAGGCTCATCCCTATCTGCGCGGTTGGCTGCGTCAGCGAACGCAGCCGTGGCAGCGCCAACCCGTGTGAAAGCAGCAGATGGTGTCCAGCCACGACAGCAGATGGTACGTCGCGGATGCCAGGCGCGTGGATGCCCACGCCATAGCCCAGATACGCGGCCACCCAGGGTTCATTCTGCGTAATCCACCAGTCCACCCGATCCCCCAGCCGTTTGGCGACGACCTCGGCATAATTCGCAAACGCATAGGCCGTCTGGCGGTTCAGCCAGCCGCCACGCTCGTGCAGAGAAAGCGGCAAATCCCAATGATAGAGGGTGACCAGGGGCGTAATCCCTTTAGCGAGCAACGCATCCACCAAACGATCATAGAAATCCAGCCCGCGCGGATTCACTTGCCCAGTCCCTTCGGGCAGGATGCGCGGCCAGGCCACGGAAAAACGATACGCGCCCAGCCCCATCTCGGCCATCAGGTCCACATCTGCTTGCATGCGGTGGTAGTGATCGGCGGCAATGTCGCCAGTCTGCCCCTGATAGACCGCCCCAGGGGTCGCAGCAAACTGATCCCAGATCGAAGGCCCACGCCCATCTTCGCGGGTCGCGCCTTCAATCTGATACGACGAGGTCGCGGCGCCCCAGAGGAACGTGGGAGGGAAGGCGGTGGCAAGAGCGAGATCAGCCGCCAGGGCTGTCTTCGGCTGGTCGTTGTGGCCCATCGATACTCCTTCAACAACACTTAGGGAGCGCTGCTCACGGCAGCGGCTGCACCCTCTCCATAGAGGTAACAGTGCGTCCATTGCCCCGCCCCCAGTTCGGTGCGCGGGGGAAACGCCTCGCGGCAGATAGGCATGGCATAGGGGCAGCGCGGATGAAAGCGGCAGCCGCTCGGCGGATTGATCAGGCTGGGCGGCTCGCCCTGCACCGGGATCACTGGCGCAG
>CADDZH010000238.1 GCA_902812455.1 Chloroflexota bacterium | reverse complement strand
CGGCCCGCACGCTGCTGGACAAACTGGTGAGCGACTATGGTGAGCGCGCGCCCGCCGCCGTCGCCACGCTGGAGCGCGGCTTTGACGATGCGACGGCGATCCTCGCTCTGCCAGCCGCCTATCACAAGCGCTTGCGCACCAATAATGGCCTGGAGCGCCTCAACGAAGAAATCCGTCGCCGGGAGCGAGTGATGCGTATCTTTCCCAATCGCGAGTCGGTTATCCGGCTGCTGGGAGCCTTGCTCAGCGAACTGGATGAACAGTGGACGACCGGGCACCGCTACCTGGAGATGGCGGCCTACTGGCAGTGGCGGAATGCTCAAGACGCCCTGCGAGAGGAGGCCAAACAGGCGAGCTAACACCCTGTGTTCACTAACCTACCGGAGAGGATATTTACAGCAACTTTCGGACTTGACCCAGCGATTTTGCCGATCACTGGAATGATGTGATTCTTGCGGTGGCTTTTGGGCTCTGTCTGATCAATATCTGGCTGCTGGTGAGAATGATGGTGATCTATTTCCTGACGGTGCGCCGTATGTCTTCAGCGTCGCCTCCAGCGGTGTATGCGAAGGTTGAATCTATAGCTATTGATAAATAGCGGCGTGGTTATTGTTTGTAGCGCAGAGGGGCTATGCAGAAGAAAACAGGATGCTTTATCGGATTCTGCGGGGTTTCCTTCCTCATCCGATTGCTTCTGGCCTTTTATCACGGCTTTGATAATGATTTGCAGGGCTATATCACCTGGGGGCAATTATTGGATCGCCAATTTTTGCAGGTCTACACGCTGGGCGCGCATATCCAGCCCGTGATTTCGTATCCCCCGTTAGGTTTATATATTTGGGGATGCTGGACTGGTTTGTATGTTGGTGGGGCGGCGCTCTTTGGCTTCCACCCAACCACTCTCTTAAATCAATCACTGCTTTTGTCTGCCTGGATGAAACTGCCTACGATTGCCGCCGACATGGGAGCAATCGTATTGCTCTATCCACTGGCTCGCCACCACTTTTCAGAGCGCAGGGCTTTGCTGATCACGGCAAGTTACGCTTTCAATCCAGCCATCCTCTTTGATGGCGCGCTCTGGGGCCAGACGGAGTCCATCATTTCCCTGCTGGTTTTGCTGGCGCTGCTTTGCGCGCTTGATCGCCGGGGGATGCTGGCAGGCGTCTTGCTGGCCCTGGCCTTCCTCTTCAAGCCTCAGCCAGCTATCTTTGCCCTCCTGCTGCTGGGACATCTCTGGCGTTGGGCTGGCTGGAAACAAGCGCTGCGGGCACTGGGGGGGATGCTGCTGACCTCGCTGGTGGTCTGTGCGCCCTACCTCTTGCCGCCGAAACCTGAAATGCTGGCCTTTCTTGAGGACCTGACCACCTGGGCAGCCTTATCACCTGCCGCCAGTTCGGGCGTGTTTAATCTCTGGTGGCCGCTTGGCGACTGGGCGCATAACCGCCCGCTGGTTGGCCCTTTTTCGCCTGATCTCATTGGCTGGACACTGTTCGTCCTTATCCTGGTTGGGGTGCTGGTGAAAGTCTGGCAAGACGAGCACCTCTTTCTCTGGGCGGCACTGCTTGCACTGGCCGTTTTTGTGGTCGCCCCGTTACAGCATGAGCGCTACCTCTATCCAGCTATCCCTCTTTTTCTGGTCGCCAGCTTCACCAGGAAAGCTGCCTGGGGCTGGTATATCCTGGTCAGTGTCACCGCCTTTCTCAACATGACTATTTATAATCTGAGCATTCTGAGCCTGGTGGACGATCTGCTGCCTGCTTCCGGTCTCGCGCACTATCCACCTGCTGCTCCGATGATCAGCCTTCTATGCTGGGCAGCGGCCCTGATGGCAATGCTCCTCAACCTCTGGCTGCTCGGGCGGGTCTTGTGGGAGACCCGTGCCTTCCGATGCGCCGCTGTGTTCAGAGAGGGGAAGGAAATTGCAATGGGAGGGAGGGCTTTGCATTGAAAAAGCGGGCGCCCTGGTCCTGGGGTCTCCTTGTCCTGCTGGCTGTTCTTGTTTTGGGGACGTTGAACTGGTGGTATACAGGTGCTGCCAATACCTACCGGGAAGCGGATTTCTCGAACTTCTGGCTGGCAGGCCATATGCTTGCTGCCGGGCAAAACCCCTTCTCAACGAGCCAGTGGAGAACTGCGCTGGCTGCCACAGGGGCCTATCCTTTCAATACCCGCTGTCAATATCCCCCCTGGAGCGCTCTC
>CADDZH010000237.1 GCA_902812455.1 Chloroflexota bacterium | reverse complement strand
GAATGGCAGAAATCCTCGAAGACGAGATCGCACGGACGCAGGCATCATTCGAAACCGCCCGGCGCGACTCGCGGCTTGGGTACGAATGGGAGCAGGACTACTGGTACTGGCCAGAGGTACTCGAAAAAAAACTGTCGCAACTGCACGAGACCTTACACGTCCAGATCCCGGCCTGCCGACGCAAGTGTGAATCAGACTTCGGAGACCTATCTGCTCCGGGAAGCGATGCGGTCAGAATGGCGACTATAAAGGGTGAACACAGCCAGCCCAGGTTGTCTGCCCGAATGAGGGCAACGGCCGATGCATCGAGGCAGCGTAAAAGCAAGTACGATCCGACTAATTAGCTCTGCGCATTACTTGCTATGCTAGCCAGTCGTTTCCGACTGGCCCAAGAGCAAGCCAGTCCCAAGCCACCGTGCTGAACATCTGGAGCTTTCGACCGCCGGGGCGCTGAATCAGCAAGTAAGTCTTAGACGGGAGCAATGGCGGGTCCGTCGCGTAGACGATCTGCTTCTCCATATTGCCGGTACCAGGCTCCTGGCGTAAACAGTGGGACCCCCCCAAAATTGATCTCCGATGTCGCGGCCAATTTGATGAATCTGTAGTTCGCTCGCCCATCACACGCCCAAGCTTCGTCTGTACTGATCGATCTGTTGAGGCGCAATATTGCTTCCGCTCACCACAGCTACTGCCGTTCCGTGCCTTGCCCGATTTATAAAGAGGCCAGCGAGGCTTGCTGCCCCTGAGGGCTCCGCCAAAATTTTGGCCTGTTCCAGCAGGAGTACGGTTGCTTCGACTATTTGGCGGTCGGTTACTACAATAATTTCGTCGACGTACTTCTTGACAATCGAGAAATTTAGGTCTGTCGTGATTGCGGCAGCCAGCCCATCCGCTACTGTCTCCACGACCGGGAGCAACGTGGGCCCGTTGTTGCGTAACGCTTCGTGCAGGGTAGCAGAGCGCTCCGGCTCGACGCCGTAGACGCGGATTGCGGGTCGCTGCTCTTTCAGCGCCACCGCAATACCTGATAGCAGCCCTCCCCCGCCAACCGGAACGTACACCTCATCAAAATCGGAGAGATCCTCCATGATTTCCAAACCGATCGTCCCTTGCCCGGCGATAAGTAATGGATCCGCAAAGGAATGAATCTGAGTGTAGTGCCTCTCCGTGCTAAGTTCGATTACCTTTTCTTGCCGGATATCAGACGTGATCCCATGCTTCAGCACATGAGCTCCGTACTTTCTCAGCAGAGAGATTTTATGCTCACTGGCGTTCTCCGGGAGTACTACAATGCAAGGCATGCCGAAGCGCGCCGCTGCATATGCCACGCCGATACCATGGTTGCCGCTGCTTGCACACACGAGGCCATGTCGCCGCTCCGCGGGGCTCAGGCTCTTCACTTTCGCGAGAGCGCCCCGCACTTTGAAAGCTCCGGTACGCTGCAGGCCTTCCAATTTCAGATAAACTGTCACACCCGCCAATTCGGTCGCTGAATCGCACAGCACCAACGGTGTCCGAATGATCTCTCTGCTGATTTGGTCGCGTACAATCTTTACCCTGCCGATTGTGACAGAGTCTGGACCAGTGGTCGTCGAAGCCATACCGCTATTCTATTGAGGGTCCTCCTTGGATCAGATTCTTGTGCGCGCTCAGTCCGATATTGCGTTAGAGAATCGCCTACCGGACACCTCCTCGCTCCCAACCTCACGGGCGCAGCGCATTGTCCACTCCACGGCTTCAAATTTCAGGTCACAAAGACCAGTGATCCCGAAGATTATTCCTGCGCTACCGCTTCTAAGACTTAATTCACGACCTACATTAAGCTGCATAATGCCTCCGCATCAGCCGTATTGGTATCGGCGTAAGGACCGACCCAGTACTCAAGTACCTGCGTAGCGTCTGACTGATTTTTACGCGGCACTTTACACATACCGGAGCCGACACCCGCTTCGCTAGCGCGCCCAAACCAATTCGCCGATCAAAACCGCTCGGATCATAGACGAATAGTATAGCAACCATCTTCCAAGACGAAAGCATACCGGTAATGCTATCCAAAGAAGTGATTGGCCCATCGCGGGCTGCGCTTCTGATTCGTTTCCGGTCTGTCTTCGCGTTTAACACACTCGGTCACATCTCCTTTTCACCTCTGTTCTCGCGGGCATGGCGAGATCGAAATACTGCCTGCGCGCTCGCGGCGCG
>CADDZH010000236.1 GCA_902812455.1 Chloroflexota bacterium | reverse complement strand
TGGTGGAGATGGGGGAGAGTCGAACTCCCCGTCCAGACGAACCCATCGTAGAATATACTACAAGCTTAGCCGGTGCTTTGGCTAGACGCTTCGGACTCCCACCGGCGGGATTCCTCAGCGCTGGCCCTCTGGTCTTACATGACGACTAGAAGGCGGTCATCGTCATGGCATCCTGTGTTCTCGACGCCCGCTCCCGGCCCCACAGGAAAAAGCCGGGCGGACGACGCATCACTGGATATTAAGCAGCGAGTGCGTAAGCAGGTGCCTTGTCGGCATCTATTGTTTGCCGGTTGTTTAACGAGAGTGCGTACCGGCACCTCGGCTTGCAATTCTACAACCTGTTCGCATGTCGAAACCCGACATCCCCTCAAGTTGTAATCACGCCTCCGAAAGATTACCCTTTCGGTCTTTCGGACGCATGAGTATTATATCACTTCAATTAGGAAATAGCAAGCTTTTCGCTACCTCAATCTCTTCAAAAAACGTTCCAGGTTCACGATGAAGCGCTCGTGCTGCCCCTCGCCAATTTTCTTCTCTTCGTCGAATGCCTCAACCTTAAACACCAGGCGACGCCCATCGATCTCGATCAACTCCGATGTGGCCCGCACCTTTTGTCCAATTGGCGTAGCTCCCAGGTGACGCACATTTACCAGCGTCCCTACCGTCACATCGCCGGCATCCAGGCTATCTGCAACGGCCTGCCAGGAAGCATTCTCCATCAAGCCGATCATCATCGGTGTAGCGAACACTTCCACACCGCCGGCTCCTACCGCTGCCGCCGTATTCTCGTAGACAACAATCGTGGAGGATTCGCCCTTCAGACCTACGTGAAGCGCCATCTGCGGTACAACGTCCTTTCTCTAAATATCGTATGCATAGTATATAACAATATTACAGGGTCAAAACTTCCGTCATGTCATTACTCTGTAGTGCTTTATGAGCGGCTATATTAAAAAAGGAGGATTATGAATTGGTTGTGGCAAGCCAGTAAGCAAGGGCCGATAAATCGGCGGTGGCCGCGATAAATCGGGCCCTACAGCCTTTCATATGAAGGAGATCAAGGGTTCTATGTCTATTGATGCTCATATACAGCGGGTGGCCCATCGTGGTGGTGGCGCGCTCGCTCCCGAAAATACGCTGGCTGCCTTTCGCAACGCTATGAGCTTGCCTGCTGTTGATGCTATCGAGCTTGATGTTCAAATGAGCCGCGACGGGCACGCCATCGTCTTCCACGATAACGTCGTCGATAAGCTCACCAATGGCAAGGGCAACATCCTTGACCTTGATTTCGCCTACCTGCGTAGTCTCAATGCTGCCGCTCATTTTCCCGGCGGCTGGCCCGAACCGCAGCAAATTCCCACCTTGCGAGAAGTGCTCGACCTTGCCAGAGGCCGCGTTCAGGTTTATATTGAAATCAAGGCGAGCAAACGTGATGGTTACTATGGCCGCTACCCCAACATTGCGGAAACCGTTGTCGCAGAAGTGCGAGCTGTGGGTATGATCGACCAGGTGTTGATCATGTCCTTTGACTGGCTGATTCTCGCGTACATCAAATCGTTGGAGCCAGGCCTGCAAACAGGCGCCATCGTCTCTACCGGTGTCTGGGAATCCCACCCTGAGTATACCCTTGAGGGCTTCATCGACCAGGTAACCGCTTTCGGCTGCGACTGGATCAACATGGAGCGTGACCTCTATATACCCGCCATGCCGGAAGTTGCACACGGGCGCGGTTTCAAGCTCGGCGTCTGGACGGTCAACGACCTGCAAGAGATGCGCCGCCTCGCTGCTGCTGGCGTCGATTCCATCACCTCTGACCACCCGGAGCTCTTTTCAGAACTCTAGTTGCACATTGCCACTACCTTTGTATGATTCCGTGTCCCTTTCCAGGCCTTGTCCGTTCTATCATTAGAAAGCCATAGAAAACATAATATGCTATAATAACCAACGATCAAAGACGAGGCCGTGCCCTATTAATGGACATTAACGAATTCATCCTCCCAGGGCGTGGCCAGGATGATGGCCAATAACGAAATTTAACGACCAAAACCGGGAATGGTTTGTCATCCTGAGCGCAGCGAAGGATCTGCGTCGATCGGCAGCGGATGTTTCGCTTCGCTCAACATGACATGTCTCACACCGATTGTGCCGATCTTGAATGTGAAAATTCATCATCGATCCCTAATGAATTTTGCCAAGCGAATCGGGGAATGGGGTGGGGA
>CADDZH010000235.1 GCA_902812455.1 Chloroflexota bacterium | reverse complement strand
CATTAGGAACCTGGCGCCCCGCTTCCTTGTCTCGATCAACATTTCCATATCGCGGGATTGGAGACCCGCCGCTATTCCGGCCTGCTTGCAAGCCTCAATCACCCGCTCGATTGCATGCCAGAAAACAGGATTCTCAAACTGCTCGATGATTCCCAGTGATAAGGTCAGGTCGTAGGGTCCGACAAAAAGAACGTCAACGCCTTCGACCTTGGCGATTTCTTCGACACACTCCAAGCCCTCCCGACTTTCAATCATCAGGACGACCATGAGTTCACGATTACAGGATGCAACTTCGTCAGCCGCGGATTTCGCGCGAAGGTCTGTAACAATGCTGCGCAATCCAAAGCCGCGCTTTCCGAGAGGAGGAAATTTCAGCGCCTTCACAGCGGCCCTGGCCTCCTCCACTGAATGAATACGAGGAACAATGACGCCCATCGCTCCGACATCGGCGACGCGCGAAAGCAAGTAAGGCTCATTTTGGGTCACCCGAACCATCGGAACGATGCCGGCTGCCCGGGCTGCGCGACACAAGCCCTGGATTTGAGAGTAACTCGCCGCGCAGTGTTCTGTATCGATGAAGAAGAAATCGAGACCTGCTGCCGCCAAAACGACCGCAATCTCCGGATCTAAGCAGTCTTCCAAAGAGCTGCCATAGACGCATTCCTGATCTCTGAGTTTCTCCTTCAACGTGTTCTTCTGCATGAAGCCTCCGGGTAAACGAAATTATTGTGGCTCAAAAGCGCTTTACCGATCAACCTAAAATAATGATTTTTGGATAGCTGGCGAGAGAATATAGAGTAGATAGAAGAAAAATCGCTCTTGACGATGCTCCCGCTATCTCGACGGCTCCTCAGCCGAAAGCTGTTTTCTTGAGGTTTGAAGAGAAGACGGACTCAATGGCTTAAGGTTAACGCTAGGATTGACCTCGCACAGGGCCTACGGATTCTCTTAACATAAGCCGGACCGGCAGAACGACACTCTGTGGGGCAAAACTCTTCTTAAGGAGTTGGTTCAGGATTTCAACGGACTGCGCGCCGATTTCATGCATAGGCGTGATCACGGTTGATAAACTTACGAGTGAGAATTCAGCTTGCTCGAAGCCGTCGAAGCCCATAACCGAAACGTCCCTGGGAACCGCGATGTTGTGCTCTCGGAGATAGCGCAAAGCCCCGAAAGCCTCCGCGTCGCTGAGTGTCATGATCGCGGTGGGCTTCCGTCTAACTCGGGACCATAGACGCATGCAGGCTTCATATCCCCCCCGAGTTCCGATATCACAAGGTTCGATCAAAGAAGGGTCGCCATCAAGGTGATGCTTTCGCCCAAAACGGCGAAAAGCCGCCAGACGCTGGCGCGCGGGAACTGTAGCGCGCTTTCCATATAGATATGCAACGCGACGATGTCCCAGGGATGCCAGCGCCTCCACGGCCATCCGCGTTCCGGATACATTGTCCGCCGAGACCTGATGAAAAATAGGCGGATTCAATTGTCGGTTCAGGAGGACGAAAGGGAAATTCCGTTGCCGAAGGTCTCGCCAGAGCCCATCGAGCTTCGGTTGCTCGCTGCGAAACGCAGGCGCCGCAATGATCCCTGCCACCCTTAACTGGATCATCTCTCGAATCTTCGCCGCTTCCAGATCGAGGCTGTAAGAGCCATTCGCCAGCACAACACTATATCCATTGGCGTGCGCGGCGGCTTCTATTCCTCGAATAACTTCCGCGTAATAAGCATTGGTGCTGTCTGGAACCACCACCCCAATAAGGGTTGAACGGCCTGTGGCAAGCGAGCGCGCAACGCGATCAGGCTCGTATCCCATTTTTTTTGCGAGAGCCCAGATTTTGTCTTTGGTCGCCTGGGAGATTCTCGGATGATTTCGGATGGCCAGTGAAATTGTCGTGCGCGAAAGCTTCAACGTGTCGGCAATATCTTGGAGAGTTGCTTTCCTTTTCAACATCCGTTTCTCTTAAGGGCCCGGAACGATAAAGGGCGTCCGTTCGCAGGAATAATGGCTTGCATTCCCCTCCGCCGTCGAAGGGGTTATGCGCAAAGCGAGTATAGCCTAAGCCTCAAAGTAAGGGCAACAAAGTCAGCAAAAGCATCTAAACTCTAGTGTTGTGTCAGATAAATACGACAAATTAACAGACTGCCGTCAGCGCTTGCCGCGCTCGCTGGATTTTGGCGAGAATCTCTTCTCCTTTGGCTCGCCACTGATAACGCTTGGGTTGCTCGT
>CADDZH010000234.1 GCA_902812455.1 Chloroflexota bacterium | reverse complement strand
GTATTGTAGATCGCCTGTTTGACATGGGCCTTGATACCGAGCTTGACGCCCAGATCGCGCGCCTGCGGAGCAAGCTGGCGGATGGCCGCGTACACTACCCGTTCGGACTCTGCATCATCGCTCTGGCCCCCGCCGCCCGTATTGATAACCTCGACGCCGAGCCGGGCGGCGAAGCGCAGCACCGTGAGGAAGCGCGGTATATTGTCGGGCACGGTCAGATTCATCGCCGCCTCAATGGCGACGGCGCGCAGCCCCGCCGCCTCCACCTGCTCTTTGACGCGCTGTGCATCATCGCTCGCTGGAGCGATATGCTCGCACATGCCCGGTATGGCCGCCAGCTCGACCTCCGTGTAGCCACACCAGGCCACACGCGCCAGCGCCTCTTGCAGATTCTGCGTGCTGAACAGAACAGTATTACAGCCAAGCCTCATAAAATTCGCCTTCGATTCTAGATTTTTGAAGTTGGGTAAAGGAAGAAGCGGGGACACCCCGCGCCCCGTCAGGGGCTGCCGCCCCTGCACCCCGCTTCTATTAACCTTTGACGCCGGTCAGCGTAATACCCTGGATGAAGGTACGCTGCGCGAAGAAGAATATAATCACTACCGGTATCACCAGCACCACGCTTACCGCCATAATCGCCCCGTACTCGCTGCTATACTGGCCCTGGAAGGCCGCCAGCCCGACCGAGATCGTGTATTTGCTCGTGTCGCTGAGGTAGATCAACGGTCCCAGGAAGTCGCTCCAGGAGTTCAGGAACTGGAAGAGCGCCACCGCCGCCAGCGCCGGTTTTGCCAGCGGCAGAATGATGCGGAAGAAGATCTCGAGTTCGTTAGCGCCATCGATCTTCGCCGCATCCGAAAAGTCCCTGGGAATGGTCAGGAAGAACTGCCGCAGCAGGAAGATGTAGAAGGGTATGCCTAAGAAGGTTGGAACGATCAGCGGCAGGTAGGTGTTAACCCAGCCCATGCTGCGGAACAGCGTGAACAGAGGCACCATCGTCACGTAGAACGGCAGCATCGTCGTCGCCAGGATAATCACGAAGAGCGGCGTCTTCAGCGGCCAGTCGATACGCGAGACGCCATAGGCCACAAAGGAGCAGGAAAAGACCGCTCCGACCATCGACAGCACGCAGATCACCAGCGTATTGAAGATGAATTGTGCGAACGGCAGCGCCTGCAAGCCATAGACATAGTTGCCCAGATCGACAATCTGCGGCCACCACATGATCGGCAGCGCAAGCAGCTCAGAATCGGTCTTGAGCGAGCCGCTGACCATCCAGAAGAACGGCAGCAGAAATATCAGGCTCAGAATGATGAGCACCACATGCGTTACGATGCGCTGCCCCGCGCTGAGCTTCCGGCCACCGACTTCGCTGCCGGTACGCGCCCGTTCCGGCGCCTGCTCTTTGCTTACCTGGGGGATGGAGACGCTCTGTGCCATAACTATGCTCCTCCGTAGTAAATGCGCCTGCCGACGAAGCGGAAGACCAGTAACGTACAGATGACGATGATAATGAACAGCACCCAGGCTATTGCGCTGGCGTAGCCGACCTTAAAGAAACGGAAGGCGTTCTGGTAGAGATAGAGGCCGGCGACGAGTGTCGAGCCTGCCGGAGTGCCCTCGCCGTTGGTCAGGACGTAGGGCGGTGTGAAGTACTGGAAACCGGCGATCAGCCCCGTGACCAGCGCGAAGAGCAGGTGCGGACTCAGGAAGGGCAGCGTCACGTTCCTGAAGCGAGCGAAGACGCCCGCGCCATCGACTCTGGCGGCGTCGTAGAGATCCTGCGGCACATCTTGCAGGCCGGCCAGCATGATAATCATCAGGTTGCCCACGCCCCACAGGCTGATCAGGATCAGCGCGGGCTTGGACCAGTCGGGACTGGAGAGCCAGCCTGGACCGCTGATACCCACAAAGCCTAGCAGGCTGTTGATAGCGCCATACTGAGGATCGAGCAGATAGTGCCAGACGACAGCCGCGGCCACAATCGGTATAATGCTCGGTAGATAGAAAATCGTGCGATAGACGGGGAGGCCGCGCACCTTGATATTGACCAGCAGCGCCAGGCCCAGAGCAAGCAGAATGCCCAGGGGCACCGAGAAGATGATGATGTAAACGGTATTGTAGAGCGACTGCCACCAGTTGCTATCGGCGAACAGGTCGGTGTAGTTTGCCAGGCCAATCCACTTGATAGGCCCAAACATGGAGTACGAGGTAAAGCTGTAGTACAGGGATGCAATCAGCGGATAGG
>CADDZH010000233.1 GCA_902812455.1 Chloroflexota bacterium | reverse complement strand
GCCATTATCCTATTGAGACCCACAACACTGTACAAGATGCCCTGCGGGCATCATGGCCGATCAGCATCTACCTTGCTTACAACAGTCCCGATTGAGGATGGGTTAGCAGCTTCCTCATTTCCCAGGCTTGTTGCCGAGGTTGGCTGGGCAATGCGCTGCTCTTGCTGGACAACCTGCGCTGCTTGCTTGCCGCCACTGAAATAGGCGACACCAACGCAGAGGACTTCGGCGAGAGTGGAAATGGCGCGGGAGAGCAGGGCAATAACGGCAACCAGGCCAACCGGCACGGCTGGCAGGGCGAGGGCAAAGAGCACCGCAATAGCCAGCTCTCGGAAGCCAAGGCCACTGGGGGTGATGAAGGTGACGAAGCCAAAATCCCAGGCGATAGCGTAAATGCCGATACAGATAGGCAGAGCGGCCAGCGGAATGGCTGGCCACAGGGCGCGCACAAGCACAAAGAAGGCACAGCCAGCAATCAGCCAGCTCCCAGACCAGGCGAGCGTAATCAATAAAATATCGTGATAGCGCAGTGGCAAAGTGACAGGCTCGCGCTTCAAAAGGCGCAGGGCAAGGTTGAGCAGGCCATTCAGGATGCGCGGGTGCAGCACGACAAGCAGGGCAAGAAAGATAGCCACGCCTACAACGATGAAGAGCGCGCCATGCAAGAGCGAGCCGAGCATAGCGAAATCGCCCCAGAAGAGCAGGCTGAGAGCAAAAACGAGCGCACCCGCCGCCAGCTTCGTGATCAGTTCGATAGTCATGCTGGCGAAGGCCACTGGCCGCGAGACGCCATATTTGCTGACCCAGAGGATACGTGTCAGGACATGCCACACATTGCCGGGGATATAGCGCACGAACTCGGAAGCCAGGTAGATACGCAGGCAGAGGCGCAGGTTGAGACGATAGCCAAGCCGGGCAAGGATGCTCTTCCAGATCAGGCCAAATGATATCTCCTGCAGAACAAAGCCGAGAAAAGCAATCGAAAGCAGCCAGAGATTCCACTCATTGGCATGGCCAAATAGCAGCTTCCAATCCCACTTCTGGATTTGATAGAGGAATGCGGCTAAGATGACGACAGGCAGCCCTATCTGCAGGGCACGCTTGCCGATTTTTTTGAGGGCAGGGTTTCGCATCAGTCAAGTTCCTGCTTGATACTATATTCTTCTCCTGGCTTGAAGGCATAGTGGCGAATCATCTCACTCTGCAGGCCTGTCATGATGAACTGGACGCCAAAAATCATCAAGATGATCCCGACAAAGAGCAAGGGCTGGTTGTGGATCGGCTCGTGCGTAATGAACCTGCTGTTAATAACCACGTAGGCATCGATCAAGACGCCGAGGAAAAATGTCCAGAAGCCGAGAGGACCAAAGAGGTGTAAGGGTGTACGTAAAAATGTTGTCAGGAAAAGCACATTGAGCAGATCTATCAGGCCGCGTGCGAACCGGCGAGCGCCATACTTCGACACGCCGTATCTGCGCGGGTGATGGCGCACTTTAATCTCGGTAACACGGAAACCTCGCCATTGAGCCATCACGGGCACAAAGCGATGGAATTCGCCGTAGAGCTTCACATACTCATCATCGATGATCTCACGCCGGTATGCTTTGAAGCCATTGTTGATGTCATGCAGGCGCACGCCCGTCATAAGGCTGACCATCGCGTTGAAGACGCGCGAAGGAAACGTTTTGGTGATCGGGTCGAAGCGCGGATATTTCCAGCCAGAAACCAGGTCGTACCCTTCATCGAGCTTGGCAAGGAAGCGCGGGATTTCTTCGGGATCGTCCTGCAGGTCGCCATCCATCGTAAAAATAATTTCGCCTCGGCAACGGGTAAAGCCGGCAACAAGAGCAGGAGTTTTGGTAAAGCGCCGGCGGAACTGAATAACACGCACCACGCCGCGATGCTCATCGTGTAACTTTTTTAATTCCTTAAAGGTATTATCGGTACTGCCGTCATCGACAAAAATAACCTCGTAAGTTTTTCCCAGTGCATTGAGTTGAGTAGAAAGAGCTTCATAGAGCGGCTGAATATTTTTTTCTTCATTCATTACCGGTATAACAACCGATATGGCAACCTCCGCAGGTGAGGCTGCCGGCGCTGAGGGTTCAGTTTTTGACGCTATGAAATTTGTAGTCACTTCCGTTTGTTGCATGTTTTTACGCTCTCCGTTGACACCGGTGTGATCATCCGGCGATCCTGATGAACTTTGACAACCGCATGGGGGAATCAGGAACGGCTCGTCGCCTGTAGGGACA
>CADDZH010000232.1 GCA_902812455.1 Chloroflexota bacterium | reverse complement strand
GTATTCATACAATGTTAATTTTGACTGCTATCGGGATCTTCCGCTTGGCTACTGGGACTACAGGACCATCGGCGGGACACCAGTCGACATCAAATTCAGCACCAATAATCTTGTGTTTAACCAAGGGGCGGAAGAATTTCTCAAGCTTTGGAGTGCCACTGGGGAAAGCCAATGGTTTGAGAGGGCTAGAGCGTTGCTTCATCAGGGTACTGAAAGCGCTCTGACGGAGGCCAAACGTAAATGGCTGAATGATAACTATCAGGGTCCGGCGAAAGGACTGATCCGCTCCTTTAACCCTAACGTAGGGTTCGATTTTCACTGTATAGGCGGAGGGACGGAGGACGTCCTTCCGGCTTGGCCGTTCAAGGGAAATTGGACCACAAAATCCGCGGCAATTCTTAGCATGTACATGCTTGCTGAGGCGATGCCTGGAGAGGAGATCCTTAATAAATACGGGAGCTTCTGTTATAGCTCTAAGTGGAGATATGGTGGCGCAGTGGATACGCTCGACAACATCAAGGTGCAAGAAGAATCAGGTGGTATCCAACTGGAAGCGCACAACATGATTGAGAGTGACCAAGTCTATCGCTTCAATCTGCTTCACTGCTCCAGTCGGAGGATAGAAGTGGACGGTAAAGTTTACAGCTTGGGCCAGATAGCCGCCGGAATTCCCATTCGATTTTCCGCACGAGAGAGAAAAAGCATTTCGGTCAAAGGCGCATAGGCATTGAGATCGCTTTGTGAAGGGAAACTTCATCCCCGCCTGTCTATTTGGGCGGAAAGACTCTTGATCTTAAGGTCTAGGATCGTCCTCGGTTAACCCATGAGGCTCTAAATTACAAGATCGGAGGCTGCATGCAGAAGCTCTCTCGGAATGGATTTCTGAAATCTCTTCTTGGTGCCTCTAGTTTGTCTCTGGCATGCACTTCGTCTGCTTATCCAAGCTCGGAGCAACACCACTGGTACAGTTCAGGCCTGGGGCTTCTGCCCGTATTGGTACGTGCAGAAAGTCGCCAGGTCTCCCCCGAAAATCCGACTGGCGCAAAAGGCATGGGAGCCAGAGCAGTGCCTGGCCCTGGCTACCCTTTCTCCAAAGCGGCTGCGGCATTGGGCCAAGGCTGGAAGGTAAGTCCGTTCTATAAGCCGAAAGCAGGAGAAACGCTTACCATCATGGATGTTGAGGGCCCAGGCGTGATTGAACATATCTGGATGGCAACGGAAACAAACTGGGAAGGGAATGGCAGAGCCTGCGTGCTCCGGTTTTACTGGGACGGAGAGGACACGCCTTCGGTCGAGGTCCCTATGACGGATTTTTTCGCCGTCGGAAATGACCGGTTCGCACCGGTAAACTCCCTGGCGGTCGTGGTGAACCCCACAGCGGCTCTCAATTGCTACTGGCCGATGCCATTCCGCCGTCACGCCAAGATAACCTTTACCAACGAGTTGACCAGAGACCTAAACTTGATGACCTATCAAATTGATTATATCCGGACGGATGTTCCCCGCGACATGGGCTACTTTCATGCGCAGTGGCGGCGGGCCACCACGAAGCGGTCTTTCCCGGTCCACACGATTCTCGATGGAGTCAAAGGGGAAGGGCGCTATGTCGGGACATTCCTTGCCTGGGCTCAATTGTCGGACGGCTGGTTCGGGGAAGGCGAGGTGAAGTTTTATATCGATGGCGATAAGCAGTTTCCGACGGTCTGCGGGACGGGAACCGAGGACTACTTTGGCGGCAGCTATGGCTTTCCAGAAATCTATAGTACAGCATATACGGGGAACACGCTCAAGCGGCAAGAGGGCAATGGCCCGCGTCTGTGGAGTCTATATCGCTGGCACATCATGGATCCGGTGTGTTTCCAAAACGATTTTCGCGCTACGATACAGGCTCTCGGGTGGTGGCCCAACGGGCGATACCAGCCGCTCGCAGATGACGTGGCCTCGGTAGCTTATTGGTATCAGCGAGAGCCTCATACGCCGTTTCCGAAGTTTCCAGCCCTCGAGGCGCGTTGGGCCCGATGATGTGTTTTGAGGGAGTCTGCAACGCATGAAGAAGCAGGGGGCAACGCAATAGAGGCCGGTGACCGTTTCTGAAGATAGTGGCGCGGGGCGCAGTGGGAGGCCGTGCCGATGATAAATCCGATGGAGGTCGAGCGACCCAACCGGCTGGATTGAGCCGGTCTCAGGTCAGCCTCTGACTTTTCGCATGACGGGGCAGGCCGAGAATCTTACTCTGGTTCCCCTCTACAAAATCTCGGGCG
>CADDZH010000231.1 GCA_902812455.1 Chloroflexota bacterium | reverse complement strand
GAGTTCCAAACAATTTGTTCTATGCGTTAGGGAGCAGAGGGGCCATCCCGGTCTGGCAGGAGATGGAGCTTTCTGCGCTTGAACGGCATATGGCACTCTTCAGTCTTGCCGCCGGATATCTTCATCTCTACAAAACATACGAAATGCTCCCCCTCGCTCTTTTACAAGATGATGTTTTGCAAGGAAATTTAATCACCGTATGGAAAGAGCATTTCGGATTGTCAAATCAGGAAATACAAGAGTGTTTTGCTTCAATCGGGATAAAGCGTGTCCTTTCGGCCTGATGGACACAATCTCGCGTATGTTTCCTATATTCGCGACGAAACAATGGCAATTTTGTGGCTTGCATATCCCCTCTTGGCCGGGTACAGTAATTACTACTACTATTAGAGAGTGTGTCTGACTGCCGGCACTAGCGCTGGCTCGCGCCTGCGGCGCTCACATGTCATCCTGAGCGGCAGCGAAGGATCTCACACCCGGGCCGCAGATCCTTCGCTGCACTCAGGATGACACGTGTGGAATGCGGATCCTTCGCTGCCGCTCAGGATGACATACTTGCGCTCAGGATGACATGTTGCGATCAGCCGCGCGACTATCCGGCAAAAGGGAGAAAGGTTCTTCATGGCTATCAAGATTGCAATGATTGGAGCAGGTTCGATTGGCTTCACGCGGACGTTGATGCGCGACATTCTGACGGTGCCGGAACTGGCGGACACTACATTCGCCTTCACCGATATTTCCGAGCGCAACCTGGATATGGTTACGCAGCTCTGCCGGCGCGAGATCGCGGCGAGCAAGTTGCCGGCGACCATTGTACCAACGACAGAGCGGCGCCGCGCGATTGCCGATAGCGACTACGTGATCAGCACGATCCGGCAGGGCGGGCTGGAGGCGTTTCAGACCGATATCGATATTCCGCTCAAGTATGGGGTGGATCAGTGCGTTGGCGACACGCTCTGCGCCGGCGGCATCATGTACGCGCAGCGCACCATTCCGGCCCTGCTCGATTTTTGCAAGGATATACGCGAGGTTGCGAAGCCCGGCGCGCTCTTCCTGAACTACTCGAATCCGATGGCGATGAACGTCTGGGCCTGCAACAAATATGGCGGCGTGAAGACCATCGGCCTCTGTCACGGCGTGCAGGGGGCGCACTGGCAGATCGTCAGTTGCATCGAGCACTGGGCCAAGCGCGAGGGCCTGCTTAAACCCGATGAGAAGCTGCACCGCCGCGATGTCGATGTCGTAGCCGCCGGTATCAATCACCAGACCTGGTTTATCAAGGTGCAGTGGCGAGGCATGGACATGGTTCCGCACCTGCTGGAGCTGTTCGAGGCCCATCCAAAATATCCGCAGACCGAGAAGGTGCGCATCGACGTGCTGCGCCGCTTCGGCTACTACAGCACCGAGTCCAACGGCCACCTCAGCGAATATCTGCCCTGGTATCGCAAGCGCGTCAACGAGATCCCGCAATGGATCGATCTATCGAGCTGGATCAATGGCGAGACCGGCGGCTACCTGCGCGTCTGCACCGAGGGCCGCAACTGGTTCGAGACCGATTTCCCCAACTGGCTCAAGGAGGAGCCGCGCCCGATTACGCCGGAGCGACGCAGCGAGGAGCACGGATCGTACATCATCGAAGCGCTGGAGACGGGCCGCATCTATCGCGGGCACTTCAACGTCGTCAACCAGAACCATATCACCAACTTGCCCAACGGCTGCGTAATCGAGATCCCCGGCTACGTGGATAAGAACGGCATCAACATGCCGGTGGTCGGCGATCTGCCAATGGCCTGCGCCGCCACCTGCGCCGCGAGCGTACGCGTGCAGCAGATGGGCATGGAGGCCGCCGTGCATGGCGACGTGATGCTGCTCAAACAGGCCATGCTGCACGATCCGCTGGTCGGCGCGGTCTGCAATCCCGAGGAGGTCTGGCAGATGACCGACGAGATGCTTCTGGCGCAGGCGCAGTGGCTCCCACAGTACCGGGATGAGATCCCGCGCGCAAGAGAACGCCTCGCCGAAGCCATGCGAAACGGGACGCGCGTCAGAACCATCCAGACCGAGGGCGCGGCGCGCCTGCATGTCAAGACCGTCGAGGAGATGGCGCGCTCCAGAGAAGAGGCCAGGGCCAACGCCGCCGCAACCGACAAGGGGCACATGATGGGGAAGGGCAAGAGCGTCTGATGAAGGATCTGCACGAAGAAAATCGGCTCTCGTGGAATGCGGCCACCGTTGCCCACAACAGCCACAAGGGCGACCAGGCGAAGTTCTTTCG
>CADDZH010000230.1 GCA_902812455.1 Chloroflexota bacterium | reverse complement strand
GATCAATATTGCTCCTGCCCTGCGCTCCCCGGCGGCGCAAGCAAGCCTCTGGCAGCTATTGCGCGAGGGGAAAATTGATACCGTAGTCACCGATCATGCTCCTCATACGCTGGCAGAAAAGCAGAAAAAAAGCGTGTGGGAGGTGGCATCGGGAATGCCCGGTTTGCAGGAAGCCCTGCCCGTGCTGATCAGCAACTGGGTAAAGCGCTTCGGTATGGATACGCTTGAAGAGGGACTGGTGCGCATTGCCCAGGTTACATCGCAAAATATTGCCCGCATCTTCGGCTTTACTCAAAAAGGCGGGCTTGTGGTTGGCAAAGACGCCGATATCGTTGTCGTTGATACGATAAGGGCCTGGAACGTAAAGAAAGAAGACCTTTTCACGAAAAACCGCTGGTCGGTCTTTGAAGGCATGGAACTCATCGGCAGGCCCATCGCAACGTTCTTACGCGGCAACCTGGTCTATCGCGATGGCAATATCATTGGTCCACCACGTGGACAACATATTATTGGTTGCCCATCGCGTCTGACATGACACATTATGATAAGAACACCAAGAAAGGCAATATAACCTATGAACGATCCCTGGATTATGCGTATGTTTACGGATGCAGGCGCTATTATTACTGGTAGTCACTTTGTCTACACGTCGGGTCGCCACAGTTCTGTCTATATCAACAAGGACGCGCTCTACCTGCACCCACAGATCATCTCCTCGCTTTGCCAGGAAATGGCTCGCCCTTATGACGCCGATCAGATCGACGTTGTTGTTGGCCCTGTGCTGGGCGGCATCGTACTGTCCCAGTGGGTTGCCTTCTACCTGAATCAGCGGCGCACAGCAGGCGAAACGCTGGCCGTCTATGCCGAAAAAGAGGGTGATGGCCCCGAGAAGACGTTTTCTTTCCGGCGCGGCTACGACAGGTACATCCCTGGCAAGAATATCCTGGTTGTCGAAGATGTGCTCACAACGGGTGGTTCAGCCCGCCAGGTGATCGAGCTGGTGCGTAAGCATGCTGGCAATGTTATTGGCCTGAGCGCGCTCTGCAATCGCGGCAATGTCCAGCCTGCAGATGTTGGTAATGTCCCTATTCGCGCGCTGGTAAGCATAACGCTGGAAACATTCGCTGAGGCAGAGTGCCCATTTTGCCAGCAGCATATACCAGTTAATACCGAACTTGGCAAGGGCAAAGCGTTTTTGGCCCGGCAAAAAGCACATACACATGTGAATACACAGGAGTAAATATGCCAACACATTTTGTCTCCATGCTTGAACAATGCTGGCAGCAGGATAACTTTGTGTGTATCGGCCTTGACTCGGATTACGAGCAGTTGCCTGCCTCAGTGAAACAGGCAGGCTCGGTCGAGGGGGCGCTTTTCAATTTCAATCGCGCCATTATTGATGCCACGCATGATCTCGTCTGTGCCTACAAACCTAATGCAGCCTTTTATGAAGCGCAGGGGGACGAGGGATTGCGGGCGCTGATCAGAACGGTGCAGTATATAAAACGAAGCTACTCGCACATTCCCGTTATTCTAGATGCCAAGCGTGCAGATATCGGCAGCACAAATACAGGGTATGTGAGAGCAGCATTCGACATCGTTGGTGTTGATGCGATTACCGTTCACCCCTATCTCGGTAAAGAAGCTCTGTTGCCTTTCCTTGAGCGCAAAGAGAAGGGCATCATCGTGCTGGTCAAGACATCAAATCCAGGTGCAGGTGAGCTGCAAGACCTGCCTGTAGGTGATGCGCAGGAGCCGCTCTACCAGGTCGTGGCGCGCCACGTAGCCGCAAACTGGAATACAAATGGGAATTGCGGCATTGTTGTTGGGGCAACCTATCCGGCGGATTTGCAAAACGTTCGTGCTATCGTTGGCGATATGCCAATCCTTATTCCCGGTATTGGGGCACAGGGCGGTGAAATCGAGGCCACAGTGAGGGCAGGCAAGGATAGTCGAGGCTGGGGCATGATCATAAACGCTTCACGCAGCATCATTTTTGCTTCACGAGGGAGTGATTTTGCCGCAGCCGCGAGGGAAGCAGCAGCGCGGTTAAGGACAGAAATCAACAGGTACAGGTAGAGCTATTACTATTCGAAGGAGCTGTTGAGGAAGTAGCTCCATGCTCGTTGCTCCGGGATAACCGCCTGTGCCGGAGCCGCTGTGGGGCTGGGAGAAGGCGTGGGAGTAGGCGTAGGTGTAGGAGTTGGAGAAGGCGTGGGAGTAGGCGTAGGTGTAGGAGTCGGTGTAGGAGGTGGTGTGGGCGTGGGAGTCGGAGGTGGTGTAGGTGTAGGAGTTGGAG
>CADDZH010000229.1 GCA_902812455.1 Chloroflexota bacterium | reverse complement strand
GTTGGACTAGGCTCGTCAGCGTTGCCTTTGCGTCGCCAAAGATCATCATCGTTTTCTGGTCGTAGAAGAGTTCGTTGTCCTCGCCCGCAAAGCCTGGGGACAAGCTGCGCTTCAGGACCATGATGGTGTGCGCCTGATCAGCGTTGAGGATGGGCATGCCATAGAGCGGGCTGTCTTTTTTGTACCGCGCGGCAGGATTGACCACATCGTTGGCGCCGATGACCAAAGCCACGTCGGAACTCTGAAAATCATCGTTGATCTGCTCGGGCTCGCAGAGCAGATCATAGGGCACGTTTGCTTCAGCCAGCAGCACATTCATATGCCCAGGCATGCGCCCGGCCACCGGGTGAATGGCGTAGCGCACCGTTGCGCCGCGCTCAAGCAGCAGTGTAGCCAGTTCCTGCACGGCGTGCTGGGCCTGGGCGACGGCCATGCCGTAGCCGGGAATGATGATCACGGATTGCGCGTTTTCCAGGATGTAGGCCGCGTCTTCCGGGGTGTAGCGCGTGACCGTTTTCGCTTCTGCTTGCGCCTGCGCTCCCGGTTTGACGGCTCCCACCGCGCCGAACAGGACATTGGTGAAGGAGCGGTTCATCGCCCGACTCATCATCATGGACAGGAAGAAGCCGGAGGTGCCGTCCAGCGCGCCAGCGATCAGCAGCACGTGATTGGAGATAACTAACCCGGTGGCAGCTGATGCCAGACCGGCATACGAATTGAGCAGCGAGAGCACCACTGGCATATCCGCGCCGCCAATCGGCAGCACGATCAGGATGCCGATGAGTAAGCCCGCAGCGACCATGCCGTAGAATAATGCGCTCGTACCGGGCTGCCCAATGAGGTAGACAAAGACGCCCACCGTCGCAAAGAACAGCAAGATATTCGAGACATTCTGGAAGCGGTAGGTGATGGGCGCGCTTCTCACCAGTTCCTGTAACTTGCTAAAGGCCATGAGGCTGCCGGTGATCGTGAGCGAGCCGAACAACACCTCAAAGCCTAAGGCCGCCATCGTCCCGTGATCAATGGTCAGGCCGTGTTCGTAATATTCCACGATGCCGACGAGAGTGGCCGCCAGTGCTCCAAAGGAGTGGGAGATGGCGATCCGTTGGGGCATCGCGGTCATGGGCATGAAGATCGCCATGAGGGCGCCAATCGTGGAACCAACAGCCAGCCCAACGAGAATCCATTGATACTGGATGATCTCACTGCGCAGCAGCGTGCCAACCACCGCGAGCAGCATCCCAGCTTCGGCCAGGAGGATGCCACGTCGGGCAGTCTCTGGGGAATTGAGCGCCTTGAGTCCCAGGATAAACAGGATGGAAGCCGCCAGATAGGCGGTGGCAAGGAGGAAGTCGCTCATTGTGGTTTACCCCCCTTCCGCCGAAACATCTTGAGCATCCGGTCAGTAATCATAAAGCCGCCGACCACGTTGATCGTGGCTGCAGTCACGGCAATAGTCCCCAGCACGGTACTGACAACACTCTGGCCGCTGCCTGCCGCGACGAGCGATCCCACCAGGGAGATGCCGGAGATCGCATTGGTGGTGGACATGAGCGGCGTATGCAACAACGGCGGCACCTTGCGGATGACCTCGAACCCCAGAAACCCCGCTAGGACCAGAATGTAGAGTGATTCAAACAGGACACCATTCATCTGGACACCTCTGCTTTCAGCGACGACTGGAGCAGTTCATGCACGATTGCCCCGCTGCGGGTCACACAAGCCCCTTTCACCAGTTCGTCCGTGCTGTCAGGTTGAGGCCCGGCGGCCGAATAGAGGTAGCGGAACAGGTTGACGACTGTGCGGGCGTATAGCTGGCTGGCATCAATGGGCAGCAGGGCAGGCACATTTGTCGCGCCAATAATGGTGACGCCTGCGTGTTCAATAGTTCGGCCTGGCTGCGTCAGTTCGCAGTTGCCGCCTTGTTCAGCGGCCAAATCAACGATCACCGATCCCGGGCGCAGGGACTCGACCATTTTAGCCGTAATCAGGAGTGGAGCGCGTTTGCCAAAGACCTGCGCTGTGCTGATGACCACATCCACCCTGGGGAATCGGGCGCAGATGACGTCTTGCTCGCGCTTGAGAAACTCGGCAGATTGCTCTCTAGCATAACCGCCTGCGGTTTCCGCATCTTCCGGCAGGTCCATCTCAATGAAGGTGGCTCCCAGACTCTGCATCTGTTCGCGCACCACCGGGCGTGCATCAAAGGCTTCTACTCTGGCGCCAAGCCGCCTGGCGGTGGCGATAGCTTGTAGCCCGGCGACGCCCGCGCCCAGCACCAGCACAGTGGCGGGTGTGATCGTGCCTGCGGCGGTCATCAGCAGCGGGAACATCTTGCCC
>CADDZH010000228.1 GCA_902812455.1 Chloroflexota bacterium | reverse complement strand
ACTTATGCTGTGCACAGCCATAGCTATGAGAAAGTTCTCTACTGCGTGCGCGGCTCCATTCGTTTTGTGCTTCCCGATCAACGCGACGAGTTGGGCCAGGCGCAGGCTGTAGATCTCGCCCCCGGCGATTGCATGATCCTCCCGGCTGGCGTGCGCCATAGTGCTCAGGTTGGCGACGAGGGTGTGACCTGCATTGAGGCGCCGCGCTACTAGCCTTCTTAAAGACACGTTTCAAAAGGGAGAACCAAAATCGCGAGAAAGTGATATACTCAATCATTAATTTTGAAAGAGTATCTGATTCTCACCATTCTCGCTTTCTCGTTAGGCGGCGGAGCCGCGCGCCGGGAATGTACAGGATGGTATGCAAAATGCTATACATAAAGTGAGCGCCGCGGGCGCGAGGAGGCGGAGAAGCAGACGCTCTCTGAGAAAGCAGGCCGGGTCTATTTTCGATGCAGAAAGGAAAGCATATGGGACGACTTGAAGGACGAGTAGCCTTTGTTACCGGGGCCGGAAGAGGCATTGGCGCCGCTACCGCGCTGCGTATGGCGGAGGAGGGCGCGCGCGTCGCTCTCGCGGATATCGATAGCGAGGGCTGCCAGCAGGTAGCTGCCGAGATTGATCGTCTTGGCTCCGAGGCGCTGGTGACGCCCTGTAACGTGGCCGATAGCGCGATGGTGCAGGACGCGGTGGACAAAACTGCGAGCCGCTTCGGGCGCCTGGATATCCTCGTCAACAACGCGGGCGTCATACGCGATAATTTGCTCTTCAAGATGACGGAGGAGGATTGGGATACGGTGATGAACGTCCATCTGAAAGGCGCGTTCTTGTGCAGCCGCGCGGCCCAGGCGTACATGGTGAAGCAGGGCTACGGACGCATTGTCTCGCTCTCCTCGACTTCCGCCCTGGGCAATCGCGGCCAGGCGAATTATTCCTCGGCCAAAGCCGGTTTGCAGGGCTTTACGCGCACGTTGTCTATTGAGCTGGGCCAGTTCGGCATTACCGTTAACGCTGTCGCGCCCGGCTTTATCGATACCGAGATGACGCGTGCCACGGCTCGCCGCCAGGGCCTCGATCCGCAGCAGGTGATGGAGGAGGCCGCGAAGCGCATCCCGGTGAGGCGCGTGGGGCAGCCGCGTGATGTCGCCAACGTCATCTGCTTCCTCTGTTCTGAGGAGGCGAGCTACGTTACCGGTCAGATTATTTACGTGGCCGGTGGCCCGGCGCGTATCTAATAAAAAAGGAGGTGCAGGAGGCATAGCCTCCTGCCGGGGCATGGGGGACCCTGCCTGGGGGACAGGTAATCCCCATAGAATCTCCCCGAGACTTAGATGAATGGCTGAGGAGAAATAATCACACCTATGCATTCCCAGGAGCGCCGGCAGGCGATCATCGTTCTCGATTTTGGTTCACAGTACAGCCGGCTCATCACGCGGCGCGTGCGCGAGTGTCATGTCTATAGTGAACTTGTGCCCGCGAGCGCGACGCTGGCACAATTGCGGGAAAACCAGCATCTCGACATCAAGGGCTTCATTCTCTCCGGCGGCCCGGCCAGCGTCTACGACGAGCATGCGCCTGCCTGCGATCCTGCGATCCTGCACAGCGGCTTGCCCGTTCTGGGCATCTGCTACGGGATGCAATTGCTGGCCCTGCAACTCGGTGGACACGTCGCGCCCGCTCATGGGTTGCGCGAGTATGGCCCGGCCACCATCGAGGTGCCGGCTGGCGTCGCCCGCGACGAGCAGCTCTATCGCATCTTCGAGGGGATCGACGCCTCCCCACAGCGGGAGAGTGCGGACGCGCCGGTTCTGCGCATGCCGGTCTGGATGAGCCACGGCGATAGCGTCGATGAACTGCCGCCGGGCTTCAGCCTGCTGGCTTGCAGCGAGAGCAATCCCGTCGCGGCCATCGCCAGCCCGGAGGGCCTGGTCGGCCTGCAATTTCATCCCGAAGTGACGCACACCCCGCAGGGCAAGACCATCATCAGCAACTTCCTCTTCCGCATCTGCGGCTGTGAACCCTCCTGGACGCCCGGCTCGGCCATCGAGGAGGCCGTGACGCAGATTCGCCAGCGCGTCGGCGATGAGCGGATCATCTGCGGTCTCTCCGGCGGCGTCGATTCGGCGGTGGCGGCTCTGCTGGTGCATCGCGCCGCCGGCGATCAGTTGACGTGTGTCTTCGTCGATACCGGCCTGCTACGAGCCGGTGAGCGCGAACAGGTTGTTGACACCTTCAGCAGCCACCTGCACATCCCGCTGGTCGTGGTCGATGCGCGCCGGCGTTTTCTGAGCCGCCTGGCCGATGTGATCGATCCCGAGCAGAAGCGTAAGATCATTGGCGAGGAGTTTATCCGCGTCTTTGAGGAGGAGG
>CADDZH010000227.1 GCA_902812455.1 Chloroflexota bacterium | reverse complement strand
CGTATGATGCGATCTTCTATGCCTGGGCCGCGCCGGGGAGCATCTATCCGCTGCACTGCCACATCCTCTCGCACCTGATGAACCCGAATCAATCAGGCGACGAAATGGGCGGGCTGATCACCCTGATCGAATACGCTAAATAGGCGAGACGGACGAAGACTGGTCACGCCAGGAAAGCTTTCCTGGCGTGACCTCTGTAGTCAAGATTGCACTCTAACGATGGTGCAGATACTGCCTGGCTGTAGTTCATAAAGGCCCTGTATCCCCAATAGAGACCAACGGCAACGTGAACGAGAACGTGGAGCCTTTCCCCTCTTCAGACTCAAACCAGAGACGCCCGCCATGCCGCTCAATCAGTTCCCGGCACAGGTATAATCCCAGCCCGGTGCCGCCAATGCCCCAGAAGCGGGCATTATCTGCCCGCATGAAGCGCCCGAAGATCTGCGCATGCTGGTGCCTGGGAATCCCGATCCCCTGATCTCTCACGCTCACCTGCACGCTATGCTCCGCCGGGTCAGCCTCCAGCGTAATCAGCACCGGCCCGCCCTGCGGACTGTACTTGATGGCATTGCCGATCAGGTTGGTCAGCACCTGCTCCATGCGCTCCAGGTCAACTTCAGCTACGATGGGGTGTTCTGGAGTACGCACCTCCACCTGATGGTGTGCTGTAGTCTGCTGCATCTGGCCTGCCACACGTCGAATTATGCTTCTCAGGTCAGTTGGAGTCCGATGCACCTGCAAGCGTCCGGCCTGTAAGCGCGTGACATCAAGCAGATCTTCGGTGAGCGTCACCAGCCGGCCCGTTGCCTGCTCAATCTCTTCCAGCGCTTCCTGCTGCCAGTCGGCAAGCGCTGGCCCATGCCCGCGCCGCGTCTGCAGCAGCAGCATATCGACGAATCCCTTGAGCGCGGAGAGCGGGGTGCGCAGTTCATGGGCGGCAATCCCCACAAACTCGTCTTTGAGCGCCTCGGCCTCCTTGAGCGCCGTCACCTCCTGATGCATCACTAGCGCCACTCGCTCCCCCTGAGAGAGCGACTTCCAGGGGGGCTGCATCGACAAGACCACCGCGTTGACCAGCACCGGCAGACTTGAGCCGTCAGCACGCCGAATGGTCTCCTGATGCTGGAGCACCGTCTCTCCCTCCCGCACGGCGCGCAGTGTGGCATAGCGCTCAGCCGGTAAGGGACGCCTCTGTGGATCGAAGAGCGCAATCTGCTGGAGGCGCAGGAACTCCTGCATGGGCTGATCCAGCGGCCACGGTGCGCCCCATACCTGGCTGGCGGCCCGATTGGCGAGCAGCAAGCGCGCTTCTGGTCCATAGACCAGATAGATGCTGCTGGGCAAGGCATCGAGGATCTGCTGGAGGAAGGCCAGTCGGGCCTCCGTGCTGGCATGCGCCTGCTGCTCGGCCTGCTCGGCGGCCCGGCGCGCGGTGATGTCGCGATCAATCTCCAGGATAGCGCTCGGCTGGCCCTCTTCATTGCGGAAGAGCACCTGGCGACTTTCAACCAGCACCGTGCGATCATGGCGGCAGGTGTGGGTCAGTTCGCCTTCCCAATGCCCCTCGCGTGCGAGATGCTCCTCAATGCTGGTCCGACTGGTAGGGAAGCGAGTGCGGAGCAGGTTGTGCGTGAGGTGGCCCAGGGCTTGCTGGCTCGTCCAGCCATAGAGGTCTTCGGCTCCCCGATTCCAGAAGAGCACACGGTCGATGGGATCACGCACAATAATGGCATCCCGTGCCAGATTAATCAATGCGGCCTGCAAGCGGATCTGCTCTAAGCGTAGCACCCGCTCCTGCTCGGCGCGGCGCTGCTCGGTCACATCGCGAATGGCCCCGATCACATGCAGGACGCCATCCAGCAGCACGGGACGCAGGCTGATATCAACCGGGAATTCCGTGCCGTCTTTGCGCAGAGCGACCAGTTGCAGACCCTGGCCCATTGGACGTGTGCGCGGCGATTTGGCATAGTGCTGGCGGTGCGCCACATGCAGGGCGCGGAAGCGTGCAGGCAGCAAGCTCTCCAGCGGCATCTGCGCCAGTTCAGCTCGCCCGTAGCCAAAGCAGGTCGCGGCCTGCTCGTTTGCCATGATGATCGTTCCGGCTTCATCCACGACGATCAAGGCATCCGGGGAGATTTCCAGGAGCTGGTCGAGGTTGGCAGAACTGATGTGCAGGGGAGCCGGAGCACGAGATGTTGCGCGATCCGCATGTGGTGCATCAGGCATCAGTCCCTTCTCCTTCCAATTGTGGCTTGCAGCAAACAGCAGATGATCGCATGGATCCACTCCTCACCATTCATCTCAACAACGCTTCTGCCTGTAGCTTATCACCCCTCAGTACAAAAAAACAAGAGGAATTGGAGGCTGCATAC
>CADDZH010000226.1 GCA_902812455.1 Chloroflexota bacterium | reverse complement strand
CAACCTTGATGCCATACGCTTTAACCACTCCTCGTCCGGTCTTCAATCACCTTGCCGCACTTCTTACATATGCGCACCTTGCGCAATTTTTGATCGGCTCCCATCGGCCGGCGATCATGTGCGACCCTCGTAGGTTGCCCACACTCGGTGCATTTAAGCATGACATTGGAGACATGGATAGGCATCGCCTTTTCGATGATGCCTCCTTGCCGGGTCTGTCCCTGCGGGCGCACATGCTTCTTGACGATGTTTAGGCCTTCAACAATGACCTTGCTTACCTGCGGCATGGCCCGTGAAACCGTTCCCTCTTTGCCTTTATCCTTGCCCGTGATGATCAAGACGGTATCGCCTTTCTTGATATCCATCTTGGCGAGGTGGAGAGGCTTTTTCTCTTTTTGTTTTGTTGCCATGTTCTATCCTCATTAGAGCACTTTGAACAAACCTTTTTAGGGAATAAGAAAAGTTGGGGGGACACCCCAAAACCCCGGCGGGGGCTTCGCCCCCTGCACCCCCATTCCCTAACCGCTCTCTTGCCTTTGCATTAGAGCACTTCAGGCGCAAGCGAAATGATCTTCATGAAGTTTTTCTCGCGTAGCTCGCGCGCCACTGGCCCGAAGATGCGTGTTCCTCGTGGATTGTTGCCGGCAGCAATGATCACTGCGGCATTCTCATCAAAGCGAATATGAGACCCGTCAGGTCGCGCATATTCTTTAGCTACGCGCACGATCACCGCGTCTACGACTTCGCCCTTTTTCACCTGCCCGTTAGGCGCAGCTTGCTTGACGGTTGCTTTAATTACGTCCCCGACGCGGGCATAACGCTTATTTGAACCGCTCAAGACACGAATACACATGATTTCTTTTGCGCCGGTGTTATCGGCTACTTTCAGGCGTGTGTGCGGCTGGATCATTCCTCTTCTCCTTCCCCTTCTTCTTCCTCTGCGGTTTCTAGCTCGCTCGCCTCTTCAGGTGTCAGGTCAGGCTCAACCTGAGCCAGCACCTCCTCTACTGGAACGATGCCAGCGCTGGGCTTCACGATTTCAACCAGGCGCCAGCGTTTCAATTTGCTGAGCGGCCGGCTTTCCTCGATACGCACAATGTCGCCGATCTGGCAGGCATTCTGCTCGTCGTGGGCGTAAAAGCGCTTTGTCTGCCTGTATGTCCGCTTATAGATACGATGTCTTTTCAGCCTTTCGACTGCCACGACAATCGTTTTATCCATTTTGTTACTCACCACGCGGCCCACTTTTTGCTGGCGCCGCCTCCTGGGGGCTGTCGCCTGGCCGGGCGTGGGAGTTGCACTCTGCTGCGTCATTCTTCTCTCTCCAACCTCTCTAACTCTGACAGGCGATATAAGAGACGGGCGATATCTTTGCGTGTCTGGGCAAAGATCCGATTGTTCTTGACCTCGCCGCGCTGCTTCTGCAAGCGCAGATTAAACAGCTTCACACGCAAATCCCTGAGTTCTCGCTGCGCCTCACTTGCGCTATATTCAGCAATCTGCTTCTTGCGTTCCCTAAGCTTGGGCACTTTCTGCCTCCTCTCTTGTGACAAAGCGGCAGGCAATGGGCAGCTTGTGATTTGCCAGGCGCATTGCTTCCTTAGCGACTTCTTCACTCACGCCACCAACCTCGAAGATGATGCGCCCCGGCTTGACAACGGCTACCCAGTGATCGACCGCGCCCTTGCCGCTCCCCATACGTGTCTCGGCTGGCTTAGCCGTAATCGGCTTATCTGGAAAAACACGGATCCATACTTTGCCCCCGCGCTTCATGAAGCGGGTGAGCGCAATACGGGCGGCCTCGATCTGGCGAGCTTCCAGCCAGCAGGGTTCCAGCGCCTGCAAGCCATAGTCGCCAAAGGCGAGCGTATTGCCCTTGTGAGCAGTTCCCTTCAAACGGCCGCGCTGCTGTTTGCGGTATTTTGTCCGTGATGGTGCCAATAGCATGACGACAAACCTCCTCTACTCGCTCTGGCTCTCGCCAGTACCGGTCTCTGGCGCCGGTGGTAACTCCGGAGCTTCTGGCGCAGCCGGCTGCTCCGGCGCTGGGGAAGTCTCTGCGGGCAAAGATTCCGCAGGTGCTCCAGCAGACTCAGGCTGGGGTGTAGCTGCCGGAGCCTGCTCGCCCTGTTGCCTCGGCTGGCGCTGCGCACGGCTTCCCTGAGAGCGCGATCGGCGCTCGCCCTGTTGCCTCGGCTGGCGCTGTACACGTTCCCTACCCTGCTCCTGTGCCTGGGCCTCTGGCCGTGCCTGTTCCTGAGGCTGCTCCTGAGGCTGTACCTGTGCTTGCGCCTGCGGCTGTTCCTGTTCCTGAGCAACTGTCTGCCCGGCTTGCCCTCGTGGAGCGCGCTCGCTTCGTGGGCGCGCGGGCCGTTCCG
>CADDZH010000225.1 GCA_902812455.1 Chloroflexota bacterium | reverse complement strand
GTCGTGGACGACATTTCGCCAACTGTTAAAGCATCATGTTTCGAAAACACTTCTTTGTTCATTAAATGAATATATTCGTGAATGCGTGGCCCATCCGTATAGTATTTTCTGCCGTCACCCGTTTCATCATCAGGAAACTGCTGATTTTTTGAAATTAAATTGATTACATCCAAACGGAATCCGTCTACCCCTTTTTCAAACCAAAAACGCATCATCTCAAACACTTGGCGCCGAACTTCTTCATTTTCCCAATTTAAATCTGCCTGGGTGACATCGAATAAATGAAGATAATACTGTCCTGTTGTTTCATCAAACTCCCATGCAGAGCCTCCAAATTTTGATTCCCAGTTATTTGGCTGATCACGCCAAATATAAAAATCCCGGTATGGATTGTCCTTTGATTTTCGTGCCTCTTGGAACCATTTATGTTCTGTAGAGGTATGATTGACAACGATATCCATGATGATTTTTAGATCACGCTGATGCGCTTCATTTAACAGTTGATCAAAGTCTTCCATGGTTCCGTATTCATGATGTATCTCATAATAATCACTTATATCATATCCATTGTCCTTTTGCGGAGAAGCATAAATAGGGGTTAGCCATAAAACGTCAACTCCAAGTTTTTTCAAATAATCTAAGCGCTTGATGATTCCTTGAAGATCCCCGACACCATTTCCCGTTGTGTCTTGAAAACTTTTTGGATAGATTTGATAGACTACTGATTTTTTCCACCATTGCTGTTCCATATTTTCACCAATCCTATTAACAGGAAAAGTACCTAGGCATCTACCTAGATACTATTCCTTGATTTTTAAGCTTCTTTCTTTGCTTTTCCAATAATGAAGGTAATCACTAAAGGAACGACGATCACGATCGCCATTCCGATGAAGAAAATCCCCCAGTTTTCTCTAACAATAGATAGGAATCCTGGAAGCCCGCCTACACCAATGGAAGTAGCCTGCACATGATTAACCGATAATAGAATGCCTCCGATGGCTGAACCAATCATGGCCGCATAAAACGGGTAGCGGAATCGGAGATTTACACCAAACATCGCTGGTTCCGTAATACCTAAGAAGGCAGAAACAGCAGATGTAAACGATAATCCCTTTAACTTCTCTTCTTTAGAAACCAGCGCCATTCCTAATGCGGCTGAACCTTGTGCGATATTGGACAGTGCAAGCATAGGCCATAAGAAGGTTTTTCCTGTGCTTGCAATTAACTGCAAATCTACTGCAAGGAATGTATGGTGCATACCGGTTACAACTAAAACGGCATATAATCCGCCATAAATCATACCGCCCAAGAACCCAAAGTGATTGAAAATCCATTCCACTCCGGAAGTTAATGCATGGGCAACTCCGAATGTTAATGGACCAATAAGTAAGAAGGTTAAAAATCCTGTTACTAAAAATGTAATAGGTGCCACAAGCAACAGCTGGAACGCATCCGGAATTCTTTTCCTTAACCAGAGCTCAACTTTCGCTAATAAATAGGATGCCAAAAGAACTGGTAATACTTGCCCTTGGTAACCGATTTTTTGAATGCTAAGTCCAAATATGTGCCAGTATGGGACTGTGCCTTTTGCAACCGCGTCGCCATAGCTCCAAGCATTTAATAAGTCGGGATGAATTAACATTAAACCAAGCACAATACCAAACAGTTCACTGCCGCCGAAACGCTTTACAGCGCTCCATCCGATTAATCCTGGTAAGAAAACAAAAGAAGTGTTGGCGATTAAGTTGATGATATTGGCAAAATCCGCCCAGTTTTTGTGAACATCTATAAATGCTTTGCCTGCGTAAAAAATGTCTTTACCCGTCAGGATATTGTTAATCCCCATTAATAGACCTGCCGTAACAATCGCAGGAAGAATCGGTATAAAAATATCACCGAGTGTTTTGATCGCCTTTTGAAGCGGATTTAGCTTTTGTGCTGCTGCATCCTTGACATCTTGTTTGCTGCCTTGTTGCAGTTCTGCCACATCAATTAATTCCGCGTAGACTTTGTCAACAGTCCCCTGGCCGATGACGACTTGGAATTGACCGCTTGCCGAGAACGAACCCTTTACCATGTCAATATGGTTTAGTTTTTCTTTGTTAACTCGGCCTTCGTCGGCTAAGGCAAAGCGAAGACGCGTTACACAGTGAGTGACCGCTGCAATATTCTCCTTACCTCCAACGGCCTCTAACACTTCTTCTGCTGTCCGGCGAAGAGGGTCTTGTGATCGCTCTTTATTCATGTTAGTTTCCTTTCCGCCAACTGCTGTCATGATTTCTGTTTTACCTTTCACAGCAGCTTTTCCTTCAGTTTTTGACAACGATTTCAAATCTCCAAAATTAGTAATGATGACGGGAGTCACCGTACTTTTTGCCTTTTGGGCAATTAAGGCTAAATCAAAATTGAGT
>CADDZH010000224.1 GCA_902812455.1 Chloroflexota bacterium | reverse complement strand
AAGGCCGATGTGATTGTGCCTGCCCAGCCGGTGCAGGATAAAAGCGCGATCAAGGCGGCGGTGGAGGGCATGCGCGCCTGGGGCGGCACGAGGATGTCTGAGGGTCTGCGCGCGGGTTTGCAGGAACTGAGCAAATATATGCGCCCGGACGTGGTCAGCCGCATGGTGGTGCTGACGGATGGCCGCACGTCAGGGGATGAGGCCGAGTGCCGCGAGGTGGCCGAGCAGGCGCGCGCCTGGGGCGTGGGCATCTATCCGCTGGGGCTGGGCGCGAACTGGGATGAGACGCTGCTGGATGAGCTGGGGAACAGCAGCGGCGGCATGCCAGCGGAATTTGTGCAACACCCGGAAGATATGGTACGTATCTTTCAACAGCAGGCCCAGCAGGCTGCGGCGGTCGCGGTGCGCAACACGATGCTGCTGCTGCGCCTGCCGCCTGGGGTGGTCGCGCGGCGGGCGGTGCGCATGCTGCCTATCGTCGATGATCTAGGCGAGGCGGTGCTGCATGCCATGAAGGTCGAGGTTGCGCTGGGGGATCTGGCGCGCGGCACGACGCAGGGAGTGCTGTTCGAGTTGTTGATGGAGCCACGCACAGCGGGGCACTTTCGCATCGCGCAGGTGGAGCTGACTTACGATGTGCCGCTGTTGGGCTTGATGAAGCAGCGCCTGCGCCAGGACATGCTGGTGACGTTTGTGAACGATCCGGCACAGGCGCAGGCTGTCGATGAGACGGTTATAGCTTACGCCCAGCGCGCCAATGCCTATCGGCTGGTGAACCGGGCGCTGGATGAATACCGCCGAACCGGGCGCACTACGGTGCGCATGGCGAGCCACGCCACGGCGATGCTGGATGATCTGACGCGCGCGCAGCTGGAGCAGTTGATGGCCGGGCAGGTTGCCCCGGAGCAGGCAGCAGTGATCATGAAGGGCATCAATACGCGCACCCGGCGCATGACCGAGCGTATGGAAGAGGGCGATCCGCTGGAGGGCGGCGGCAGCAAACCTCACCAGCAGGCCAGAAAGCGCGCGCCTTGAGCGAAGAGGGGAGAGAGAACGATGATATTTGGCAGAGGCGGGCATGCTACCGGGCAGCGGGAGCACGTTCCGGCGCTGCACCTGCATTGCCAGGTAGGTCGCCCGCGCATGGCGGTCTCACCGGCAGGGCAGCTGGCCTATGTGCTGGCGACGGTGCAGGCGACGGACGCCATACAGGCGGTGCGCTTTCCCCTGAACTTCTGTTTTGTGCTGGATACCTCTGGCTCGATGAGCGGGAAGAAGATCGAGGCGGTGCGTACAGCAGTGAATATGCTGATCGATCAGATGCTGCCGGAGGATACGGTTTCAGTGGTCTCATTTGCGGGCCACGGCAAGGTGATTGTCCCCGCCCAACTGGTTAGCAATAAGATGGCGCTCCAGGCTCTGGTCGGGGGGCTGCGCGCGGGCGGCGGCACGCAGATGGGGCGGGGCATGGCCCTTGGACTGGAGGAGCTACAAAAGCGGCATAGCCCGCAGGTGGTGACGCGCATGGTGCTGCTGACGGATGGGCGCACCTCGAACAAAAACAAGTGTCTGGAACTGGCGGATCGCGCCCGTATTCTGGCGATTCCCATTCATCCAATGGGCGTGGGATCGGAATGGAACGAGAAGTTGCTGGATGAAATCGGGACGCGCAGCCGCGGGCAACCGGCAGAGTTTATCCGCCAGCCTGCGGACGCGCTGGCCGTCTTCCAGCAGCAGTTTCAGAGCGCGGCGGCAGTGGCCGTGCGCAACGCGACGATGACGCTGGATTTGCCAATGGGGGTCTCGCCGCGCCGGGTCATGAAGACGCTGCCGTTGATCAGCGACCTGGGGCAGACGGGCCTGTCTGATCGGCGGGTGCTGGTGCCGCTGGGCGATATTGAGCGCGGCACGCCGCAGGCTGTATTGGTAGAGCTGATGGTGCTGGCGCAGCGCCCTGGCAGCTTCCGGCTGGCACACGTGGAGGTGGCCTATGATGTGCCCAATCTGGGCCTCTTTAACGAGACCGTGGCCGCCGACGCCATCGTTGAATATGTTGCCGATGCGGCGCAGACCCAGGGGATAAATGCCGAGGTGATGAATATGGCCGAGAAGGCCAGCGCGCATCGGCTGGTGACGCGCGCGCTGGACGAGTACCGGGAGACCGGAAAGGTGACGACGCGCCTGGCGCCCAACGTGCTGGCGAATCTGGACCCCGAAACCCAGGCGGCGCTCAGCCAGCTAACGCAGGGGCAGGCCAGCGGGTCTGTGGCTGAAACGATGGTCAAGGAAATCAGCCAGAAGACCAGGCGGCTGACGCAGCGGCTCGATAGATGAACGTTTCATCTGCTCACGCAGATCAGGTATGGAAACTCTCTATCATAACTGCTCATGTGGGCTATAACCCACGTTCCGCACGGCTACTTGCTCAATTCATAGTATTTTTCGTAGGGAGGGC
>CADDZH010000223.1 GCA_902812455.1 Chloroflexota bacterium | reverse complement strand
GCCCCTACGACGGGGTAAAAAAACCTACCTATGTTGTAAGCTCCTTGTGGATGCCAAGAAACTAAATCAGAAAGCCAGGAATGTACTATGCACGATAACCCACCGCTTGATCTTGCCCAGCAGCCAGGCATTACCGGCGACATGACCCCTGAGGACTTCAGGCGCTATGGCCACGAAGTCGTCGATTGGATCGCCAACTATTTGGCCAACGTAGAAAACTACCCGGTACTGGCCCAGACCGTACCCGGCGATATTCGCCGCTCTCTACCTGACCGGCCGCCTACAGAACCCGAAGCAATGGAAACGATCCTGGGCGATGTTGACCGCGTAATTATGCCGGGCATCACACACTGGAATGCTCCAGGTTTTATGGCGTATTTTAGCATCACAGGCTCCGGTCCCGGTATCCTGGGCGAGATGCTGGCAGGCGCGTTGAATGTCAACGCCATGCTCTGGCGCACATCACCTGCCGCTACCGAGCTGGAGCAGGTCACGCTCGACTGGCTGCGGCAGATGCTCGGCCTGCCTCACCCGCTCTTCGGCGTCATTAACGATACAGCCTCTTCTGGCACGCTCTACGCCCTGGCTGCCGCTCGTGAAGCCCTCTCCGACCTGCAAATCCGGCAGAAAGGTCTGGCTGGTCGTCCTGAGGTGCCGCGCTTGCGCTACTATGCCTCACAAGAAGCCCACTCATCGGTTGACAAGGCTGGTATCGTGCTGGGTGTTGGCCTGGAAGGACTGCGTAAGATCGGCATAGATAGCCAGTTCCGTATGGATGTTGCAGAACTGGAACGCGCTATTCAGGAGGATATTGCGGCTGGCTGGCGGCCATTTGCTGTCGTTGCCACCGTTGGCACGACCTCAACCACCAGCATCGATCCCGTTGCGCAAATCGCTGATATTTGCGAGCGTTACGGGCTGTGGCTGCATGTCGATGGCGCTTATGGTGGCTCTGCTGCCGTCGATCCCACCATGCGCTGGGTCTTAGATGGCTGCGAGCGCGCCGATTCTTTGATCGTCAACCCGCATAAGTGGCTCTTTACACCCATCGATTGCAGCGTCTTCTACACCCGTAAGCCTGCTGCCGTCAAAGCAGCCTTCAGCCTGGTTCCCGAATTCCTGCGCAGCGCGGAGGGTGCGGGTGAGGAAGTGCCCAACTTTATGGATTATGGCACCTCGCTTGGCCGTCGTTTCCGCTCTCTCAAACTCTGGATGATCCTGCGCTACTTTGGCCAGGAAGGGATCGCGGCACGCATCCACGAGCATATCCGCCTGGGCCATCTTATCGCACAATGGATCGACGAATCCCCCAATTTTGAGCGGCTGGCTCCTACACCCTTCAGCACCGTGTGTTTCCGCGCTCACCCACAAGGCCTGGATGACGAGGATCAGCTCAATGCCCTGAACGAACGCATCATGAACGACATCAACGCCTCTGGTCGCTTCTTCCTGTCCCACACCAAACTGCATGGTAAATTTACCATCCGCATTGCTATTGGCAACTTGCGCACAACAGAACAGGATGTGCAAGAATTATGGGAGTTCCTGAATACAACGCTTGCTCACCTATGGAGTGATTGAACGATGCCATCTAGACCTCGACCCGAACATCTCGGACTCGAACATGCAACACGCTTTCGCGATCGGGGCGTAGTCGATGCCTATCATCTCCGGCCAACTTATCCTGAAGAGACCTTTGACATTCTCGTGAGCCTCATTACTGATGAGCCGCGAGCTGTGCTCGATGTAGGTAGTGGCAGCGGCGATATTGCTCGCAGGCTCGTTGAGCGCGTCGAGCGTGTTGATGCCCTCGATTTCTCGCTGCCCATGATCGAAAAAGGCAAAACGCTCCCCAATGGCGACAACCCGAAACTGCGCTGGATTTACGGCCCGGCGGAGGTAGCGCCGCTTTATCCACCCTATGCACTGATTACCGGCGGCCAGAGCCTGCACTGGATGGATTGGGATGTCGTCTTCCCGCGCTTCCGGGATGCTCTCACTCCGCATGGATATGTAGCCCTGCTGAATGTGGAACGGGAGCCTCTCCCATGGGATGAGGAGATAGGCCAGATCATCAAACACTACTCTACCAACCCGAACTACCAGCCCGTCAATTTAATCGAGGAATGGGAAAAACGCAACCTCTTTAAAAAATTTGGTGAGGCGCAAACTGCTCCCGTTCCATTTGCGCAATCCCTCCATGACTACATTGAATCGTTTCATGCAACGAGCAGCCTCTCGCGTAAGTCTCTGGGCAAGGAGGCCGCAGCCGGCTTTGACAACGAGGTGAGCAAACTTGTAAGCAGGTACATCACTAATGGGCAGGTCGAAGTGCAGGTTTATGCCACTATTGTATGGGGACGGCCTATATAGGGGCGGAATGGCGTTTACACTTACAAAGGTAGGTTTTTGGGGGAGCGATGAGGCGCGAGGGCAAGCGCAAGGCCCCCGCCCATCCC
>CADDZH010000222.1 GCA_902812455.1 Chloroflexota bacterium | reverse complement strand
GCGGTCAGCGTCAGCAGGGCGAGGGCGATGATAGAGATGAACATCAAGAACGGGCGGGGGCGGTGCGCGCGGGGAGAGAACAGCGTGTGGCCGAACGACCCGGGCCGGGCGACTTTGCCGCTGCCGGGAACCATGATGGCTCCGGTGACACGCGCCTCCAGTCTTGCCAGTTCTCGGCCCTCGCCAGCCAGACGCAAAAGCGCCGCGCCAATGAGGCCGCGCCGCACCGGCGGTAGAGGCGGCGCGTAGGGCTCCAGGGCCTGCTCTTCGCTGCCTTCTTCGCCTTGATCGTCTTCGTCGTACCAGTCCTGCTCAGCCTCTTCCTCGGCGTCGTAGTCGGAGCTTTCATCATCGGGATAGGAAGCGTCGTAGGGTTCTTCAGATGCTGCATACGGAGCGGGAGCATAGCGATCAGGAGCAGCGGTCAGGTCTGCGTGCGCGGGGGTTTCCTGGCCTGGTGAGGCAGCATCTTCCACGTGCTGCGGGGCGTCAGCGTTGTAGGATGCGGCGGCGCTGTCTTCCTGGTCCCACTGGCGCGCGTCGTAGCGCGCAGCTTCCTGTTCCGGCAAGGAAGGTTCGTCATGCGGCCTGGCATCCCTGTCCCGCTGGCCCTTAACCCGTCCTAACATGGCCTCTATCCTCGATGAACGACATCGGCTGCTTCGATAGGCTGGCGAGCAGCCATCAAAGCGTCCGCCTTCTTTCTCACTTATAGTCTAGCGGGAAACGGTGAAAAGCGCAAGCACTCGGCCATGAGGCTAGTACCATTGTACTGCCTGGCACCTCAGGACATCAGCGCAGCGCTGCGAAAGCCGCGTGGCTGGCGCTACAGGCAATACCGCTTCAACTGGATTGGGTCGTGTTTGCCGCCCGCTGCTCATAGAAGGCGACGATGCTGGCGGCCTGGCGTATGACGCGCTCGCGGAGTTCGGCGGGCTCCAGCACTTCTACCAGCGTACCCAGACCCAGCGCCATGTTGCACGCTGCCTCGATGGTCTCGAAGGTGGGGCGCAGGGTAATCCAGCCCTCGGCATCGGGCGGGTCGCTCTGATCAAGCAGGGCCTGCGCGCCTTCGCCGAAGAAGTGGGCCAGGAGCCGAACAGCCTCTGGCGCCAGGCGCAGCGTGGCTGAATACTGCGTGAAGGTGGCGCGAAACTGGGCGCACCAGTCCGCCCAGTAGGCGGCCAGATCGAAGTTATCGGGGCGCTCGAAGGGTTCATCGGTCAGGACGACGGATTGTATCCGCGAGACGCGGTAGACGCGCATCTCGCCTTCTTTTTGGCTGACGAGGTACCAGACATTGGTCTTGGCGACCAGCCCCAGCGGCTCAACCAGCCGCTCGCTGACGACGCGGCTGCGCGTGCGATAGCTCAAGCGCACTTTGCGCTCCTGCCAGACGGCCTCCTGCAAGAGGCGCAGGTGGGGGATCTCGTCGCTGGAGGGCGTGTTTCACGCGGCGGCATCCAGATGCAGGCGTCCGCGCGCCCGCTCGGCGTCGGGGCGGCGCGCCGAAGGCAGCGCCGCCAGCAGCTTGAGCAGGGCGACCTCCAGCGCTTTATCTAAGCCCAGGTCGGCCAGGGGCCGGGGCACGCCGGAAAGCAGCAGCGTGCGCACGTCGGCCTCGTTCAGCCCGGTCAGGGTGGTGCGATAGTCGCCCAGCAGCGTGCAGCCGCCGCCAGGGCCGCGCTCGGCATAGACGGGCACCCCGGCGGCGCTCAGCGCCTCCAGGTCGCGGTAGATGGTGCGCTCCGAGACTTCCAGCTTTTCCGCCAGCTTTTGCGCGGTGATGCGCCGGTTGGCCTGCAAGAGCAAGAGCATGGAAAGCAGCCGATCAGCGCGCATGGCTCCTATCCTCCCCGCTGCTTCAGCGCTGCCAGATCATCGGGCAGGTGATCGATGCCCTCAAACTCTTTGACGACAATCGAGGTGATGTGAGCCTGCATCTCTGGATGGATGTGCGGATAGGTCATCTCGCCCGTTCCGCCGATGCTCTCGCAGTCATCCTCAATCAGCACGTCCGGCAGCACGCGCCCGGCCACGTCTTGATACCCTTCGCCCGGCTGGCGAAAGACAATCTCACCTTCGGGAAATCCATAGGCGCTCAGGACGGCCTGATCTTTGTCAACATCCTCCTGCTGCCTGTGTGGGCTCAAATACACCAGTTCTGCCCCCTGCTCATGCCAGCAGCGCAGCTTGCTCACCGCCTCGCCCACCGGAACATAGGCGGCGTAGTCGCGCACCGATGCCTCCTGTTCGCGCACCTGCCGGACACGCTCTTCGCGCGTGTGTCCGAGGGCGCTGCGGTGCATGATGGTCGTGCCGTGCAGAAAGATCAGCAGTTTCATAGCCCGCCTCCTCGGGTGATCTCCTCCAGCTTCTGGCTCAAGCATAGCATACATTCCGGCTCTTACACAACTTTGGTGAGGCGAGCAGGCAATGAAGAAGGTGAGGTATACTGCAAGCACGCCTGTCTCTTGTGGCTGCTCACGGGCTCCTGTATACTCAAGGACAGAGACCATATATGAGGA
>CADDZH010000221.1 GCA_902812455.1 Chloroflexota bacterium | reverse complement strand
ATTTTATCTGCAATGGCTTGTTCGTCCAACTCGATGCCGAGGCCCGGTCCTGTCGGCAAATCGAGATAGCCCTTGCGCAGCGTGAACGGCTGTTTGAGATAGCCGTCACCGAGTGTGACTTGCTCCTGGGCGAGGAAGTTCGGGATCGACGCAGCCAGCTGTACACCAGCGGCCAGAGCAATGGGGCCGAGCGGGCAGTGCGGGGCGATGGCAGCATAGTATGCCTCGGCCATGCCAGCGATGAGACGACATTCGGTGATGCCGCCGGCGTGGCACAGGTCCGGCTGCAAGATTGTCGCCGCTTTCTTCTCCAGAACTTCGCGGAAACCCCATTTGGTGAAGACGCGCTCGCCGGTGGCGATCGGCAGGTGCGTGCCGCGGGCGATCTCGGCCATGATATCGTGGTTCTGGGCCTGGCACGGCTCTTCAATGAACATCGGTTGATATGGCTCCAGCGCCTTGATGAGCAGCTTGGCCGTGGCCGGGCTGATCGCTCCGTGGAAATCGATAGCGATATCCACGTTGTCGCCGCCGGCCTTGCGCAGCTCGGCGAACTTATCGGCGATGTGATGGACCTCCGCAGGGGTCTCGACATAGCGCGCCGGTCGCCGCTTGGCCGGGCCTGTCTTGAAGGCGGTGAAGCCTTTATCCTTCAGTTCTTTCAGCTTTTCCGGACTGCGGGCATGGGCATAGACCCGGACACGCTGCCGCGTCGGCCCGCCGAGGAGTTCGTAGATCGGCACGCCCAGTGCCTTGCCCTTGATGTCCCATAGGGCGATATCGATGCCGCTGAGCGCACTGGTGAGAATGGGGCCGCCGCGATAGAAGGCATGACGGTAGATGGCCTGCCAATGATGGACGACCTGGCGCGGATCTTTGCCGATGAGATACGGCGCGATTTCTTTGACGGCCTCGGCACAGGTCTTGGCCCGGCCCTCGAGGATTGGCTCGCCCAATCCGGTGATGCCGGCGTTGGTATGGATTTTCAAAAACAACCAGCGCGGCTTGACGAGAAACGTTTCGAGCTTGGTGATTTTCAGCGGCTCCCTAGCAGCAACGGGGATATCCTTGCGGCGTTCCTCAGCGCGTTCGGTACCGGATAGCATGGACACTCCCAGCCCGGCCAATCCCCCAGCGAGCACAGTACGGCGATTAGCAATAAAACTACTATAAACATCCTTCATATGAATGTTTTTCATGGGAACATGTCCTTATGAGGCCCGCCACAGGTCGATGGGCTTGCCGACTTTCCGCGGCTGGTAGGGCCAGTCGATGCGCTTGCCTGTACCGGCTGATTCGTAGGCCGCGTAGATGATCTTCAACACCTCGCGACCGTCTTCACCTGTCTCGATCGGCGTCTCTTTGCCCTGCACGCAGCGGGCAAAATGGGCGATTTCCTGTGGGAAGCCGTAGTTCCAGATCTCCTCAAACATGGTGAAGGTGTAGCCTTTCGTCGTGGCAGCCTTCTCGACGGCGTAGCCGTAGCCGGTTTCGCTGTAAGTCAACAGGGCACTGCCACGCAGCAGGTCGGCGCGCGTGAAGCCGCTTGAGCCGTAGATTTCGCAGCGATCATCCACACCGCCCGTCTTGGCCCAGCTGTTCTCCGCCAAACCCACCTGGCCCGTCTCGTATTCGACGATGCACAAGCTATGGTCTTCGCCGCGCGTCTTGTCGGAGTGGACATAAGTACCCAGGGAAGCGCAAACGCTCTTGACCTTTGGTTTGCCGAACACCCAACGGGCGAACTCGATGGAATGACAGCCCATGTCCAGCAGTACGCCGCCGCCGGATTGATTCACGTCCCAGAACCACGGCGAATGGGGCCCGAAATGCTCCTCGCTCTGTTTGACCAAAAAGACCCGGCCCAACGCTCCTTCATCTACCAGTTGCTTGGCCCGCACATACTTTGGGGCGAAGCATAGCTCCTCCGCGTACATCAGCAGCACGCCGGCCTGCCGACAAGCCTCGATCATGCGATCGGCCTCCTCCAGGGTCCGACACAATGGCTTCTCGCAAAGGATATGTTTGCCGGCTGCTGCTGCATCCAGGCACGCCTGAGCATGGAGATAGTTCGGCAGGGCAAGCGTAACGAGTTGGACTTCCCGGAGCCGGAGCAGCTCACGGTAGTCCTCGAAGGCATGAGGGATGCCTCGCTCTTGGGCGAAGCGGCCGGCCTTGCCCGGTGTTGGCGAGGCGACGGCAATGATTTCCACTTCCGGCACCATCCGCGCCGCCGCTGCGTGGAGATCTGCCACAAACCCCGTCCCGATTAGCCCGATCTTTACCGTACTCATGACCGCTCCGATAAGATCTGCCCATCTTCGTTCCGGTCCGGAAGCGTATACAAGAGACTATTCTTCGCTTACACTTCCAACTAGGATTGCAGGATAGCATAGCAGATAGCGGCTGCGACGCCAGCTTCGCGTTTTCCACGCTGCGAGCCAGCTACGAACGAAAGGGCACGCTGCCAGCGTGTCTGAAAATGGGCACGCTGGCAGCGTGCCCTACAGTTTGGTCCGCCAGCACTTATCCTTGAGGACGGGTAAAAAACGATTTCTTACAAAGGTCTATAAGC
>CADDZH010000220.1 GCA_902812455.1 Chloroflexota bacterium | reverse complement strand
GCCTTGCTGATTCTCTCGCGGAGTATGCTCAAGATTGTGTACCATCTCTTGCGTACTGGCGCCTCCTATGACCCTACCTGTGTTTTTCCTTCGGAAAGGGCTTGATATTCAATATGAACTCTTTCTGTCTTATCAGACCGTCAGATCGGCTGGAGCCTGCTTCAGCAGCGCTGCAACATGATCGAGGGCTTGCTCCAGTTCGCTTTCCAGCGTGAAGCCGTGCGGCGCGAGGCGCACCGCTTCCCCTCTGGCCGAGGCGATCACGCGCTGTTTGCGCAGTTCCCCCTCCAGCCATTGAGCCCGCTTCAGAGAACCGGCGTCGATGGCGGTGGTGGCCCCTTTCGGGGTTCCCGGCTTTGGCCCCAGGATGTTTAAGCCGCGCTCCGGCGCCGCTCGATAGGCCAGAGCCGAAAGGCGATTGATCTGCGCGTTGATTTCCGCGATACCAGTCTTGCGGATAAGCTCCATGCCTGCCCGCGCCGCGAAGGCATTGATGAGGGCCGGGGTCCCCAGATCAAAGCGGCTGCCGCCAGGCGCGTATTCCAGTCCGGCGGGATTATAGTCAAAAGGATTGGCGCGCCCAAACCAGCCAGTTGCTGCTGGCTCAAGCTGCTGGCGGAGCTGGGGGCGCACATAGAGAAAGGCGATGCCCGCCGTGCCCAGGAGGTACTTGAGGGTGCCTGCTACCAGGAAATCCACCGGGGTCGCCTGCACGTCGATGGGCACGCTCCCGATTCCCTGGTAGGCGTCGAGCAGGACCAGCGCGCCCCGCGCATGCGCCGCCTCGACCACCGCCTGCACATCCAGCAAGGCGCCATTGGTATAGCTCACCTGGGGAGCGGAAACCAGGGCCGTCGTTTCGTCGATGGCTGCCACGATCTGCTGGGCGTTAACTACCACCGAAGGATGGGTGTGGCGCGCTGGCAGGCTGGCTCGCGCCACCTCCAGCTGATCAGCTTCAAGAACCTCGTCCTCGTTGCCAGTGAGCAAATCGAGCCGCCAGCCAGGCGTGGCGCGTGTTGCGGCGTGCCATGCCTGCGGCACACAGGGAAACTCGACAACGCTGCTCAGAATGCGCGCCCGCGCCGCCTGGGGTTGGAGCAACGCGCTGGCAAGCGAAGCCACGAGTTGAGACACCGAGGTGCCAATGGCGATGTCTTCTGGCTGCGCGCCGATCAGCGCGGCAAAGGCCCCGCGCGCGCGTTCGACCTCCTCAATCCAGCCGCCCCAGTGCATGCCAAGCTCAGCCCATTCGTCCAGAAATGTCTGGATCGCCGCTCGTACTGGCGTCGCCTGCGGCGCCTGCGAGCAGTTGGCGAGATAGATGCTCCGTTCCACCAGTGGACAGGCTGCCCGCAGTTGCTGAAGCGCCGGGGTTAAGGCTGGAGCACGTGTGCTGGTCATCAGAATCTTCCTCCTCTTTCATTCGTAGGGTGTCGGCGGAAAAATCCCTTACCTGCTGTAAAGTCGCCACGCCCTCCTCGTTCCTGGGGAAGCAGGGACAGGAGGGCGTATGACCGGCGAATCTGGATGGACCCAACAAACCTACTGGTAGCCAGGCTATTCTGCTTAATGATGCTCGCAGTGCTCTGTTGCTGGAACGTCGAGGGCGGGGTTTCCGTCGAAAAAGCCCACGGGCTTCAACGTGAAGCCCACCGCCTCAACCGGCATGACCGGCCAATCCTCGGGGCGCACGACATGGTTGGAGGCAAAGGTGTACCAGACGACCAGATCGGTCCCTACCAGGGAGCGGTTCTGCTGGACGTAGCGCGGCAGCCCATCGCCCCCCGACTGCTGGTTGGGATAATCCCCCGCCGCGTACCGCTCGGCAGGATCGTAGGCCGTCACCCACAGATGCTTGCGGGCAAAGCCGCCGCGCTGCCATTGCGGCGAGCCCTCGTGGAAGAAGGGAAAGGCGTTGCCCATCGGCATGAGCTTATAGGCTACCGGCTGCCCCAGCGCGTTGTGTACATTCGGATTGATGATCTTCCAATAGCGGGCCGTGCGAGGCTCGATCAGGCGCTGCGCCTCCGACTCAGTAGCGAGCAGCGTTTCACGCGGTGCCCAGGCGTTGCCACGCGGATTCTCCGGTCCCCAGGGCAGCGGCTCACAGTTGACCTCGACCACCGAATTGGTCGGCCCATCAACCATCATATCCAGCCGCACATTAAAATAATGCTGATGATGGGGTCCATAGACGCCGGGGGCCACCAGCGTGCCTGAGATTGGCTGTTCGCCTGGGGCAATCGCGGCGGGCGCAATGATGCCGGTCAGCTTGACTTCGTATTGGATGGTCCCATCCTGGTACAGATACCAGTAATAGCCATATTCGTAGTTGCCCACCGTGGCGATCAGGGAGATTACCAGCCGCCGTGAACGCCGCACCTCCACCCGCGTTGATCCGTCCTCGTTATACTCCAGATGCTTCCAGAGGAGGCTGAAGTCCTCCTCGTGCATGCAGATTGCATTTTGAATGACGACTGGCTGCCCCTCAGCATCGTTGACCGTGGCATCGAAGTAGTGAATCTCGCCCAGGCAGTCACAGCCCAGGACTAAACTGTTGGCGAGCACCCCAATGCCTACTTCGCCCGCGTCGAACA
>CADDZH010000219.1 GCA_902812455.1 Chloroflexota bacterium | reverse complement strand
CAGCGCGGTTTGGATCGTGCCGGTGCCATTGCCTATGCCGAAGCGCCGCGTCTGGGCTTGGATGCCGGTTTCTGCCGCCGTTATCTGTCGAACATTTTGCACTTTGACCTGGGACCGCGTGAACAGGCCGGCTTGCGCCGCTTCTATTCGTTGGCTTGTGAATTGGGATTGGCGCCCAGAGGAGTGAACCTTGAATACTACCATCGCACGCATCTTGCAAAAAGCCGTTGACGGTCAACGTCTGACCTTCGATGAAGGTGTCGCCCTGTTCGATTGCCAGGATCTGCCGGCCCTGGGCCGCGCCGCTGATGCGGTTTGCCAGCGTCTGCACCCGGAGCCGTATCGCACCTATAACATCGATCGCAACATCAACTACACCAACATCTGTGCTGCCGTTTGCGATTTCTGTGCTTTTTACCGCAAAAGCAACGACCCTGATGCCTACGTCTTGCCGCGTGAGGAGATTTACAAGAAAATCGAGGAAACCATCGCACTGGGCGGCGATCAAACGCTGATGCAAGGCGGCCTGCACCCCAGTCTGAAATTAGAGTGGTATGAGGATCTTTTGCGCGATTTGAAGTCGCGTTATCCGAAATTCAATCTGCACGCTTTCAGTCCGCCGGAGATCTGGCATTTTCACAAAATCAACAAGCTGCCACTCCGCGAGGTGCTGCGGCGGCTCAAGGAAGCGGGGCTGGGTAGTCTGCCTGGCGGCGGCGGTGAGATCCTCGTTGACCGCGTGCGCAAGGCCATGACCGTCAACAAATGCTTGACCGAGGAATGGCTACAAGTGCAGCGCATCTGGCATGAGTTAGGTGGTAAATCGACCTGCACGATGATGTTCGGTCACATCGAAACGCTGGCGGAGCGCATCGAGACGCTGGAACGGCTGCGTCAGCTGCAGGACGAAACCGGCGGCTTCACAGCGTTTATCTGCTGGACATTCCAGCCAGAACACACGGCGATGGCCGACGTGCCGCCGGCTGGCGCTCACGAATACCTCAAAACACAAGCCATCGCCCGACTGTATCTCGATAACATTCCCAATATTCAGTCCTCCTGGGTGACGCAGGGATTGAAAATCGGCCAGCTGGCGCTGTTCTTTGGAGCCAACGACATGGGTAGCTTAATGATCGAAGAAAACGTCGTCGCCTCGGCGGGCACTGTGCATTATCTGACGCTGGAGCAGATCAAAAACGCTATCCGGGAAGCCGGCTACATTCCGCGGCAACGCAACGTGTTCTACGAGTACATCGACGGCGAAGATGAAACCACGAATCACACGAATAACACGCATAAAAACAAAGAAAAGGAGACACAAAGTAATGGATAGAACAAGTCCGTTTTTGCTCTTTTTTGTCTTTTACCCGTACCCGTGTGATTTGTGATAGCTTTTGAATTTCTTGTATTCTATGCTTGATTTGCGGTCGATGAACAGCAGGGAACAGATGGCGGCTCATGATCCAGGTTGACAATCTCCGGAAATCGTTTCGCGATCTACGGCGCGGCCTGGTTCATGCCGTTGACGGCGTCAGTTTCGAGGCACGACCGGGCGAAATCTTCGGCCTGCTCGGTCCTAACGGCGCCGGCAAGACCACGATCATGCGTATGCTCTGTACCGTGCTGCGTCCTAGCGGTGGCACAGCGCGAGTCGCCGGTTACGACGTGGCCGCGCAGCCGGCCCTGGTTCGCCAACACATCGGCTTCCTCTCGGCCAATACCGCCATTTACGATCGCATGTCGGCCTGGGAGTTGGTCGAATATTTTGGCCGGCTTTATGGCCTGGACGGCGAGCAGCTGCAGCAGCGCCTGGAAACCGTGTTTGCCAGCCTGCGCATGAACGATTTCCGCGATCTTCTTGGTGCTAAAATGAGTACGGGAATGCGCCAAAAGGTATCCATCGCGCGGGCTATCATCCACGATCCGCCGGTGTTGATTTTCGACGAGCCGACGGCCGGACTCGATGTGCTGGTCGGCCGGGCCGTGCTTGATACCATCGCGGAGCTGCGGGCGCTGGGCAAGTGTATCCTGTTTTCGACACATATTATGCGCGAGGTGGAGCGCCTATGCGACCGCGTGGCGATCCTCAGCCGCGGCCGAATTCAGGCGTGCGGCACGCTGACTGAGCTGCGCCAACGCTATCACCAGGACGATCTCGAAGAACTATTTTTCACCCTGGTTTCATGAAGTTTCGCCGCGAACCGCAGATGCGCACGGAAAGCTCTCGCGCTCGTCTGCGGCTCGCGGCGACACGAAGTGAATCGCGGGGGGATCTTACAGCCCTTTGCGGCCATTGAAACCGCCGAAGCCCTTGCCGGCGAACCCCCCCATGCCGCCAAAACCGCCCATGATGCCGCCAGCGCCGAAACCGCCTATACCGCCCGCGATACCCGCGAACCCCCCGGCCATGCCGCTGGGGATAATGGTGCCGGTTGGGGCCACACCTCCGCCCATGTTCATGGCCAGAAGCATGGACCAAGGAGCGCCGGTGGTATCGGCAGTAAAAGGGTTGAAAAGGAAGCCCGCGAAGAACATGTTATTCAGCATCGGCATCATCGTAGGCATGGGCGGACCAATGATTAGGCCGTTGTTAGGGAAAAAAGCGACGAAGT
>CADDZH010000218.1 GCA_902812455.1 Chloroflexota bacterium | reverse complement strand
TTTAATCACGGCATCCTGCCCGCCCGACACCTCCAGGCGCAGCGTGTGCCCATCGGCCAGCGCCTCCACGCGCTCCACGCCTGGGAGCGCCTTGAATGCCTGGGCGGACACGCTGGCCGCAAAGGTGATGATGACTTCGTGGCGCTTGATGTCCTTGAGCTCGGTCACGCCGCCCACGCGCACCAGCCGCCCTTCGCGGATGATGCCCACGCGGCTGCACATCTGCTCCACCTCGCTCAAGATGTGCGAAGAGAGAAAGATCGTTGACCCCGCCTCGCGCGCCTCGGCGACCATGCGGCTGAACTCCTGCTGATTCAGCGGGTCGAGTCCGTTGGTCGGCTCGTCCAGAATCAACAGGCGCGGGCGATGCATAAACGCCTGAATCAGCACGACCTTGCGCTTGTTGCCGGTGGAATACTGGCGGAACTTGCGCGTGGGGTCCAGGTCCAGCCGCTTGATAAGCTGCTTGAGATAGGCTTGATCGATGCCGCCGCGCAGGTGGCCGAAGTATTCAAAAATCTGCCCGCCGGTCAGGTTGGGGTCAAGCGCGGGTTCGCCCGGCACATAGCCGACCAGCTTCTTGATCTCCACCGACTGCTGCCAGCAGTCCATCCCGGCGATGCGCGCCGTGCCCGCGTCGGGCTTGAGCAAAGCCATCAGCAGGCGAATGGTCGTCGTTTTGCCCGCGCCGTTGGGGCCCAGGAAGCCAAACACCTCGCCTTCTTCCACCTGGAAGGAGACATCGATAATGCCGCGTTTGCTGCCGTAACTCTTGGTCAGTCTCTCAACTTCGATGATAGCGCTCATAGTGCTGCTATCCTCCTCTTGCCTCTTGTTGATGTTCGACTTCTTGAACTTTCTCCCACCACTCGGTGACGAGTTGTTTGCCCACCGTGGTGTCGCTGGGAAGCCGCTCCGGCTCCAGCCAGCGGCGCAGCATGTCGCTAATCGCGTCGGTAAGCTGCTCCATTGAGGGCGGCTGATCTTGATGGTAGACTTCGGGGGCGTTGATGAGGCCGATCTTCAGGGCGCCCGTCACAAACGAGATGACGGACGCTGGAATATCGGCGCGCATCAGCCCGGCCTGTTGCAGCCGGACAATATATGCCTCGTAATCGCCCACAAGCTGGTGAAGTATCCCAGGATCAAACGCGCCTGCTAACCCCTGGAAGAGGTCCGTCTTGCCTTTCATGATGGCGGCCAGGAGCGGGTTGGTGAGGGCGCCCATCATGCCGTGCGTCCACAGGCGATCAAATCGCCCGCCCTCTGGATCGGCGGCAATCCGCCGCATCACTTCTACGCCCGCCTGCTGCTGCGCGCGCAGCACGGCGGCAAGAAACAGCGCGTTTTTATCCTTCCAGTGCAGGTAGATAGTGCCCTTGCCCACGCCCGCCTCGCGGGCTACGTCCTCAATCGTCGTCTTGCGATAGCCCCAGCGCAGCAGCAGCGCGGCGGCGGCGTCCAGAATGCGCTCCTCGCGCTGCTGGCGTTCGTCTGACCGCCCGGCTTCCGCCTGTCGCTGCGGCGGCCCGTCGCTCGTTTGCATCTGGTGCCTGGTCTTGCTGCTCGTTGCCATATATCCCCTCGGTTCTTCGTGGCTCTTGTGTGACTATATGGACGATTTCATCTATCCGGTCATATCGTAGGCAGAAATCCGCCAAAAGTCAAGAGGAGTTTGATGGGTGCGCTGCGCCAGCAGCAGCCATGCAGCAATGATCGCACGGTAAGCGCTCCTGAAAGCAGCAGCCTTCGCTTCCTGGGCTGGAGAGGGCAGGCACAGTTTCTGCAATAGAGGGTTCGGGCGAGGCGAATCTCTCCCCTTCACTTCGGCCATAGTCGGGCAATGCCGCTTGAACTGCTCTGTGGGCATTGCCCGCTTTCTTTAGGCGCTGCTAAGAACGCCTCACAAAATCCCGCTAGCGGAGCCGCCTTTGCGCTTTTCAGGGTTTTATGAGGCATGCTAAGAGAGCAGGGAAGCAGCCAGGCTGATCATCAGCCCGATAACGATGGCAAACCCGCCGACCGTCCAGTCGCCCAGGGCCAGGGCAACGATGCCGATCAGCACCAGCCCCCATCCGCCGATGGCGTAGCGCAGGCCGCCTTTTCCCAGGATAGAGCGATCTTGCCGGGGCCTGGTCTGCCGCAGCGGTTGAGCAGGTGGCTGGGCAGGTGAAACTGAGGGTTCCGCTGGGGCGAGTCTGGCCGGGGCAGAGTCAGCGAAAAGGGGAGCGGCTGGCTGAGGATCGGCGGAGAGCGGTTTTCCCCGGAGCGAGCCGGGCGCGGGCAGGTCCTTCGGCTCCGGCGGCGCCAGGGGTGCCTGCGCTGGCGGAGCAGTCGGTGGCGCCGCCTGTGGCCTGGCCGGAGCTGGTTCTGGTTGGGATGGGATAGGAAAGGGACGCATGGCGACAGGCCGCGACACCGGCGCCCGCCCAGAGACAGCGCCCGGCGGCCCCTGCGTCTGATACGCCTCCTCCAGCGCCGCCGCAAACGCCTGCACACTGAGAAAGCGGTTTTTCGGGTCTTTCGCCAGCGCCTTCAGCACCACCTGCTCAACCTGGGGTGACAGCCAGGGAATCCGCGCGCGCAGCGGCGGTGGTGGGGTGTGCATATTGTGC
>CADDZH010000217.1 GCA_902812455.1 Chloroflexota bacterium | reverse complement strand
CGCCTTCTACAGCTCCCTTGATGGCGGCCAGACCTGGAGCGCGGCTTCCTGCGCCAACGATTCCAGCACGCAGGGGGACGGCACCGACCAGTTCCAGCCCTCGGTTGCGGCGGATGCCCAGGGCCACGTAGCAGTGGCCTGGTACGACCGCCGGGCCGCCTGCCCGACCAGCCAGCCGGCCACAGGCTACTACACTAGCCCTGGTGCCGCCAACTACTGCATCCAGACCGGCCTCCAGTGGTACAGCGACAGCGGCAGCGCTGTCAGTGCGAAAGGGTCAAACAAGCTGTTCGGTCCTATCTGGGATCCGCAGGAGCCGGCCAACGAGGCGGCGCCGGTCTCGAGCACCAACGCCTGGCCCGCAGGCTACGTCTCTGACCTGCCACATGAAGGCGTGGAGCCCTGCTACAACACGTTCTCCGGCACGTTCATCCCGATCTGCGTCACCTTCATCGGCGATTACTTCGGCCTGGCTGTCAGCGGGGGCACCGCCGACATCCTGAACGTGTCCACCTACCCGACCTTCAACACGATCCAGCCCGTCAGCCAGTGGGCACAGCCGCCTACCGCCTCGGGTGCCTACAATGCTGCGGGCACCTACCCGGCGGCCAACAACTACTACCAGCAGCAGGTGCTGATCACGGCGAAGGCTCCGTGACGCCCGGCTGCAAGCAAGTGAGAGGGGCTGGCTCTCCAGCCCCTCTTCGCGTAGTTACAGGCGAAGGAGCCAGGCAAACAGCCCGTCATGTTGCCATAAATCCAGCTACAACTACCCTGGTGCGCCTGGGGTATGCTACCAAAGGGGGGGTCTACCTGATTATCGGCGGTTTGGCCGTCGAACTGGCGGTTGGTCATGGCGGCAAGGCGACCGACCAGCGAGGGGCTTTGCAGACCATCGCCACACAACCGTTCGGCAAATTCGTGTTTGCTCCAATCACTTCTCCAGGAGGGCTTGCAACTCCGCGAGCAATGGTTCCAGGGCAGCGGCTGAAAGAGGCGGCTTCTTTCCTGTTCAGCTTGCTAATATAATACATTTGTTCTATAATGAATGGCAACTAACTGGTGCATTCGAAAAATTGTAGGGGCCGATTTATCGGCCTTTGTCATCATCAACGTATTTTCTGAATGCACCACTAACAGCAAGAGCACTTGTTTTAGCAGAAAGGAGGCTTGTTATGAGCCAATCGGAACAGACGAAACAAACCACCTCGAATGTTGCGGATACCGGAGGGAAAGAGGAATTGCGGAACTCCCCCATGATGGCACACCTCCTCGATGCTCTAGAGCAAGGAATAGATATCGGCCATTATGGTCGCCTGACCTTTGTGATGGTGGCCCGCCACTTTTTGAGCGAGGATGAGATGGTTGACCTGCTGAGCTACCAGCCAGATCACGACGCAGATGAAGCTCGCGCGCTCATCCTGCAGGTGAAGGCACATGACTACAATCCGCCAAAACGCGAGCGTATCCTGGAATGGCAGTCGCAGCAAGACTTCCCGATTTGCCCAACACCCGATGAACCCGGCACATGCAACGTCTACCAGGAACTGCGCTTCCCTGCTGGCATTTACGAGAATATCAGCGAATTCTATGAAGAGCAGGTCAAGGCGGAAGATCATCAAGAAAGGTCATAAGCTATACTCTTGTTTTCACATAAGCTCTAAAGCGGGAGGTTCGATGAACCTCCCGCTTCATTTTTTACCAGCTCCGCTCCTGATTCCTCTCTTGCTGGCGGCGTCGATGCGATTGTTGCATCCAGGGATACTCGATGAAGCGGTAAGAGAGGTAAGAGATGGGAATGACCAGGAACAGCACGCATATCCAGTAGAGGATGTATGCAAACGAACCAGCGGGGACAATAAGAAGCCAGGAGCTTAAGAGCATGCTATACTATGATGGTCAAGAGCATGAATCACCGCATCGCGCTATTTCAGAAGGAGCTTTTCCATCATGTTGAATCAGCAGGAGCAGTTTGATGCAATTATTATCGGGGCGGGACACAACGGGCTGGTAGCTGCCGGCTACTTAGCTCGCGCGGGGAAAAAAGTGATCGTGCTGGAGCAGCGAGACCGCGTGGGCGGGGCCTGCACGCTTGAAGAGCCTTTTCCAGGGTTTACCATGTCACCCTGTGCCTATGTCGTCAGCCTGCTTCGTCCTGAGATTATCCGCGATTTAGAATTGCATCGCTACGGCTTTGATGCGTATGTCAAGGATCCGCAGATGTTTGTGCCCTATCCCGATGGCAACTACCTGTTCATCCGGGCCAGCACAGAGAAGACCATAGAAGGTATTCGCCGCCTGTCGCCGCATGATGCGGAAGCTTACCCTCAATTCCTGCGCTTTTTTGAGCGGGCGTCAGAGATCCTCAACCCCATTTTGTTGGAAGAGCCGCCCTCTGTGGCAGACCTGGCTGCGCGTTTTCGAGGCGAGGACGAAGAAATTTACCGCTGGCTGATGTTCGGCAATTTATACGATATGCTGGCCGATTATTTTGAGTCCGATTATCTACGGGCGGCCTTTGCAGGGCAGGGAGTGATCGGCACATTCATTGGCCCCAAAACCCCCGGCTCGGTATACGTGATGTGGCATCACATGCTCGGTGAGGTCAACGGCGTGAAAGGCGTATGGG
>CADDZH010000216.1 GCA_902812455.1 Chloroflexota bacterium | reverse complement strand
CACATCATCCATCAGTGTCGTGCGGATATGTTCGTAGCCGATCATGCGGGCCACCTCTTCTGTCAGATCGGCCGGCAACTGGATATCCAGCCGGTGCCAGGGCGCAGTGCAGCGCAGCAATGGCTCGCCAGGCTCTATGCGCAGCCCGAAGACAGCATCCCCCAGTTCGGCGCGTGGAGCGGGCAATTCCGGGCACTCTTCGACGGCGATATCGAGCCGCCGCAGGTTTGCGGCAATATCCGGCAGCTTCACGTCCATGCCCAGCGCGCGGCGTACCTCGCTTTCGGTCGTGTAAACAACCGGCAGGACTTGCGGCACCGGGTAATTGTCCACCATTCCCGGAGCGACCTCTCCACCGGCATACTTTTGCATGAACAATGCCGCCCGGCGCGCCGCGATGGCATTGAGCGTCGCCGGTATGCCTCTTGTGAAACGCTGGCTCGCCTCGCTGTGCAGCCTGAGCTTCTGGGCCGTGCGCCGGTTGTTGATACCGTCAAACGTCGCCGACTCCAGCAGGATGTTGCGTGTGTTCTGGCTGACCTCGGTTTCCGTCCCGCCCATCACGCCGGCAAGGGCAATTGGCCCCGCCGTATCGGCGATCAGCAGCATGGATTCATCAAGCTCCCGCTCGACTCCGTCCAGTGTTGTTAACTTTTCACCGGTTGTGGCCCGGCGCACGATGATCGTTGGCTTGCCGTACCCGCTTTGCCTGGCTCGCTCGACTAGCAGGTCATAGTCGAAGGCGTGCAGCGGCTGGCCCCATTCAAGCATCACGTAGTTGGTGATATCCACGACGTTGTTGATAGGCCGCATACCTGCCTTCGTCAAACGCTCCTGCATCCACCTCGGTGATTCACCAATCTGCACATCCGTGATGATCATGCCAATGTAGCGATTGCACAACTCCGGATCCTCGATCCTCACCGCGACATACTCTCCGGCGTCGCTTCCAGCAGCGGGGGGCCATTCATCAGGCGGCAGGTGCAGCTTCGCGCCCGTCAGCGCCGATACTTCTCGTGCGACGCCAATCATGTTCAGACAGCGCGCCATATCCGGCGTGAGACCCAGTTCGAGCACCTCGTCGCCATAGTACTCGCGCAGAGGCATACCCACCGGGGCATCTTCCGGCAGCAGCAAGATTCCCTCGTGCTCCTCGCTCAGCCCAAGCTCGCGCTCCGAGCAGACCATGCCATTGGAGGGTACACCTCGGATCTTTGTTGGCTTGAGCCTTTTCTTAGGTCGAGGCCGCTCATCGCTGTAGGCATCGATCAAGAGCGCACCGGCCTTCGCAAACGCCACTTTGAGGGGTGGCAGGCGCTGCTGATCTTTATACTGGAACAGGTTCGGCGCCCCTGTCACCACCTGCTCCGGTTCCGGCCCGCCATAATCCACATCGACCAGCACTAATCTATCCGCGTTTGGGTGAGGCTTGACCGCGAGAATCTGTCCCACGACGATATGCTCAGGGTCCCACCACTCGCCCGTGTGTTCGATGCCCTCAACCTCCAATCCGGCCAGCGTAATGCGGTCCGCCAACTGCTTGAGAGGCATGTTCAGGTCTACATATTCTTTTAACCATGAAATGGGAACAAGCATTTTTAATCTCCTTTACCCAATTCTCTCAAGAAAACGCACGTCATTGGCGTAGAAGTAGCGAATATCATCGATACTGTACTTATTCAAGGCGATACGCTCAGGCCCCATACCGAAGGCGAATCCACTGAATTCGGTTGGATCGTAGCCGCCGTTTTGCAACACGATGGGATGCACCATGCCGGCGCCGAGAATTTCTATCCAGCCTGTGTACTTACATATTGGGCAACCTTTGCCTCCACAAAGCAGGCACTCTATATCTAGCTCCACGCTTGGCTCCGTGAACGGGAAGTAGCTCTTGCGGAAGCGCATCTGCCGGCCCTCGCCATACATCTGGTTAGCAAAGTTAGTCAGCACGCCTTTTAGGTCGCTGAACGTGATATGTTTGCCAACCGCCAATCCTTCTACCTGGTAGAACATCCAGTCAGCACGCGCTGTGACTTGCTCGTAGCGATAGCACTTGCCCGGCAGGATCACCCTGATGGGGTTGGGCGCGTATGCCCGCATGGCGTGAATCTGCCCCGGGCTGGTATGCGTGCGCAGGAGCTGATCAGGTGCGGTAGTGTAGAAGGTATCCCACATATCCCTCGCCGGGTGACCTGGCGGCATGTTCAGCAACTGGAAGTTGTACTCGTCGGTCTCCACCTCCGGGCTATCGAAAATCTGGAAGCCCATAGCCGTGAAGATAGCGTAAATCTCCCGCAAGGTAACGGTAGTGGGATGCAGCTTGCCTATGCTTTGAGGCCGGCCAGGCAGGGTCACATCCACTACCTGCTTGCTGCGCGCAGCTTCCAGCTCGGCCTGTGTGAGTGCTGCCTGCCGCTCCTCCAACGCCTGCTCCAGGGCCACTTTCACCTCGTTCGCTACTCTCCCTACCTGTGGGCGCTCCTCGGGTGGCAGGCTTCCCAGGTTACGCAGGAGAGCAGTGAGGCGCCCCTTGCGACCCAGGTATTCGCTATGCCAGGCCCTGGTTGCTTCGGTTGTAGTGGCATCTGCCAGAGCCGCTTCGGCTTCCTGGCGCAATTGTTCTAGTTGTTCTAGCATGCTACTCATTAAAAT
>CADDZH010000215.1 GCA_902812455.1 Chloroflexota bacterium | reverse complement strand
CCTATCAGGAGCACCGGTTCGTATCCGTAGGGGCAAGGGGCGGAGCGGTGTGGAGCGGGGGCCTTGTGCTTGCCCTCGCGCCTCTCCCTTGCGCTTGCCTTCGTCCTCCTGTGGGCCTTGCGCTTGCCCTCGTTCCCCCTCCTCACCCTCATCTCTTACATGTACTCCAAAAACCCTGCCCCTGAAGAATGCGTTCCCGCCTGTACGTGGCGGATTGGGTTCTTTCATCATAAAAAAAGGGATAAAGCTGGGGGCGGCAATGGCTCCGGCAAAGAGCAGGGACAACTGGTAGGAGCGCGCGTGAGCCTGGGCAGCCAGCACACTTCCAAACCAGGGCGGTAGAGGAGCCATGAGCCACGATGTGTGGATGAAGAGCACCGGTAAGGCTCCACCAAGCACGTTGCCGAGCACCGTGGTGACCAGGCCCAGAACAATGTTCAGGCTGAACAGGTGCGGACGCTCTTCTGGAGCGCTATTGCGCGTTAAAAAGGGAGCATTGATTACCAGGACAAATGCAATACCAACGCCGGCTATAAAAGCGCTGACCAGCAGTGGTACCGGCTGGCGAAAGAGGATTTGCCCTGCTCCTGCCAGGCCAATAAGCAGGTTCGACCAGATCAGGATCGATTTCCCGCGAAAGCGATCAACACACACGCCCGCCGGGAAGATCGCTAAACCGGCACCTATTGCGCCAACAAAAAGCACCAGGCCAACAAAATCCGCTTTATACCCTAGAGAGACGAGATAGAGATTGTAGAGAAGCAACAAAATGCCCGTCGTCACGCCGCTGAGCGCATTGCTCACGAGATAGAGACGGGCATTGCGTTGGAACCGTCCAAATTGCCGGGCATACTCAAGGAGCGGGCGGAGTAGGTTCATTTCTTCCCTGCACCTGGCCGGGTGCTGACGCCTGCTGTAATTCCGGAGGCGGGGCTGTTACAACCTCAACGGGCTCCTCTCTAATTTCGGAGGGCTTGATACCTCTAATATATCCATCGCCGACTTCGCCTGGAGCAGCTTCTGGGGCCTTCTCCTCCACCAGCATGCGGTAGCCAGGGCTTTTGAAGCCAACTCCTTCTTGCTCGAGAGCAGTCTGGGGTCGTCTGGTTAATCCAGGTAAGAAGAAAGCTTTGACTACTTGTTTCGCCATCTCGGTGCGAGCGCGGAATTCGATGACCACCTGAGCCACGCGATCGCTGCCCTGCTCAACCTTTTGCTCCGCTGTATGGGCGTAAGCCGGTATCTGGGCTACTGCACGCACAACTTTATTTTCAGCAGCGCCAGCCTCTGGAAGCGTGCCTTTCATAGCGGCTTCCGATGTTTCATTGATGTTGTTAACGGTTGGTCGTATCTTCTTGACCAGTTCAACTTTGTCTCGCACCAGCGAGAATGCAAACATAAGCCCGAAAGCCAGTCCCAGGCTAATCACTACTACGATCACCATGTAAAGCAGTATCACAATCGCCGCCGCCTGTCCCCAGGGTGCAAGTGGGTCTCCTGCTGCCAGCACAATGTACATCTTACTGCCCTCCTGCGGCGCCAGCACCAGCGCCGGCTTCCATCTGCTGCTTGCGCCGCTCTTCAAGCCGGTTTCTCGCGCGGCCTTTGCCCATAAACACCTGCAGCATTTGCTGTGCCGCAACGACAGCAGCAGCCGCGCGCACGCTTGGGCCAACAGCAAACTGGCTGGTCAGGCGGGCCGTGCTCCCAATGACTGTCGCCGTTTGCCCTGCTGTTTTCGCCGTATCTTTGACTATACCTACCGTCTCCTGCACCGATGCCAGCAGCGGTTTCATCTCATCGCGCACCGTCGAAATCGATCGCACAAGCGCGAACACCGCGTACATCAGGAAGAGCGTCGATATAATCGACAGGGCCGCCAGGACGATCAGGCTGACGTAGACTACATCGAGCAGGACGCCAAATATCCCGGCGATAATAAACCCTGCAATAATAAGAAGGACAACAATGCCTCCAATGATAGCCGCCTTCTGTAGTGTCGCTTTCATAAGAACCCTCCCATAGCGTAAAAATGGATTGGTATGCTTTGATTATAACACGCGCTTTCTATACATCGTAGTTTCTACCGGGGAACTGTAGGGAAAGCTTAGAAAGCTGAACATACACTGAAAAAAAACTGAGACTTTCCATTGTTGACTTGCGCTTTGCAGAGTTACGGTGTATGGTGATTAACAGGTGGATTCATTATAATCCAGGTAATTGAGAGCAAACGGTACAAAACGATAACCATGCAAAGGAGGTTCATATATGTTAGCTCTGATGAGTACTGTACTCGGCAGCGCCATCACTATTCAGATTGGCAATAGCGTCTTCACGATTGGCCTTGGTTTCATCGTCTACCTGATTGTGGGGGCAATTGTTGGCTTCATTGCGGAGTTCATTGTGGGCTGGCGAGTCCCATTCGGCATTATCGGGGCCATCATTGTTGGTATCATAGGTGCCTGGCTCCTGACAAATGTCATCCTCATTAAAGGTATCGGTGACATCTACATTCAGGGCGTGCCCATTATCCGCGCGATTATCGGCGCGATCATCCTGGTCATAATCTGGCACCTGATCACCTACGGCCTGTTCCACCGCCGCTACTATCGTCGTGCCTAGCCAGTAAAGCAGTTTTTACATCAAGAGAGGAAATGGCCTGACCCCCTCCACGAGGGGGTCATTATTTTTGTTGAATCCGCATGGGAAGGGGCGTTTTGCGTAGGGGCGGGAG
>CADDZH010000214.1 GCA_902812455.1 Chloroflexota bacterium | reverse complement strand
CGCGCTGGCGGTTCCGCCAGCCGGTCGCCAGCCATCACGCTGGCGGGGTTGCCCCATTCGGAATCTCAGGGCTCATGGCTTGTATGCAGCTCCCCCTGAACGTTTCGCCGGTCTCCGCGTCCTTCCTCGGCCTTCAGCACCTGGGCATCCCCCGTGGACTCTTCTCTGCTTGTGTGTCAATTACTCAGTCATGCTTCTCCATCTCTGCTTGCTGGCAGGGATGGATATACCTGATATGTGGTACTTGCTGTGTATTAACGATTATGGATGTAGGTGTCTGTCTATGTGTCCTCTGCTTCACTCTTGCATGCGTGTTCGCTTGCATACCCGGTCACTGCTATGTGTCTTTCCCAGCTCTGGCCGGTTGTCCAACACATTCAGAACCGCCAGGCAGCACGAACACTTCTCGGCAAAATTGAAGTAATTATGCTTCTTCAGTTGTAAATGTTCTCTCTGGATGGCACTCGTTTTTGGGGTGCCGGTGTAATATCCCACACTTTTTGCAGTTTGTCAACCCCTCCAACGCTAATTTCCGGGACTTTTGGCTTCCGCGAGAAGCCCAGCCGTTATGCGAAGCTAACCTTGACGGCAAAAAAATGTTATGCTAAACTTGACTGGTGTAGGGTAGTATAGTGCTGCAAACGATCTAGCCTCTGGCATACCGCTTTGCGGCGAGACAGCGTAGTCTACTATCAAAAAACAATCTCCAAGTATTTTCAGGAGGAATCAATGCCGGCCACGTTCAGTTATGCGAACATCTTATACGCAGTGGGTCAGGTTTTGGACCAGATAGGCGTGAAAAGCATCGCAATCCAGGAGGAAGAGGATGGCCTCTTTGTAGAGGGATTCAACAGTGATGGTCAGCTTCAGGTTCAGATGCGTTATGATATCGCCAGTCTCTATGACCTGGTAAGTCGATCAGAGGGTACAGTAGAAGAGGATCACGTACCAGCAGAGGAAGGTATTCTCCGCCGCTTCTTAGCCAATCGTGAATTAATTGGCGCAACTCGCTGATTTACCATCATTGTACTTGAACAAGTCAAAAAGAACCGGGGAAAAGACCCCGGTTCTTATATCTATTTATTAGCCCGCCTGGGAGATTGAAACGAGCCAGCGCCTTCCGTAGCTCCGCATACTTTCGACCACAGCAACGAGATCGCGGCCCTTGTCGGTTAAGGAGTATTCGACGCGAGGAGGCACTTCTGCAAATGTTTGCCTGGTGATGATACCTTCTTTTTCAAGGGAACGCAAGCGCTCGGAAAGCGTCTTCGGGCTAATTCCGTGAAGCGAACGTTCGAGCTGGTTAAAACGTTTGACACCCGATGCCAGATCACGGATAATAAGTAATGTCCACTTGCCGCTGATGATATCGGCAGTGCGAGCAACAGGACAGATTGTATCATCGATATGGTTCGTTGTTACCGATTCCATAGTATCCTGCTTTTTGCTATGAAGCTCTTTTGCAATGACTATACCATAGTAGATTTGTAAAGTAAAGCGCGCAGACCACTCGACTTTATGGGCAAAGTATGCTATGCTCATAACCATAGGATGTATAAAGGTAAATCCATGTACCTGAACAACTAAAAACATCTTGGCCTGCGCGGTTTCTCCCCACGAGAGGAGAAGATTGTGCCCGAAGATATAGCTTTATTCATCGATTTTGAAAACATTCGTTACAGTATGTTGAATATCCAGCGGCGGGAACCTGATCCACAGGAGCTCATCGCCATCGCCCGCCGCTATGGTACCGTTATGGTAGCCCGCGCTTATGCAGACTGGTCCAGGCAACCAGAACCCTTCAAGGGCAGTCTCATGGCAGCCATGATCGATCGGGTCGATTGCCCTGCTAAGCAGCGTGATCGCATTCGCATGGGGACGGTCCACTATGTTCCCGGTGCTACACCTACGGGATCGCTTGGTTCACCCGGATTCGTCTCGGAGCAGGGAACTGGAAGTTTTCCGGCTACTCGCCCGTGGCCTGCCGGCTCAACCGGCAACTCCGGGCCGCTTCCCGCTATTCACCATCAAGGCGGAAACGAGTGGCCTCCTTATCAAGACCCCTCTCTTACTATGCAGGGTGATCTTGAGGATAGCTTCCTTTCCCCGGATGAATCTTCAGTTGAAGAAGGCTACGATCCGAATGACTATGAGCAGCACGCCTCCCGGCAAAATCTGCCATACCAGAATCCCTATGGTCAACCTTCATCTCCTGGCTCTTTTGGCCAGAGTTCCACCGGCCCTTTAGGATATGCCCATCCCCAGCATACCGGTAACACCGGTCATCTGCCTGCTGTCAATCCGGGAGCAGGGGGGCCCAGCACCATTGTCCAAAGTACGGTTGTGCAAAGTACAGTCGATCTAAATATGTTGATGGATATTATTGAGACTGTTTTTGACCGGCCTACCATTTCTACCTTCGTCCTGATGACAGGCGATAAAGATTTCACTCGTATCAGCGCTCGTTTGAAGTTACGTCTAAACAAGACCGTCATCGTTGCAGGTGTTCCAGGAACCGTCAGCCGAGATTTAATCAGCAGCGCGAGCCAGTTCGTGCCATTAGTTCCTGGCACAAGCTCGAATACCGGGAGCTTTCCTGCTGTCACAGGCAGTGGATTTGGCTCAATGGGGTCAACCGGCACTACAGGATCCATGCCGGCTATTTCTCCCGGCACGCCAAACACTTCCTATCAATCCTCTGCAGGCGGCAATGGTGGCCCTCCAATTGATGTGCTTGATCCCCAGTTCCTGCAATTT
>CADDZH010000213.1 GCA_902812455.1 Chloroflexota bacterium | reverse complement strand
GTAGTGGCTGTTATGATCCCATTCCTCCGTTGAAAAGGAGGCCAGCCGGTCAAAATCCGCCTGAATGGTCGCCGTATCTGGAAGATGGTTCATCTCCCTCCAACCTCAAAGAATCTCTGGAGTGCTTGCCAGCTTCCCTCGACCTGCGGGGGTGGAGGAAACAGCTTGCTCAGAGCCAGAGTATTTTTCAGCCCATGGCTGGTCAGCACGCCAACTATGCCACGCTGGCCGATGTCTTCCGCTTCGAGCAGGCCTGATACGATTGCCCGGCGCATGCCGGCCAGGGCGGCGGCGCTGGCTGCCTCGCAATAGATCCCCTCATAGGAAGCCAGGTCTCGCAATGCCGTGAGCATCTCATCATCGGAGACAGCCACCGCTCCGCCACTTGATTGCAGGATGGCCTGGGAAGCGTGATAGCCACTCACGCGATGACTGATAGGCGGGGCCACATTGGCTTCAATCTGCTCCAGTGTGGCGGGAATGGCCTGCTGAGCTTCCCAGGCAGCGACGAGCGAAGCGGCTCCTACTGGCTGCACCGCAAACATGCGGGGAAGCGCATCAATGAACCCGAGCGCATGAAAGAGCGCAAACCCCTGCCACATGCCAAACAGATTGGTGCCGGTTCCGGTTGGCACAAACACGGCGGCAGGCGCATGCCAACCGAGCTGCTCACAGATTTCAAAGGCGGTCGTCTTGTCTCCATCGCTCTGGTAGGCTTGCAGGGTATGCAGAAAGGACCAGCCGAGTTCGGCTTCGATGCGATCGGCCAGGGCATAGAGCTGCCCAAGCTCCCCAAGGGGAGTGACGACCCTGGCTCCGTAGGCGCTGATCTGCACGTACTTTTCCACGCTGACGGCGCTCCCCTGAGCAGCCAGGCCAGCCGCACCCAGCAACAACACCAGCGAGGGAACGCCTGCCCTGGCGGCAGCGGCAGCCATAGCTGAGCCAATGTTGCCGGAGGTGAGGCAGGCCAGCCCACGTGCCCCGTGTTCCAGTGCCACGCTGACGGCTACCCCAATGGGGCGATCTTTGAAGGAGCCAGTGGGATTAGAACCTTCCACTTTCACGAAGAGCTTGTGGCCTACCCCGGCCTCGGGTAAGCGGGCAAGGCGCATCAAGCGCGTGCCACCGGCTCCCAGGTCAATCCGAAAAGCCGGGTTGGCCACCGGTAGCAATTCATGGTAGCGCCACAGGCCAGCCGGGCGACGAGCCAGTTCCTCGCGGTCAAGCTGCCCTGTGAGGGCTGCCAGATCGTAGACTACGCCCAGCGTTTCATTCAAGGCGCTTTCCTCTCCCGCTTTAGCGCATCTGGGACAGGAGCCAAGAGCGGTCAAAGGGAAGTCTGTGCCGCAGGAAAAGCAATGCAGGCCTGTTGCGTACATATGTGCCTCTTTCTTCACAAGTTGTTCCCGCTTCTTCACAGGAGAAGGGAAACTGTTCGAGCGCCCACCAGGGTATACTCGTCAGCTTTCAAAAGTGTTAGATCCTCAGGAAGGATAATTCCCCGGCGGTTGGTGGATGCAATACCAGTTCTTCGACCAGAGACAACGCTGCCACCACATCACGCAGGTCAAGCATCTCAACCGGAGAGTGCGAGTAGCGACGGGCAATCTTCACTTCGAGGGTGGCAATGCCTTCCCCTGCCAGGTGGGCCGCCGCCGCATCGGTCACGCCGCCACTGGTGACTGCCAGGTGATCGGGCACGCCAGCCCGCTCAGCAGCGGCAAGCATCACCTCAAGAGCGGCACGAGGCAGCAGAAAGCCGGCGGTTGCTGAACTCGACGCGGGCGTAATGAGCGCGCCTTGCCCAATGCGGGCGGTATAGGCGAGATGGCGGGTATCGGGCGTGCCTGCTGCCGGGAAGGTATCCAGGACGATGGCCAGGTCGGGGCGCAGGGCATTGAGTATGTCATGGTCTTGTGGCATGCTAGACTCCAAACGGGTAATATGAGTGAGCAGCAAACATGAGACAGCCAGCCTTTTTAGAGGGAGTCCAGGTCTGTGACCGTATGGTCGTCCTGCACGTTGCCGGTGTTCAGCGTAGATTTCGGTTCCAGCAGCAGTACCTGCACCTCCTCCTCAGCCACCGGCAAATGTTCCACACCCTTTGGGATGATCACGAATTCTCCCTCATGCAGCCAGATATCGCGCTCCCGCAATCTGATCAGGAGTGTTCCTTTCACCACCAGGAACAGCTCATCTTCCATTTCATGATGATGCCAGACAAACTCCCCTTTGAGTTTCACGATCTTCACGTAGGAGTCATTGAGTTCGCCAACAATCTTTGGATTCCAATAATCGTGAAACAAGGCAAACTTCTGCGCCAGATTAACCGGTTCCATGTTGTTTCCTCCTCCTTATCTTGCGGTTTAGCTGACGACAGCATCTACTTCAATCTCGATCAGCCACTTTGCATAAGTCAACCTGTAATGAAGGAACCTTCCCTGCCACATTCTATCACCTCTCATCTTGCCGGTGTGAAACAGCCTGGAACTCTCTTCTGTCGATAGCATGAGAATGCCAATCCTGCCCTCCCTGGGTCTGTTCCCTGTTGCTTTTGCGATGCCCAGGTGATACATATACGGATAGCACTCAGGCAGCGGCTTGCAACCCACACCACGAGAGTTTCTATAAACGTGAGTTTCTCTAAAGGAGGAAGGCATACATGGACCTGATCATTCGCCACGCCCGCCTGCGAGGCCGTGAGGGGCTGTGGGATATCGGCATTACCGGAGAGCGCATTGCCGCCGTGGCTGACCAGCTCACCGA
>CADDZH010000212.1 GCA_902812455.1 Chloroflexota bacterium | reverse complement strand
TTATCATGGATCGCATAGGGCGCAAAGGAAAATAGAAGAAAGATGCAAGGGCTGTCGCGCGACAGCCCTTGCATCTTTCTTCTATTTTCGCTATACTGGTCCGGTACAAACAAACAACAGAGATACTCCAACGTTGATGAAGAGGAGTAACCCGCGAGGGATAGCAGCGAGCCGATAGATGGTGCGAGGTCGGCAATCTGTAACGGGTGAAGGGCGCTTCGGAGTTGGAATTTGTGAGAATGAGTGGCTTCACCGTTTGAAGGTGAAGAAGCAGGGTGGAACCGCGCATGTCGCCACAAGATGTAGCTGCCCCGGGCGCTACGCAGGCGCATTCGTCCCTGGGCGTATTGAACGCCTGGGGATTTTTTGTGGAGGTCTTACCACTCATGACGCAAACAGAAGAGAAGAAAGCTATTCAGGACACACCCCTGGTTCCCATCGAGAAGATCGTTTCGCTGTGCAAGCGACGCGGCTTCGTCTATCCTAACTCCGAGATCTACGGCGGAGTCGCGGGCATCTACGACTTCGGCCCGCTCGGCGTCGAGTTGCGCAACAACATCAGGCGCTACTGGTGGTGGTCGATGGTGCAGATCAACGATAACGTCGTCGGCATCGAGGGCGCGAACATCACCCACCCGCGCGTGTGGGAGGCCAGCGGCCACGTCGAGAACTTCGTTGATCGCCTGGTCGAGTGCAAGAACTGCAAGCGCCGCTTCCGTATTGACCAACTGCCGGTAGAGAATCTGGAACAGCATAAATGCCCCGTCTGCGGCGGCGAACTGACCAGCGAGCCGCGCGTCTTCAACCTGCTGATGGAAACGTACCTCGGCGTGGTCGAGGGTGAGCGCATGAAGACCTACCTGCGCGGCGAGGCGTGCCAGAACATCTACCTGGACTACGATAACGTGCTGAAATCCTCGCGCATGCAGATCCCCTTCGGCATCTGCCAGATCGGGAAGGCGTTCCGCAACGAGGTCACGCCGGGCAACTTCCTGTTCCGCCAGCGCGAATTCGAGCAATGGGACCTCCAGTTCTTCGTACATCCCAGCGAGATGCAGAAGTGGTTCGATTACTGGAAGCAGTACCGCTTCGAGTGGTACCGGGGTATCATCAACCATACGGATCGCCTGCGCTTCCGCGAGCACGGCCCCGACGAACTCGCCCACTACGCCAAACAGGCATTCGATATCGAATATCAGACCGTGCTTGGCTGGCAGGAGTGGGAGGGCATCCACTGGCGCCAGGATTGGGACCTCTCGCGGCACAGCCTCTTCAGCGGCCAGGACCTGAGCTACACCGATCCGGTGACGAAGGAGCGCTATATCCCCTGGATCGTCGAAACCTCCGGCGGCGTGGATCGCACCTTCCTCAACCTGCTGCTTGACGCCTACGAGGAGCAACCGGATCCAATGGGCAAGGGCAATGATCGCACGGTGCTGCACCTGCATCCCTGGCTGGCCCCGGTGAAGGTCGCGGTGCTGCCACTGCAAAAGAACAAAGAGGAGCTGGTCACAACCGCCAAAGACATCTACCGGAAGTTGCAGCGGCTGATGGTCGCGCAGTACGACGATATCCAGAATATCGGACGCCGCTACCGCCGCCAGGACGAAATCGGCACGCCGTATTGCGTGACCGTCGATTTCCAGACGCTCGACGACCAGACGGTGACGGTGCGCGAGCGCGACGAGATGACGCAGGTGCGCGTGCCAATCCCCGAATTGCCCACGTACCTGCTCGAACGCGTCACCTGGAAATAATCTCATTGCCGCCTCCGGCGGCCTGTCTGTGAGAGGTGGATGCGTGAGGTGCGGGCGCAGTCCGCACCTCACGCATCCACCTCTCACATATGCGAAGCGCCGCAGGAGCTGAGCCGTCCGGGAAAGAGAGGACCTGAGAGTTACGTATCTTTTGCGGCCTGATTTCCGTCTGGTATAGTGGAGACTGATATCCATCAACACAAAGGCACAAAGGAAACATTCTATAGATGACACGTATCGTTTCATATAATATTCTGGCTGGCGGCTACAGCCTGCGGCAAAACGGGGAGCGGCGCTCCCCGCAACTGACACAGATCATTCGTTCGGCTCAACCCGATATCGTCGGAGTGGTCGAGGCCACTCACGAGCAGATGAAGCAGCGCCCCCTGGTGGTCGAGGAAATTGCGGAGGCGCTGGACATGGAGCTTATCAAAGGGGGACACGTGGATCGCCCCAACGATTACCCTTCGGCCCTTCTTACACGCCTCCCGATTGTCTATTCGCGCGTCCATCCGCGCCCAGGCGTGCTCGAAAGGCCGCTGCTGGAGGTATGCGTCGAGGAGAGCAATGGGCAGCCGCTCACGGTCTTCGTCGTGCATCTCTCGGCGGCTTTCAGCCAGGGATGGGCGGGCGATCATCTGCGGCAGCGCGAGGTGCGCGAGATCCTGCGCATCACGGAGCCGCTGCGCAATGAGGGCAAGCCCCACGTGTTGATGGGCGACTTCAACTCGCTCGCCCCGGGCGATCCCTTCAAAGCCAGTGCCCTCCTGCGCTACATCGTGCACCTGGACGCGACGAAACGTCTCAGGCTCTCCGATGGGCATCCCCATCTCAACTTCGTGGTGCCACCACGCCTGCGCTTCCTCAACCCGCTGCTGCGCGTCATCCCACGCAGCAGGCTGCTATCCGCGCTCTTCGATGCCGCCGCTTATTGCTACGCGCCGCGCGGCACTATTCGTCTCCTGCGCGCTGCCGGCTACGTTGACTGCTACCGGCGCATACACCCCGACAGCCCCGGCTTTACCTGCCCGGCGGGCGCACCTGCCGGGCGCATCGACTACATCTTCGCC
>CADDZH010000211.1 GCA_902812455.1 Chloroflexota bacterium | reverse complement strand
CTCCCATGCTATGTACACCCGCGATGGGCAGGCGGATGAATCCGCACCTGAAGGCTGCGCCGCCCTCCCCGAAGGGCAACCCTGTGCATCGCATACGTCAGCAGCTTGTGTCCCGGCGCGCAGCGGAAGGAACTGCGCGCCGCGACGTGCTCCAGATGCGGATTCATCCGCCTGCCACCGTTTTCCGGCGAAAAGCCAGCCTAGTGGGGCAGCTCCACGCCAAGCTGCTTCAGCATGCCAGGCAAGCCGCCGTCGGGCGCGGGCTCGCCAAGATACTTCACCGCTTTCCCGCCCTGGATAGTAAAGACCGATGTCTCTTCGGGCAGGCGCACCTTCTTGCCCGTCGCTGGGATCGGCGGCATGCCCGGCAGGTTCAGCGTGCCGGTATGGGTACCGCTGATGTGGTGCTTAATCGTCACCGTATCGCCGCTTTCGCTGGCTGTCGTCTCCTCAAACTTGAAGTCGGGGAAGGCCGCGTTGATCGCCTGCATAAAGCCCAGGTAATCCTGCTTGGTCAGGGGCTGCGGCGTGACGCCCAGGAACTGGAAATCGTCCGAGATGAGGCTGGTCATCGTCGCCATATCGCCAGACGAAAATGCGTGTAATGCCTTGCGTGCCACATCGAGATTGCTCATGAGTTGTGTTTCCTTTCTTTTTAGCCCATCGCGGGAATCGCGCCGAGCTGCTGCAACATACCCAGAAAATCGGTCTCCGCCCACTCCTCCACAAACTTGCCGTTGGCAAGGCGGCTCACAATGATCTGCGAGACGCTGATCGACTTGCCCGTGGCGGGGATGCCAAACAATTCGCCCTTGTGCGTGCCCTGATACACGCGGCGCTGTACCACCTTATCACCCTCGGCAATCACATCCTCCACCGTCATGCGCAGGTCCGGAAAGGCGCCGCGCATCGTCGTCAAGATCGCCTTCAGCCCCTCGCGGTCGGGCGCAAAGCCGGTGGGCGGCTTGTGCAGCACATAGTTGGGCGCCATATGCTCATCAATGAGTTTGGTATCGCCCATGCGCCAGATTTCCTCAACAGTGCTGCGAACAAACGTCTTGGTGTCTGCTGCCATAGATACGTTCCCTTCTGCGCTCTCTGCTGAAAGCGCCATACTCATCAGGCCGCGCCTGAAGACGCACCTGGCGGCGTGCCGCCGCCAGGTGCGTCTTCAGGCGCGGCCTCCTCATTCCTGAGCATAAGTATGCAGGAGAACCGCCTTCTGACGAATAGCATTGACTTATCATCTTCTAGGCAAGTTTGATGGTTTTTGATGGTTCACGAAAAAGCGGAGTTGTGGTAGTATCTCCCAGGTAATCCAACAGGCCACAAGAGCTGTATGTATGTAGCAGGGTGAGAGGTGAGGCAGGCAGCCATGAAGAAAGCAGCGCACGCAACCCCGAATTTGCGTCTGAAAGAAGCCCGCGAACTGCGCGGCTGGTCTCAAAAGTATGTCGCCGAGCAAATCGGCGCCGATCACTACTACCTCAGCCGCTGGGAACGCGGCACGACTTCTCCCAGCCCCTACTATCGCAGCAAACTGTGCGCGCTCTTTGGCATGGACGCCAGAGCCCTGGGGCTGGCGCCAGAAGCCCCCAGCAAGCGCGACGACGAGCCAGCCGAAGCACCCGCCCAGGAAGCAGGCGCACCGCCGCCAGCCGCCGTGCAGGACCCGACCATCCCGCCGCTGCTGGTGCCCTCCGAAGACTTGATTGGCCGCGACCAGCTGCTGCCGCAGCTGCGCGCCTATTTGTGCGCCGACAAAACGCCCGGGCTGGTCGCGCTCTATGGCCTGCCCGGCGTGGGCAAAACCTCGCTGGCCGTCGCCCTGGCGCACGATCAGACTATTCAGAACCACTTTCCCGATGGCACGCTGTGGGTGGGTCTGGGTCCGCACCCCGACATCTCTGGCCTCCTGAGCCGCTGGGGCGCGCTGCTGGGCGTGAGCGAGAGCGAGAGCCAGAAGCTGCGCAGCCCCGAGGCGTGGATTCGCCGCCTGCGCGCCGCCATCGGCACGCGCCAGATGCTGCTGGTTATCGACGATGCCTGGGAAATCGAGCAGGCGCTGCTCTTCAAGATCGGCGGGCCGCGCTGCGCCTATCTGGTCACAACGCGCTTTCCCAACCTGGCGCTTCAGCTTGCCGGAAGCGGCGCCACGCAGGTCAGAGAATTGAACGATCACGACAGCGTGCGACTGCTTGCCCGGCTGGCGCCGCAGGTCGTCACCGATGAACCGAAGATCGCCCAGAGCCTGGCGCAGTCCGTTGGCGGGCTGCCGCTGGCGCTCACCTTGATCGGCAATTATCTGCGGCTTCAGGCCCACAGCGGCCAGCCGCGCCGCCTGCGCGCCGCCATTGATCGGCTGCGCAGCGGCACCGAACGCCTGCACCTCACCGGACCGCAGGCACCGCTGGAACGCTCGCCCGGCCTGCCGGAAGGCTCGCTGATCTCGCTGGAAGCCGTCATCGAAGTGAGCGAACAGCCGCTTTCTTCCGAGATGCGCGATACCCTGCGCGCCCTTTCGATCTTTCCGGCCAAGCCCAACAGCTTTTCAGAGGAGGCCGCGCTGGCCGTCTGCCAGGCGCCCGCTGAAACGCTGGACGCGCTGAGCGACACCGGCCTGCTGGAAAGCCACGGGCCAGGCCGCTATACCCTCCACCAGACCATCGCCGATTACGCGCGGGCCCATCTCTCAGCGATTCCGCTGTTCCTGCCCGCCTGGCCGACTATTTCGCCGCCTTTGTGGAAGCGCACGCCAAAGACTACGACCTGCTCAACCAGGAACTCTATAACATCTTTGCCGCCCTCGATGCCGCCGCAGCCTCAGGCCAGCGAGAGAGCTTTGTGC
>CADDZH010000210.1 GCA_902812455.1 Chloroflexota bacterium | reverse complement strand
GCTTCGGACGGCGCGCATCGCGCCGCGCCCGCCGCTCGCCATCGTGGTCTTGCCGCGCGGCTGGGCCAGCCTCTGGCCGGGGTTTGTCCTGGTCAGATTTGCCCTCTTCCGGCGGCTCAGCTGGATACAGCGCTGCCTCAAGCACCTGTTCGATGCGGTCGACGAAGATAAATTTGAGTTGGCGCTGCACATCCTTGGGGACATCTTCCAGGTCTTTCTCGTTGTGCCTGGGGAGGATGACCGTCTCGATCTTGGCCCGGTGCGCCGAGAGCACCTTCTCTTTCACGCCGCCAATGGGCAAGACCCGCCCGTGAATGGTGATTTCGCCGGTCATGGCGACCTGGCGCCGAACAGGTCGTCTGGTCAGCGCGGAGATGATGGCGGTGTCAATGGTAATGCCCGCCGATGGCCCCTCTTTGGGCTGGGCGCCCTCTGGCGCGTGGACGTGGATGTCGCGCCGCTCGTAAAAAGCTGGATCGATGCCGAGCTGTTTGGCGTGCGAGCGGATGTAGGCCATTGCCGCCTGCCCCGACTCTTTCATGACCTCGCCAAGGCGGCCCGTGAGCATCAGGCTGCCGCGCCCCTCGGCCAGCGTCACTTCGATGCTCTGAATATCGCCGCCGCCGCTCGTCCAGACGAGGCCGGTGGCAATGCCAATCTCATCAGCTTCTTGCGCTGCGGTATGCAGGTGCCTGGGCGGACCCAGGTACTTGGGCAGCTTTTTGGCGGTGATCTCCGTTTTGCTCTTGCGGCCTTCCACGACGTGCCGGGCCACTTTGCGCATGACTCGCGCCAGTTCGCGGTCCAGATTGCGCACGCCCGCCTCGTAGGTATATTCCCGCGCGATGCGGTGCACAGCGTCATCATCAATAGCAATACGGCTGCGCGTCAGGCCATGATCTTGCATTTGCCTGGGAATGAGGAAGCTGCGCGCGATACAGATCTTCTCTTCTTCGGTGTAGCCGGGCAGTTCCACGACCTCCATCCGGTCGCGCAGCGCCCAGGGCACGGAGTAGAGCGAATTGGCCGTCATGATGAAGATCACCTGCGAAAGATCGTAGGGGACCTCCAGGTAATGATCGGAGAAGGCATGGTTTTGTTCCCGATCCAGCACCTCCAGCAGCGCCGAGGAGGGGTCGCCGCGAAAATCGGCGCCCAGCTTATCGATCTCATCCAGCATGAAGAGCGGGTTGATCGTCCCGGCAATGCGCATGGTCTGGATGATGCGTCCTGGCAGTGCGCCGATATAGGTGCGCCGGTGGCCGCGAATCTCGGCCTCGTCGCGGATGCCGCCCAGCGACAGGCGCACAAATTTGCGGTTGAGCGCCTGGGCGATGGAGCGGCCCAGTGAGGTCTTGCCGACGCCTGGTGGACCCAGGAAGCAGAGGATGGGGCTGCGCGTTTGCGGCGCCAGTTTGCGCACGGCGATATATTCGATGATGCGCTCTTTGGCTTTCTCCAGGCCGTAATGATTCTCATCGAGAATGCGCGCGGCCTCGATGGGATCAAGCCGGTCTTCGGTTTTCTGCTGCCAGGGCAGCGCCACCAGCCAGTCGAGGTAGGTGCGCACAATGGTCAACTCGGGCGCCATCGCGGGCATCGCGGCCAGCCGATCTAGCTCGCGGTTGGCGCGCTCGGCGACCTCAGTGGGCATGCCGCAGGAAAGAATCTTCTCGCGCAGTTCCATGCTCTCGCGGATGGTTGGGTCGTGCTCACCGAGTTCGCGCTGGATGGCTTTCAACTGCTCGCGCAAGAAGTATTCGCGCTGTGATTTATCCACTTCCTGCTGCACCTGCGTCTGGATCTGATTTTCCAATTCCAGGATATGCAGTTCTTTGGAGAGCATCACGCTGACGTTCTGGAGGCGCACCAGGGGATCAAAGGTTTCCAGCACGAGCTGCCGCTGGGGCAGGGGTGGCTCCAGGCTCGCAATCATGAAGTCGGCCAGCGCGCCCGGCGTCTCGATATTGAGCGCGGTCACGTAGGCTTCTTCGTTCAGAGAGCGGCTCAGTTTGACACACTTCTCGAAGATGCCGAGCGTGGCGCGCATCAGCGCTTCAATGCTGGGGGTCTTTTCGACTTCTTCTTCTATGGGCTCAACTTTGGCCCGCAGATAGCTGCCGGTGCGCAGCACGCGCTCCAGCTTGAGCCGCCGCTGCCCCTGCACCAGCACATTGGTAGTGCCGTCGGGCATCTTGAGGACACGCCCGATGACCCCCTCGGTGCCAACCAGGTAGAGATCATCCGGTCCTGGTTCATCCACCGACTCATCTTTCTGCGCGACGACGACGATGGTGCGCTGCTTCGCCATCGCCTCTTCGATGGCACGCAGGGAACTGTCGCGGCCCACAAACAGCGGAGCGACCATACCTGGCATCAGGACCATATTGCGTACTGGCAGGACGGGCAGCTCTCCCAGCGCCACCTCAACCAGTGTCTGCTCTTCTTCTCTGATTGCAGCCGCTGCCTTCGATTTCTTGCGAGACGCAGCCCCTTTTCCCGTTGCCATGCGCGGCGTTCCTCCCGTGCTAGTGTGACCCATCGCTCGTCCATTATAACGCACCAACTGATGACTGGCAATGGTGCGCGGCAGCGGGAACTGGCGGAGATGGAGGGCCACCATAGCCCTGAAAAATCCTTGACAAGAGGGCGGGTTTTACGCTATGATAGAGGGGCCATTTCACGTAGAATCAGGCGTATCCCGCCGGTGTAGCTCAGCGGCAGAGCAACGGTTTCGTAAACCGTAGGCCGTGGGTTCAAATCCCACCACCGGCTCCTTGCAAAGAAGCCTCTCCCCAATTGGCGGGAGAGGCTTTCATTTACTCACAAAGTATCTGCTATTTTTCCTTCATGCCCCCC
>CADDZH010000209.1 GCA_902812455.1 Chloroflexota bacterium | reverse complement strand
GTGGGGGCGCTTGCGCCGCCCTCGTCATCTTTTAACATAAAGAATATCACATAAGGAATATCATATGCAAACTACAAAAGTTGAAATAGTCATTATCGGAGGTGGCGTGATCGGTAGCTCGATTGCTTACCACCTGGCAAAGCAGGGACGGCAGGTGCTGGTGGTTGAACAGGGCATGGAGAGCGCAACTGCCCCGACCGCATCGTGGGCAAGCGCAGGCGGCGTGAGGCGGCAAGGGCGGCATCCGGCAGAAGCCATGCTTGCCATTGAGGCGATTGCACGCTGGCAAACCCTGGAACAGGAGCTTGAGGCCGATCTGCACTACCGGCGTGGAGGAAACCTGCGCCTGGCCGAGACAGATGCGGAGGCAGAACAGCTTGCCACTTATGTGCAGGAACAGCAGAGGCTGGGCTTCAGCGATGTACGGCTGGTGGATCGCCAGGGAGCGCTTGAACTCGTACCAGGCCTGAATGATCGGGTTATAGCTGGAAGTTATAGCCCCAGCGATGGGCAGGCAGACCCGGTACTCACAACTCGCGCCTTTGCTGCCGCAGCCGAGCGCTACGGCGCGAAGTACTGGTATGAGACTGCGGCTCTAGCTCTCGTAGCCAGGAATGGGCGCATCAGTGAAGTCCAGACGGCCCAGGGCGAGATAGAGACAGAGCAGGTAGTGCTGGCTGCCGGGGCCTGGAGCGATGAACTGGCAGCGACCGTGGGATTGCTCCTGCCCATTCGCACCCGAGCTTTGCAGATGATCCTTTCAACTCCGGCGCCACCGGGTATATTACGACCGGTGCTCAGCGCGGTTGGGCGCAGACTTTCCCTTAAGCAGCTTATTGACGGAGCATTCTTGCTTGGTGGCGGCTGGCTGGGCGATGTGGCACCTGGCAGGCGTTCGTATAAGGTGCGCCCACAGAACGTGCAGGGCAACTGGATGGCCGCGTGCGAACTTCTGCCAGCAGTGGGAGAACAGCGCATCGCAAAGACGTGGTGCGGGCTGGAAGCCCAGAGCTTTGATGGCATTCCATTCATTGGGGCAGCTCCAGGAATAGAGGGCCTGACTCTCGCTACCGGCTTTTCCGGTCACGGCTTCGCCATCGCGCCCGCCGTGGGCAGATGCGTTGCTGATCAACTGGCAGGGCAGGCAACCCCCGAGCTAGCTGGCTTGAGTCCCGCACGCATGAGAAACTTTGATCCTGCACAGGTTGACGCCTTTATCACAGAGGCGGCAGATGCAAGCTCATTAGAGTAGAGAGGGTTCTACCAACAATAGGTGCCGGCATCACCGTTGAGGGTAGGGGCGAGGCTGCGCCACCGGCCACCCTCGTTCCTCTTCTCAGTCACGCAATCGAATACACCCCGAGAGTAAAAAGCACCATCCCTACGGAGAGCAGAATGGCGAAAGAGACCGCTATCAGTTCGTGGCGCCTCAATTGCTGCTCCTGAGTGCCCTGGCTACTCCACCATGCCAGAAGCATGTAGATAGGAAAGAGTGTAAGGTAGTAACGTGTGGCGCTATCCAATTTGCCTGTGGTGAGTGGCAGCAAGAGAAAAACAAGCATCACGATCCCATAGATGGCAGGAAGCTTGCGGAACACTGGCACGAGCAGGAAGATGACGATGAGGGTGCTCAAGATGTTGAGACTGTAAAAATCCCAATCGTAAGGAGTTGCAGGGCTGGGATGTTGCAGCATGTAGAGTACCAGCAAGAGAGGATTTGAGAAGTAATGATTCCAGCCGTAGTGCTGGGTTATGAAGTAAGCCCTGTAGGTCCCTACCTTCCATTTTGCGTAGATCATGAAGAGCACGAGGGCGACTGGCACAAGCGCTAGTGCTACAAAATCGCCCCGGTGCGCCAGGCCGAGAGCGATCGCCACAGGCCGGTGAAGCGTGAACGCAACCATTCCCCAAGAAAAGTTAGCAAATCTCTGCTCTGCTTCAGGGGAGCAGCATTCTCCCCGAGGACGTTCCAGTATTCCCATGCCAGAGCAACGACTAGAAGAACACCCGATGGCCGCGTGAGTGCGGCCAGGGCACCGAGTAGGCCTGCTAACCACCAGTGGCGCAGGCGTGCATAGTAAATGCATGCGATTGAGAGAGCAAGGAAGAGCGACTCCGGATAGAGAGCGGAGAGATAGAAGCTCATAGGAAAGAGTCCCAGGTAGAAGACGGCACGGGCCGCGATGGCGTTGTTAAACTCTCTCGTGGTCAGCTTATAGAGGTAGATGGCAGCGATCAGGGCAGCTATATTCGAAATGCAAACGCCCACTATTTGATAGGTGCTCCAGGCAGAGCCGAAGGGGAGGGCAACCAGACGGATCAGTAACGGGTAGAAAGGGAAAAAGCCCCAGTTGCTCTGAGCATGTAAGGTCTGTGGCCCCCAATAGCCGTCATGGGCAATGCTAAGGTAGAAGCCACTATCGAAATGGATCCACATCAGGTACAGCATGTCGGGGAAGTGAGTAAGACGACTATCAGGAACGATGGGTTGGTGACGATTAATAAGGGGCACGATATAGTAGATGGTGGTCAGCCCTACAAGCATGAGCAGCAGGCGGATCGCCAGAAAGGGTAACAAAACATTTGCGACGAGAGCACGAGCAGGCACATACCAGCGCTGCTGTTGGTCGATCACGGTTTGCTGCACGTTGATTGTCTCTTGCTGCAAACTGGCTCGTCCCCGCGGGGCCTGATTCTCTTCACGCAGGTAGATCACTTCTTCTTCTGGTGTCATGGCCTGATTGTACTTGCTTCTAGCTTGCCTTGCAAGCCTTGTAGTACTCCTGAATAGTTACTTGATGAACTTTGACACCCGCATGGGGAAACCCTGATGAACTTTGACAACCGAATGAGGGAATCAGGAACGGGTCGGCGCCTGTAGGGACAAGGGGTGGATGGGGGATGGGCG
>CADDZH010000208.1 GCA_902812455.1 Chloroflexota bacterium | reverse complement strand
CATCCAGGTAGCCGTCGAGTATGAGTGCGCCTGCGGCAAGGGGTATCTTGCGTGCATTCCTACGTTTCTCTGATGTATGCTCTATCACTACTGTCCGTCCTTTGTGGAGTATCACAAATCTCTTGTTGGGCCTCATCCTTTGAGGTGATTGATGAAGGTGAGCCGATAAATCGGCCCCTACATTTCACTCAGGAGAATGGAGAGGCGCCTGTTTTGCTACTATTCTTCACGTGGCAATTGCTATATATAATATACGTACAGGTGATAGAAAGGCAAGGGCCAGTAGAGCATGGAACAGAGTAAAAACTTCGAAGCGCGTCTCCCATTTATTCTTGCGTTAGATGTGGGCACTTCTTCGACACGTGCCCTGCTTTTCGATGCCTCCGGTGCCGGCGTACCGGGCATACAATCGCAGGAAACGTATGAGTTGACTGTAACAGGCGAAGGCCAGGTCACGGTTGATGCCGATAAGCTTGTAGCGGTCGTCGCGGATACGATTGACAAGGTGTTGAGAGATGCCGGCCCGCTGGCAACTTCCATAGGGGCGGTGGCTACAGATACCTTCTGGCACAGCCTGGTGGGAGTGGATGCAGGTGGTCAGGCTATTACGCCGCTTATCACCTGGGAAGATACTCGCCCGCGCCAGGCTGCTGCCGAACTGGGGAAAGAGCTTGACAGGAAAGCCATCCACCAGCGAACAGGGGCACGCCTGCACGCAAGCTACTGGCCCACGAAGTTGCGCTGGCTGGCAACAACGCAGCCGGAGGTCTTTGCCCGCGCTGCTCAATGGCTCTCCTTTGGCGAATACCTGCACCGCAAGTTGCTGGGCAAATCTGTCTGCAGTCTCTCTATGGCCTCCGGTACCGGTATGCTAGTCATAAAAGAGCGCAGGTGGGACGAGGAACTGATGAAGGTGCTTGGCGTGCGGCCAGAGCAATTGCCTGAACTGGGCGATTTAGGTGAGAGCGTGCAGGGGCTGAGGCCAGAATATGCTTCGCGCTGGCCTGCCTTAAACACTATCCCCTGGTTTCCTGCGGTGGGAGATGGAGCGGCGGCCAACGCAGGCTCTGGCTGTGCAACCGAAGGGAACTGGGCGCTTACCATTGGCACATCGAGCGCGATTCGCGCAGTTGTATCGCCTGAACAGGTCGTTCCCCCGCCAGGACTCTGGCTCTATCTCCTGGATGGCAGGCGTGCTTTGCTTGGCGGCGCTCTAAGTGAGGGAGGCAATATCTTCGCGTGGATGAGCGAGACATTACGCCTGCCCTCTTTGAAAGAGGCGGAGCCATTGATTGCAGGGTTACCGCCCGACGGGCATGGATTAACCATCCTGCCGTTTATTTCCGGCGAGCGCAGTCCTGGCTGGCACGCAGATGCGCGAGCAGCGGTAACTGGCATTCAGACACATACATCGGCAGCCGGCCTGTTACGCGCATCTATGGAGGCCCTGGCCTACCAGCTTGCCCTGGTATATCAGCAACTGGTACTTGCGCTGCATGTGGGCGAGAGCGAGAGGCAGCCAAAGGTGATCGGAAGCGGTGGAGCGTTGCTTAGCTCTCCAACATTAGCGAGCATCGTGGCCGATACGCTCGGTACACCGCTTTATCTCTCCTATGAGCACGAGGCCTCGGCACGAGGTGTGGCGCTGCTGGCGCTGGAAGCCCTGGGCATTTTACAAGATGTAGGGCAAGCTGTGCCTGAACTGAAGGAGCCTGTGCAGCCGGACCCAGGTCGCGGGCAGATTTACCAGCAGGCAGCGACTCGCCAGATGCAGTTGTATAGGCTGCTGTTGGGGGATACAGGGGAGGAGTAAATACATGCTGGGCGGTTATGGCAATGGAATATTTATGCGGCCAGCAATTGTTCTAGCCAGGCGCTCAAAATCCTGGTAGGCGTCCAGCACTGCTCTCGTATGTGCGCCTATAGCTCATCTGCCGGTTTTAAAACGCACCTACTCCTCGACCCCTTTAATTGCTAGCACCACATTCATCCCGCCCATGCCTCTGCCACCAATGAGCACTGCATTGCCGGACATGGGGCGAGCCTCGTCGCGCACCAGGTTCAGGTCATAGGCCGGATCCAGCTCCCCGCAGTTGATGGTGGGCGGGATAGTCTTATGCTGGAGCGCCAGGAGAGCGGTGATAGTATCGATAGCCCCTGCTGCTCCATAGCTCTGGCCGAGCGTGGTACGCGGCACGCTCACCGGTAATTGCTCGATGTGCGGACCAAAAGCTATGTGCAGCGCCTCTGCCTCACCCTGGTCTGACATGGCGATGGCTCTTCCATCTGCGCTGAAGTAGCCAATATCTGAGTGATCAAGCCTTGCTTCCTGCATGGCAAGGCGAATGGCCTGAGCATATTGCCTGCCATCAGGCGAAGGAGGTGTAGGCCCATTGGCATCGTTGGTCTGCCCGTAACCGGTAATTTCTCCGTAGATGGGCGCGTTGCGCCGCCGCGCATGTTCGTATTCTTCTAGAATGCAGGCGCCGGCTCCCTCTGCCACGATGAACCCGGCGGCACGCCGGTCGAAGGGGCGGTAAGCATTTGGATCGTCACCGGTAAGGAAATGGGTAAGTTCGCTATGGTTTCCCGCTACAGTAAAACTGAAAGGATGCAGGATCGATTCGCATCCACCGGTAACGAGAACATCTGCGGCTCCGCGCCGGATGGCGCCAAAGGCCGTACACATGGCGTCCAATCCCCCGATTGTGTCGTTCACGGGGGTCTTGCAATATCCCTTCAGGCCGTAGCGGATGGAAATCTGGCCTGCGTTGGCTACTTGTAGCCAGGCTATAGCTGTATAGGCGCTCATATAGCGCGGGCCACGTACATACAAGGCTTCAATTTCATTTAATGTATAGCTCAAGCCGCCAAATGTGTTCGCTATGACCGCCCCAACGCAGTTCGGATCCTCCTTTTCCATCACCAGGTTAGCATCCTTAAAAGCTTCCTGGACAGCAGCAA
>CADDZH010000207.1 GCA_902812455.1 Chloroflexota bacterium | reverse complement strand
GAGATAGGCAGCAGGATAGATCAACGTAAAGCCGACGATCTGGAAGGCGCCCGAAGCGATGGCCGTGGTCACAATCAATGGAATGAAGCCGAGGGCGCGATAGAAGTCGATCTGGGCCGCGTTGCCAAACTGGCCTTTCGCGATGATATAGCTGGTAGCCTCGCCGCCGGCGAACATGTGCGTATTGACGAGGACACCCAGCAGCACGCCCATGACTACAAAGAACGGCGCGTACTTTCTGAGGCGCGCGGCGTTGGCGGCGAAGATCGAGGAGGTCTCATCATCGACGCTGCTCACTTCGGTTGCTGGCGGAGCATCTACGGCAACGCCGCCCTCGCCCTCGCTCGCCGCTGCACTCTCCACCTCGCTCGGCGTTGTCGCGGCTGCCTGCATCCTGCTCGCCCTGGCAGTATTGAACTGCTCGATGAGGGCGAAGATAATCAGCAGGATCACGCCGACCGCCATTGTGGGAGCGCTGGGAGAGACCGATGGCAGCCACTTCATAGTGATAATCATCACAAGCACGCTCACAATGAAGGCCACGGCGCCGCGCCAGCGCCCGAACTGCATGGCAATCGCCACCGCCGGGAAAAAGGCGAAGAGAAAGAGGATAGGCGTAGCCATCTGCTGCATAGCCGTCAGGAAATTGACGGGCAGGCTATTGGCCGCCGTGGTCGCCGCGTTCAGCCCGAAAACGACGACTGCGCCCCAGGCCGCGCCCAGGATCGGCGCAATCCATTTCTTCGGCGAGAGGATGCCCAGGATATCGGATGGCAGGAACAATACCCACGGATTGAGAATGCCCGATGAAAACGCAATAGGAACGCCTAAACCGAAGATAAAGCCCGCGGATAAGCCAAAGGCAATCGCGGTCATCTGGGCGCGGCTCAGTTCCCCCCGGTAAAAATCCAGGAGGAATGGGCGCACGCCATCATTGAACACGGCGAGTGCCATCTGTGAGAGCAGAGCGGCAAAGGCCGTCGCCAGAATAGTGAAGACGATCACCAGTGGGGTAAGATGGAGACTCATCGCGTCTCTCCTTCCTTCATGGCTGGTGCGCTTGAATGGCGTCCACCAGAACGGGTACGATGGCGTTGATCTGGTCAACCGACAAACCAAAGGCGCGTATACCGGCGTCCAACAACTTCTGCACGTCAGCGGCGGTAATGCGAGCCTGGCGCCCGAAGGTGTGGCACTTCTGACGGCCAACGAAGGCCATGAGCGCGCCGAGTGAGCCGCCGGCGCCGGTGTGGCAGGTGCCGATATAGTAGGTGTCGCTGGTGCGCTTGAGGATCTGGCCCGCTTCAAGGTCGTTGCTGACGACAAATTTGAGCTTCGGATCGTGGCGCTGCTCCAGCAGCCTTTTTACGTCGGCCTTGCCTACGCCGCCAATATAGATGGTTGGCATTTATCCCCTCCTTTCCTTAAAGAAGTTTTTCGGGGGACACCCCCGCGCCCCCGCTCAGGGGCTGCCGCCCCTAAGAACCCCGCTGAGAGACTTTCATTCCGGGCGCAATGAGAATGAGGCCAGGTGCAAGAGTAGAAAATCGTACTCTTCTGGCGGCAGAGCCAGGCTCAGCGTCTCGTGAGCGGAGCGCTGGATATGCTCTGCCCAGGATTGCAGAGGCTGCTGCCCGGCATATTCCGCTGCCTCTTCATGCACAACAGCGTCCCAGGCCGAACCCATCTCCTCACCTTTGCGCACTCGCTCCAGGGCCAGCATGAGATGGCTGGCAAAAGGTCCTGCCGTCTCCTCCGTGCAAGGGCGCTGCACCGTCTGTTCCAACCAGAGCAGAGTGCCGCGTACAAACTCCACGATCTCAGGCGCGGCCAGCCCTTTCTGCCCAAATACGCAGAGGCGGTCTTGAAGCTGTTGATCCATCGCACCTCCTGCCCTGAACGTTCATCAGTAGCGCGGCAAACGCTGCCGGTTGAGCACCTCCTGCTGGACGCTCGTAATCTGTTCATCAGAAGAAAAAATACTGACCAGCACATTACGCACCGGCGCATCCCGCAAAGTGACAATGGCTGCGCGCGTCGCCAGTTCGCGCTGCTGTGCCTGGTTGCGCAATGGCAGAACCATCAGATCGCGCGCGACGGCCGGCATGCCGTCACGATTCCATATAATGGCGTCGAATTGCCCCTCGCGCAGCAGATCGAGCACCTGCGCACGTGTGACCGGGACGGCTTCCCAGTTGTCATGCTCGCTGAACTCGTCAGCGGTGAGCAGCATTTCGTCAAGGGAGGTGAAATCCACGCCGACGCGCCGGATCTGTTCGCGTGGAACGTGGCTGATGAGCACATGCTCGGAGACATAGGTGCCAGGGGCCAGGTGCGCAACAATTGTCACCTCTGGATGCTCTCCGGCAAAATGTTCGGCGGCCAGCAGCGACATCACGGCGTAGTGATAATGGCCCTGGCGCACCATCTCGCCGCGCGAGAGCGAGCCACGTTGATAGGTCATGTTAAAGGGCAGACTCGACGCCTCCAGCCGGTCATAGAGGGCAGTAGCCAGCCCTTCATAACGCAGCGTATACGGCAGGGGCATCGATCCGATGATCCACGCGTTCCCGGCATAGCGCCAGAGGAGAGAATAATCGATCTGCGCCAGGAACGATCCTTGAGAGCCGTGCGATTCTACAGTAATCGCGCCGTGCTCGGCCAGATAGTTAAACGCTTCCTGAATAGTGCCATTGCCCGATTTGAGCTTCTGAGCGAAATCAACCACGCGTGGCAATTTGTCACCACGAGCATACGAAAGCAAGAGCCGGGCAACGCCCATCGTTACCTTGCCGGTCTGTGAGAGAAAATCGGTGGCATCCGGGAGCGCCATATTTTACTCTCCATTTCAAAATACAGTATACTGGATAAAGTATAGCCAAGAAAATGCCGAATCGTCAACCCTCCTTCACGTCACTAAAAAGGCTTTCCTATTCTCCTGCTGGGTACAGAGGAGAATAGGAAAGCCCTGATGTCACTAACAGCGCG
>CADDZH010000206.1 GCA_902812455.1 Chloroflexota bacterium | reverse complement strand
CCCACTATTCCTATGCGGGGCAGCGCTCCAGCGCCCGCGCTCTTGAGCGGAGAACCTGCTTCATGTTCGCGCGACATGGCGGCAGCGCGACCCTCCCAGACGGGCAGCTAATCGAGATAATCTTTTAAGAGGCGGCTTGACATCGGGTGGCGAAGCTTGCGGATGGCGCGCTCCTCAATCTGGCGCACGCGCTCGCGGGTCACTTTCAGCTGGCGCCCAACTTCCTCCAGGGTATAATCCTTCTCGTCCTTCAGGCCAAAGCGCAGCTCAATCACCTGGCGCTCGCGCAGCGTCAGGTTACTCAACACCCGGCGCACCTCATCGCGCAGCAGCTGGCGATCCGTCGTCTCCACCGGACCCATCGTCCGCTCATCCTCCAGAATATCGCCCAGCGTATTCTCCTCCTCATCGGAGAGCGGCGCATCCAGCGAGAACACCTTCTCGGCCCACACCAGCAGCTCGCTGACGCGCTCCGGCGACATACTCAGCGCCGCGCCAATCGCCTCAGGCGTTGGTTCGCGTCCCAGGTCCTGATAGAGCTGACGCATCATGCGCTTCACCCGCATCACCTCTTCCATGATGTAGACCGGCAGGCGCACGGCGCGCGTCCCCTCAAGAATCGAGCGGGTAATAGCCTGCTTAATCCACCAGGTGGCGTAGGTGGAGAAGCGAAAGCCCTTGCGGTAATCAAACTTGGTGACAGCGCGAATCAGGCCAATGTTGCCCTCGCCAATCAAATCCTCCAGGGAAAGCCCCTGACCAACATACTTCTTGGCAATACTCACGACCAGTCTGAGGTTCGCCTCGATAAGCTGATTGCGCGCTTCCCGGTCGCCAGCTTCGGCACGTTCGGCCAACATGACCTCCCGGCTGGCAGAGAGCAGAGGGATGCGAGCGATCTCACGCAGGTAGAGGCGCAGGCTATCACTCTGGGCCAGATTGCTCAGATCGGAGGTATCCATGTCACGGATACCATCCCGCTCCCGATCAACCTCAGCCACCTTTTCCGCTTCATATACCGCTTCTTGATCTTCGATGCTCATAGGATAAAGTCATCCCTCCTCGTACACCGCGCAGTATAGCACCGGGGGCCGAGAAAGCGCAAGTACCGCCCGCCGCACCATTCGCGCGCTCAGGCGGTCCGAACAACAGCAGGCAGCGATGCCAAACGCCGTCAAACAAAGCAGAGGCAGGCAGACATCTGTCTACCTGCCTCATCGGCCACCCCGGCGGGACTCGAACCCGCATAACACGGCTTAGAAGGCCGTTGCCTTATCCATTAGGCTACGGGGTGTACTCTATGCGAGAGAGATCATCCCAGCACGCCCCTCAATTGTAGAACACGTACCTGTGCCTGTCAAGCTTCACCCAGGCTGACAAAGAAACGAGAGGTCAATGATTGCCGCCATTATCCTTGCCGCCGGACAATCCAGCCGCATGGGCCAGCATAAACTCCTGCTGCCGCTGCTCGGCAAACCCCTCTTCCTCCATACCGTCGATCACGCCAGCGCCGCCGGGGTTGATGACGTGCTGGTGGTTGTGGGCTATCGCGCCGAGGCGCTGCGCGCCCTCCTGATGGACCGCCCGGTCCGGGTAATCGAAAACCCCGACTATGTCCAGGGACAGAGCACCTCTCTGCGCGCGGGCATCGCCGCGCTGTCGCCGCAGACGGAGGCCGCCATGATTCTGCTGGCTGACCAGCCGCTGGTCAATCCAGCCATCTTGCAGCAGCTCATCCACGCCTGGCACGCAACAGGCAGGCCCATCGTCGCTCCCGTTTACCACGGCCAGCGGGGCAACCCTGTTCTCTTCGCTCGCTCCCTCTTCGCTGAACTGCTCGCCGTGACCGGCGATCAAGGGGGCCGCGAAATCCTCCAGCGCCACGCCCAGGAGATCGAGTTGGTGCCCATTGCTGATTCCGACGCCGCTCAGGACCTGGATACCTGGCAGGAATATCAGGCCCTCCTCAAGCGACTGGAGCAACCCGCAGAGTAATCGGCGCGCCGCTCAGCACTCCACGTTCGGGCAATCGATGCTCTTGATCCCCCAAAACTCTCATTCTTCTGCCCATTTGCTTGACGACGGACCGCACCTATGCTACGCTTGTGTCACCTGGGAGGGACAACGCTTGAGACGACCCTCAGGCAAGACCACCCCTCCCATCCCACTACCAGGCAGCACATGCCACACCCCAGGCAGCGCTGACGCGAGAGGAGTTCTGGAGGCCGGGGCTATGACCGAAAAAGAACGGCTCGAAATACAGGCGCGATCCTTTGATTTTTATGCTGGCTTGATTGAGCGTGCCGTTGGCCGGGGAGCGCCGCTTCCCGTCTGGGGACCAATGACCGCAGAGGAATATCGCCAACTGGCTCAGGAGTACCGCCGCCGCGCGGCCCTGCTAGAGGAGCAGGAGCAGGTGACACGTCAGGCGAGATGACCCCACGTGTTTTGGCACAGGGGACCACCTCCGTTTCAGGAAGCGCTCCAGCAGCGCATGGCCTCTTTACGATGCCTTGACAGATATGGTAGAGTAGGGCTAGTTCCGAACGGCCAGGCAGCAGAGCCCTACCAGCAGCGTTGTCCCTCCAGGCTGCCTGGGAAGCAAAGATTACGTGGTCATCATGTGCCGCTGCCCGCCCTATCCAGCGCGCTCTTGCTCTCTGGAGTGGGGCTTCTGGGCAATCAACAGCAATCACTAGGGCCAGCTTACCAGGCCATGCAAGCAGGGGGAATGGAGGGTACGTTGGGGAGCGCACTCCATTCCCCTTGCCAGGAGCAGAGGTATGACGGAGCAGTTTCTCTCCACCAGTCGTCTGGTGAATGTCATCCAACTCATTGCCCTGGGAAAGCAGACGGGCGTCTTGAAAGCCGTGCGTGGCCTGGGATCTACTCGTGAGCAAGGCGAGATTCATTTTGTCGCCGGTCAGCCAACCTTTGCCGTCTTGGGGCAGCTGGTAGGAAACGCGGCTTTAACGGTCTTGCAGAACTGGGGCGAGAGCCAGTACATCTTTCTGGAAGGGCCATTGCCTCAGCCAGAACCCACTCCCGCCCAGCCTGATCCCCTGGGGCGCTCTGGCGAAACGGCCCCACCCCAGGTGAGCCTCTTCGGACGCCCAACGGGGCGCCTTTCACCCACGCCGAACCGCCAGACGGCTGGCCCCCCACCGTTCACGC
>CADDZH010000205.1 GCA_902812455.1 Chloroflexota bacterium | reverse complement strand
AAGTCGAGCAGAGTGCCCGCAAATCACCTTGCTCCTTAGCAAGTTAGGAGAAACAAGAAAACTTGAACGGAACGAACGAGAAGTGGGATGCACTGCCGATTTCTTGGCACGAGGAAGCGGCGGGCCAGCTGGAAGCCAGCGAGACACTGCTGGCCTGGTTTGAGCCGGACCTGGATAATCGCCTCTCCTACGCACGGGGACTGGTGGTGCTGACCGATCGCCGGCTATTGTCGCGGCGAGCACAGGAGAACGGAAGGACTTCCTGGGAAAGTTGGCCGTTGACAGAGAGCATGAGTCTGCGCACAGATGAGCATGGGAGTGCCGCTCTGCTGGAGCTGGCGGATGCGTCAGGCCGGCTGGCCTGTTGGCGCTACACAGCAGCCCAGGCGACAGCCGCCCAGCGCCTGGTGCAGAAATGGGCCAGCTGGCGGCGGGGCCAACGAGCTGGAAGCGCAAGCGAGAGAGCCTTGGCCGTCTGTCCCAGCTGCGGAGCAGCCATCAACGCTGATGAGGGACGTTGTGAAGCCTGTGCTGCCGGCCCGGTCAAACCATCGCTGTCGGCGCTCTTTCGCCTGGCCTCCTTCTCGCGTTCGCGCGCCGGACTGATCGTGCTGGGGTTCTTGCTCACTCTGGCGGCCACCACCGCCAGCCTGGTGCCGCCCTATCTGACCCGGCCGATCATCGATGAGGTCATCAGACCCTGGGAAACGACTAAAACCGATAATTCTTCTCTGGAAATCTGGTATCTTGGCGGTTTGGCGGGAGCAGCCCTCCTGGCCTGGGCGCTCGATTGGGCCAAGCTGTACGTGTTGGCCTGGGTCAGCGAACGTATCAGCGCGGATTTACGAGCCAAGACCTACGCGCATTTGCAGCAGCTGTCGTTAGAGTTTTTTGGAGGCAAACGTACCGGCGACCTCATTTCCCGCATCAGCAACGACACCGAGCGCCTGTGTAATTTTCTCTCGATCAATCTGATCGATTTCGCTTCTGATGTCCTCATGATCGTTATGACGGCGGCAGCCCTGCTGTGGATGAACCCACTGTTGGCCTTGGCGGCGTTGTGTCCGTTTCCGCTGATTGTGTGGATGGTGGCGCGGGTACGCGGCCGACTCCTGCGCGGCTATCGTCAGGCCGGGGCCGCCTGGGGAGCGATGACCAGCGTTGTCGCCGATGCCATCCCCGGCATTCGCGTCGTCAAAGCGTTCGCTCAGGAAAACCGCGAGATCGAGCGTTTCAACGCCAGCAATGAGCGCGTTTTTTACTCCGCCAATCGGCTAAACAAAGTATGGTCGCTGTTTGGACCGACTGTGACGCTGTTGACAACGTGCGGCTTGCTGATCGTGTGGGCGTCCGGCATCTGGCAAATTTACCTCGGCCGCATCACCTTGGGCGTACTGACGGCCTTTTTGGCCTTAATCAGCCGGTTCTACACGCGCATGGAGTCGATGATCCGCATGGGCTCGGCCGTGCAGCGTGCCTCGGCCAGTGCTCAACGGATATTTGAGATCCTCGATAAGAAATCCAATGTGCCGGAGCCGGTGCGGCCCATTCACCCCGGACGACTGCGCGGCAAAATCGAGCTGCGCGGTGTGCGCTTCAAGTACGGGACCCGCGAGGTGCTGCACGGCCTGGATCTGATAGTTGAGCCGGGCGAAATGATCGGCCTGGTCGGCCCAACCGGAGCCGGCAAGACCACGCTCATCAATCTCATCTGCCGTTTCTACGATGTCAGTGCTGGCGCCATTCTCGTGGATGGCGTGGATGTGCGCTCCTTTCCGGTCGAAGAGTATCGCCGCAATATCGGCATTGTCTTGCAGGAGCCGTTTTTGTTCTACGGTACCATCGCCGAGAACATCGCCTACGGCCGGCCAGGCGCCAGCCGTGACGAGATCGTGGCAGCGGCGCGAGCGGCGCGGGCGCATGAGTTCATCCTGCGTTTGCCTTGCGGTTACGATTCGCTGGTCGGCGAGCGCGGCCAAAACTTGTCCGGCGGCGAACGCCAGCGTATCTCCATCGCCCGGGCACTTTTGATCGATCCGCGCATCCTCATTCTCGATGAAGCCACCTCCTCCGTGGACACCGAGACCGAGCGTGAGATTCAGGCGGCGTTGGAAAACCTGGTCCGTGGTCGCACGACCATTGCCATCGCTCATCGTCTCAGCACGTTGCGTCGCGCCGATCGCCTGGTGGTGGTGGAAAATGGCCAGATTGCTGAAACCGGCCGGCATGATGAATTGCTGGATGCACGGGGCAGCTATGCCCGTTTGCATCAAGCGCAGATGGAATTAGTTTACGGGAGAGACAGCAGTGGAAAATAACGGCGCAGCCAATGGCCAGGCAAGACCACGCCCGTTCGGCCTGCGTCACGATGCCTGGGGTCGGCTGGTGCTGATCGACGCCGAGGGCCGCCAACATACCGGCGTTGAAGTGGTCCGCGCTTTCCCTATTTCGGATCCGCGCCACGGTATCGCCATTTGCGATGCCAAAGGGAGAGAATTAGTATGGCTTGCCGACCTGGACGCACTGCCGGCATCCCTGGTGCAGCAAATCGAGGACGAACTGACCCAACGCGAATTTATGCCGATCATTCACCGTATTGTGAAAGTATCAGCTCCCATCGAACCGTCCGAATGGGAAGTCGAGACCGATCGCGGTCGTACTTCTTTCGTCCTCAACAGCGAGGACGACGTTCATAAACTGGACGAACAACGGGCACTCATCACCGATGCCCACGGCATCCGCTATCTAATCTCGGACATTGAGCAACTCGATGCGAACAGCCGACGGCTGTTGGAGCGCTATTTGTAATAATCTCAGAGCGTGTTTGCAAATGGGGTTTCCCTTATCGTTCATGCGGGTCGTAGCCGCCGGAGCATTAGATGAATCATCGCCACATATACCATCGTCTCGCTCACACGCGGGTTCCGCTCCTAGTCCTTGCTCAGCCGCCGATAACCCACGAACCAACCGAACGTCCGCTCCACCACCCAACGCCTGGGCAACAGCGTGAAACCTACTGCCCCCTTCGCCCGGCTCACCATCTCCAGCACCCAGCCCTAAAGGATCCAGACACACCGAGGCGTTTGCTTGCAAGCATAGCGGCTATCCGCCCAAATCTTCTTCAAACGCGGGAAGCGTTCTTTGGCTTGGTCCAACACGGCCTCACAGCCGTCCTCATCCTGGATATCGGCCGCATGCACCACGCAAGCGATCACCA
>CADDZH010000204.1 GCA_902812455.1 Chloroflexota bacterium | reverse complement strand
CATTTGTTTTGATACTGATTCAAATGCTTCCTTCATTTTTTGAACCTGTGCTTCCATTTTTTCAGGTACTAGTGAGCGTGCTTCCGCAAGAATATGTACCAAGTCACAGACAATATTGGTTGCAGTTCCACCTTCGAAGCGGCCAATATTGGCAGTAGTTTCCTCATCAATTCTTCCGAGGGGCATTTTGGCAATCGCTTTTGCGGCAATTGTAATTGCAGAAACTCCTTTTTCAGGTGCAACCCCTGCATGAGCTGTTTTGCCGTAAATTGTTGCTTTCACTTTTGCCTGTGTCGGAGCAGCTACAACCACATTGCCTACTTTTTCATCACTATCAAGAGCATAGCCGAACTTCGCCTTTAAAAGGCTCGGATCAATTGCCTTGGCCCCAACAAGTCCAGATTCCTCTCCAACTGTTATAACAAATTGAATGTCACCATGCTGAATGCTTTGCTCTTTTAGAACTCGAATGGTCTCAAGCATAGCAGCCAGCCCTGCTTTATCGTCGGCACCTAATATCGTTGTACCATCTGATACAACATAGCCATCTTTAATAGATGGTTTAACGTTTTTTGCCGGTACAACTGTATCCATATGTGAAGTAAAATAAATGGGGTCTACACCAGCTTTTGTCCCTTTAAGTGTACATATTAAATTCCCTGCTCCATGCCCAGTGGCAGCAGTAGTATCATCCTCAAAAACATCAAGTCCCAAATCAGTAAATTTTTGTTTTAACACTTTCGCAACCTCAGTCTCAAACTTTGTTTCTGAATTGATTTGGACCAGCTCTAAAAACTCATTCAAAAGACGTTCCTGATTAATAGTCATTCTCTCGAACCTCCATAAATTATGTAATCACTATCCCAGTATACTCTTTTCACATTTGCATCTTCAAATAAAGAAGCCTCACGCTACAACGTGAGGCTTCTGATTGCTGCATATTAAAGTGGAATGTTTCCGTGTTTTTTCTCTGGCCTTGATTCTTTTTTATTTCTAAGCATTTCCAAAGCCTGAATGATTTTAATTCTTGTCTCCCTTGGATCAATGACATCATCAACCATACCGCGAGCTGCCGCGACATATGGGTTAGCAAATTTTTCACGATATTCTTCTATTTTCTGTTTTCTCGTTTCTTCAGGGTCTAGACTGTTCTCAATTTCCTTGGCGAAAATAATATTTGCTGCCCCTTGAGCACCCATAACAGCAATTTCAGCATTTGGCCAAGCAAAAACAAGATCAGCACCAATTGATTTACTATTTAAGGCCACATATGCTCCGCCAAAAGCTTTTCTTAAAATAATCGTTAATTTTGGTACAGTAGCTTCTGAGTAAGCATATAAAATCTTTGCTCCATGACGGATAATCCCACCATGTTCCTGCTTAACACCAGGGAAAAAGCCTGTAACGTCTTCAAATGTAATAATTGGGATATTAAATGAATCGCAAAAACGAATAAATCTAGATGCTTTATCTGAGGAGTCAATATCAAGTCCGCCTGCCATGAATTTTGGCTGATTACAAACCAAGCCTACTGATTCACCAGCAATTCTTGCAAAGCCGACTACGATATTTTTAGCAAAGTCTTTTTGAATTTCCATAAAGGAACCTTCATCACACACTTGATCAATGACAATGTGCACATCATATGGACGAACAGCGTCAAATGGAATGAGTTCCGCTAAATCAGGGCGATAGTTAAAATCATCCTCATCAGGCTCCAGCATAGGGGGCTTTTCTTGGTTGTTTTGTGGAAGATAACTTAGAAGTTTGCGTACATTAGCTAAAGCTTCGGCTTCTGTTTCACTCTGAAAATGAGCATTTCCGCTGATAGAGTTATGCACTTTGGCACCACCAAGGTTTTCAGAGCTAATTTTTTCACCGGTAACAGCCTCAATTACTTTAGGCCCAGTGATAAACATTTGGCTTGTTTTTTCAACCATGAATACAAAATCAGTGATTGCCGGTGAATAAACCGCTCCGCCAGCACAAGGTCCCATAATAACTGAAATTTGCGGAATGACACCAGAATAAATGGAATTTCGATAAAAAATCCACCCATATCCATCAAGGGATACTACACCCTCTTGAATTCTTGCACCGCCGGAATCATTTAGACCAACAAAAGGCGCACCATTTTTTGCCGCCAAATCCATAACATTAGCAATCTTTTTCGCATGCATTTCCCCCAATGCACCGCCAAAAACAGTAAAATCCTGAGAAAATAAATAAATAGGACGTCCATTTACTTTTCCATAGCCTGTTACGACTCCATCACCAGGACCTTTCATTTCGTCAAGGCCAAAATCATTGCTCCGATGTTCAATAAATGGATTTAATTCTACGAAAGTACCTTCATCTACCAAAAGGTCAATTCTTTCTCTCGCGGTCAATTTTCCCTTTTCATGCTGCTTTAGAATTTTTCCATCGCCACCGCCCAATTCAATTTCTCGCCTTTTGTCATAAAGTTCATTTATTTTTTCATATATATCAATCATGGTTTCCCTCTTCTCCCTTTTTTTCGCAGAGTTCATACAAAACTCCTGAAGCAGATTTTGGATGTAAAAAGGCAACCTTCGATCCGCCTGCTCCTATCTTTGCTTCTTCTTGAATCAACCTAATCCCTTTTTCCTTTAATTCGTTTAATCTTTCTTGGATGGAATCTACACCAAGGGCGATATGATGGATTCCCTCACCACGCTTTTCAATATATTTTGCAATAGCACTATCTGGCGAAGTAGGTTCAAGAAGTTCTATGTGTGTCTCACCGGCTTCAAGGAAAGCGACTTTTACTTTCTCGCTCTCTACTTCTTCAATCCCAAGTAAGGGAAGCTTTAGCTCTTCCGTATAAAACGGAAGTGTTTGATCAAGGGATTTAACGGCAATCCAAATATGATCGACTTTTTTTATCATAATATCCCCTCTGTTTTCAAAATTAGAATTTATTCGACAATATCTTTATTCGTTAAAAAATTCATAAATCCTTCCTAAATTGAGCAGGAATTCCGTTGTTTTTGTAATATTTTCTTTGTACAATAAAACTATCAAAAAGTTTGGGGAGGTATCTGCATTGTCAAAAAAGAGAACGAGAAAAATTATTGTTTATTTAATGCTACTAGCTATGCTAGCCTCAACCATCGCATTAGGCCTTGCACAATTTATATAATAAAAAGGACTGAATATAATCAGTCCTTTTGTTCATTTATAAGGGATATAAGCTTTTTATCTAAAAATCATTATTGCTGGTTTGCTGATTTTTTTTGTTAATAGGAACCTTAGCGGTCTTTTTTAA
>CADDZH010000203.1 GCA_902812455.1 Chloroflexota bacterium | reverse complement strand
CTCCATGCGTCCGTAAGCACGGCCGTGCCCGTCCCGGCCATAAAATTTGTTAAAGGCTTCCTCGCCCCAGAAGTCCAGCCCGTTGATGTCACCATGATCAAAGTAAAGCGGCCGCTGATGAGGCTCCAGCGCGTTGTCATGGCGGTTGGCCTCTGGTACCGTATTCCCGATCGGATATCCGCGTGAAATGATGGTTCCCTGGGCGCTTCGCAACGGCTGCAAATATGGCTTGGCAACATCCGGATTGAAATAATAAGTCGTGAAGGGTTTGCCGCCGATCGTTACTTGAATCTCATTACCCTGCTGTTGAAACTGCACCGGCTCCGCCGCCTCCAGCGCGGCTGGTGAGAAACAAAACAAAGCACCTGCCAGCACGAAAAGAATGACTGCCATCCTATGATTCATCACTCTTTCTTTTAACCTCCGTGTTGCTAAGATCCCAAAGTTGTGCATCGTCTAATCCGTCTATTTACGAACATCAATCGCATCGGTCAAGATAAGTTTCATACATTTAAAGAAAATATGCACATTCTCTCCCCTGCTAGCTTCGCGTCTACTCAACCCAAATAGGGCTAGAGACAGCCCGCTGCTGGGGGTCTTGCTGAATGACCTCAACATAGTAGAAATGTCCCTTGTAATTCGAGAGATCCGTGTACGATAGCTGACCATGAAAAACACGCCCCTGGAAGTTGACTGTGTAGATAGGTTGCCCATCCTTTTTTAGGATGATCTTTGCGATTGCTCCCGTCCCGTCCACAGAAGCTTCGAAGTGGGGGGCGGACGAAGCAACAAATTCGTCGCCCATGATGTGGTCATCCGCCTTGAAATCCAAAAGTATGCGCGCCCCTGTGGTGGCGTAACAGTGCCGTTTGAAGAGGGCGCCAGAGATGGCCCGGCGACCATTCTGAGGGGCAAATACGGCTGCAAGCGGGCTACCTGGAATTACCTGCCCCCATGGGTAGGCAAATTTGTTGAAACTCTCGGGAAGTACTTCCTTGCTCGGGTCGCCGTTGTACCCAATAGTAGGCAAATCTGCTCTGCCGTACCCCGGACGCCCTTCATGATCATCACTCGAGCCTATAAACCCCACGTGATACCCTCGCTTTAGCCACTTCAACGCCCACGCTTCATTCCACCCTGCCTCCGAGGTCAGTTCGATGACCGGGCTAAACTGGGCATCCCACCACCGAGGGTCCGCCGCTCCACCTCGCACGTGAGGGATCACCAAAACCTTGATGCCGTTTTCAGATACCAAACGCTTAAGTCGCTCATAGAGGAACATAATCTGAGGTGCATCTGGGATGAGGCCGCTGTTATATGCAGAAAAAGGATCTTGCGGTAAATAGAAATCATTGGAACGGTACACCGGCATCCCTGATTCTTGAAAATACACATTGTGGTTTCCGCCATCTTGGGGATGACCGCTCCATTCGTAGCCGTAAATTGTTACAAAGTTCGGTGGATTGTTGAAGGTAGTGACCAGTCGCTGGATCAGTTTCCAGCGCACGTTGTCCATGAGCGAGTCATGATCACTGAGCGCAAAGAAGTCGAGTCCTGCCAGATCTCGCGCATAAAGGAAAGCGCGCATAGGCGAACCAGTTCCGTCAGAGTACACGGAGTGGTCGTGTAGATCACCCCAAAAAACTCGTAATCCTGGCGGGCTCTTTGTGCAGCGACTCGGGTTGCTAAGTGCCGACAGCGGGACATTCAAATCGTCCGCATGAATTCGGTATAAACGATCCTGAGTGAAGAGGACATGCGGAAATATATGTAGCCCTACATCAGAAGGCCGGAAGGTATAAGATGACGGGAGGCCCGCCGTGCGGCCACTAGCAGCTAGATGGACAGTTCCACGGTATGATTCAGACAAGTTTCCGTGAGCATCTTCGGCCCTCAAAATGACTCGAAAGGGCTTCCCGACCAATACGTTGCTAGGTACAACAACATTGAGTCTAACCGCCGACCCACCCAATATTCGGACCGAAAGGTGTTTGGGAATAGGGACGAGTTGCTCGCTTTGATTGCGACGCACGCAAGCCAAGAACAGGCCGTGCTCACGGGCGTCCGGAGGAGTTCTATAACCCGGCGATCCTTGGGAACGGTCGCCGAAGACCAGGCGGATTGTTTGACCCGGTAGTAGTCGGCCCTTTGTTACAGTAACTTCTGTGAAATGTTGCCAATTCCCCATCGTCAAATAATACCGAGTCGCAAAGTGGTAATACTGCTCTGCATGAACCGAAAGTGTCACATTCCCCGAAGAACTTGCTGTCACAAAATTTGCGCCTTTGGGGTCGAGCGTTTGAGCTGTACCCCAGCCTGAGGCGTGGCGAACCCCTACTGCAATCGATTCGCCTCTATTTAGGCCCGCGGACCCAACGGTAAATATGAATGCCCACTGGCCATAGTCCCCAGCGCGGACGGCCGTTGGTCCCTCCATCTCGACTGTCGGATCCGTTCCGGATTTGTAGGCCGAGAAGAGGCCCGGAAAGCCCTCTGAGAATTCACTCCAAAAGATCTGATCCATTTGGGGAGGGTTTGACCACCAAGGCAGACGCGCCGATGCCTGACCACCTAAAATCACAGTTACACGCGAAATGAGAATGCAAGTCGCCACGACGAGAGCAAGGCTAAAAGATAACGTAGATAATGAAGACCATCTTCTACTGTTTTTGCTCCGAAGCGCAATGACAAACATAAGCCTACCTCCCTTCAGGAAATCAGCCCAATGGAGAAACGGCAATGCCTACGATCTCCCACAACCTGAATTGCGATTTCCACTCCGATGCCTCTTTCCGACACAATATCCCTATTCGCATCGGACCCGTCGATTGTATTCAGCAAGTTATCGAAATCTTTTCTTGTGATCTAGGAATGTCAGTCTCCTAAAGTGCAGATATTTGCCGAAAACAACCTAATTAACTTCACTGAAATCTGTACGAGGTTAGCCACGCAGGATCTATATCTGGCACCGTCTTGTTCACAAGTTGAGGAGCTAACCTTGCAGGATCCAACTGCGCTTTTTCTTCGAATTAAACTCCATCGGCGGCGATTGCCCTCCCGTAGCGCTCTAGCTCGCGAACTTCAGCATCGCCGAGAACCTTAATTGAGATAGTATGCTCCTCAAGTTGGCCAGCCTTCCGGCTCAACTCAGGCACGCCCCTCCCCAAGTACCAAGCAAGGGACTCCCTATCCTATTAATCCGCATAGTGGCACTTTAGCAGGTTGCTGAAAAACAAAAAAAGTATTTGATATTATATCGCAATGTGATATATTGCCTCCTGAATTTCTGAATTTCCCAGGAGGTCTGTCTATGCGCGGTGAAGATACTCAGCAAAATGCG
>CADDZH010000202.1 GCA_902812455.1 Chloroflexota bacterium | reverse complement strand
CCGCAACCCCTTCTTCACCGGCCGCGAAACCCTCCTCAAAAACCTGCACGATCACTTCACGGCCCACATCGCAACCAGCGCCGCTTTGACCCAGCCGGCCAGCGTCAACGGCCTGGGCGGCATCGGCAAAACCCAGCTCGCCATCGAATACGCCTACCGCTACCGTGATGACTACCACTTCGTACTGTGGGCCAACGCCGCCAGCCGCGACCTGCTCGTCGCCAGCTATGTCCAGCTTGCCCACGTGCTCAACCTTCCCGAACGAGACGAGCAGGATCAGAACGAGGTCGTTGAAGCCGTCAAAACCTGGCTTTCCGGTCACGATCACTGGCTGCTCATCCTGGACAACGCCGACGACCTCTCGCTGGCACGCGCCTTCTTCCCTTCCATCGTCAAGGGCCACATCCTGCTCACCACCCGCGATCACCTGACCAGAGGCATCGCCCGCGGCTTCGAAGTGGAGCAGATGAATGAAACCGAGGGCGCCGAACTGCTCTTGCGCAGCGCCAAACTCCTTGCTCCTGGCGCATCCCTCCCGCAGGCTCGCCCCGCCGATCAAGCCGTTGCCAAAGCCATCGTGCAAGAATTCGGTGGCCTTCCCCTCGCACTGAATCAAGCCGGAGCCTACATCGAGGAGACCGGGTGTTCTCTCTCCGCCTACCAGGAGGCCTACCGGCACAGGCAGGCCGATCTCTTGAAGCATCGTGGCCGGCTCGAGGCTGATTATCCGGCCTCGGTTGCCACCACCTGGTCTCTCTCCTTCGAGCAGGTCGAGCAAACCAGTCCCATAGCCGCCGACCTGCTGCGTATCGCGGCCTTCCTCGCCCCCGATGCCATTCCCGAAGAACTGATCGTAGAGGGTGCAGGCGAACTCGGCCCCAACTTAGAAGCTCTCACCTCTGATCCATCGCTGCTGAACGATGCTCTTGGCGTCTTGCTGCGCTTCTCCCTCGTGCGCCGCAATCGTGACAACCAGACCTTCTCTATCCACCGCCTCGTGCAAGCCGTCCTCAAAGCCAACATGAAACGTGATACTCAGGCATCCTTCATCTATCGTTTCCTAAAAGTCGTCATCAAATCGAACAAGGATACCAATACACAGCGCTTGTGGGCTGAGCGCGCCGTTCGCGCCGTCCGCCTCGCCTTCCCCGACGTGAAAGACATCAAGGCCTGGCCCCAATGCGAGCGCCTGCTCCCTCACGCCCTCGCCTGCTTCGACCTGGTCAACGAGTACACCCTCGAGTTGCCAGAAGCGGCCTATCTCCTTAACCTAACGGCATACTACTTGCAAGATCACGCCCAATACCCGCAGGCTGAACCCCTCTTCCAGCGCGCTCTGGCCATCGATGAAAAGATCTCAGGCCCAGAGCATCCCTCGACAGCCACCCGCCTCAATAACCTGGCTTTGCTCTACAAGACTCTGGGCAAGTATGAGCAAGCCGAACCGCTCTACCAGCGCGCCATCGACATTGGAGAGAAAACCTTAGGCCCGCAACATCCCGATCTCGCAACCCGCTTCAATAACCTGGCAGGTCTCTACTACAATCAAGGCAAGTATGAGCAAGCCGAGCCGCTCTACCAGCGCGCTTTGAAAATCAAAGAACAGCAATTAGGCTCTGAGCATCCCGATGTAGCCCAAAGCCTCAATAATCTGGCAAATCTCTACCACGCTCAGGGCAAGTACGCGCAAGCCGAACCGCTCCTCCAACGCGCCATCGACATTGGCGAAAAAACCCTAGGCCCTGAGCATCCCTCAACAGCCACCCGCCTCAATAACCTGGCAAATCTCTACCACGCTCAGGGCAAGTATGAGCAGGCCGAGCCGCTCTTCCAGCGCGCTTTGTCCATCTATGAAAAGGTGCTTCCTGACCACCCGGACACAGTGACTATTCGGAAGAATTATGCCGCGCTGCAAGAGGCCATGCAGCAGGACAAAGGTAAGCAGCCAGGAAAATGATGGTGGGGATTTTCCTGATCGCTGGCATTCCCGTCGTTCTCTCCACATACTCCGGATGAGCAGGCGCCCTCCCGCTTGCACACCTCATACCTTCCCATCTTCAAACGGTCTGAAAGCGTTTCGGGGAGGATTCACGGCGCGGCATCCTTCAGCGCCTGGGCAACTTTCTGGACGCCCTCGCGGTAGGTTGGCGCGTTGCTCGGCGTCCAGCCCAGCTCGCGTTTCGCTTTGGCATTGGAGACACGGATGGAGGTCTCAGCGATGAAGACCTCGCCGTAGGGCGCGAACGGTCGCAGCAGCCAGCGCGGGACAGAGAACGGCCTGGGTGCGCCGGCCGCTTGCGCAAGAGCGATCAGAAAGTCGTGCCAACTCACCGGCTCATCGTCGACAATGTTGTATGCCTCGCCTCCTTTGCCCCGTTCGAGCGCCGCCACGATGGCGGAGGCCGCGTCCTCGATATAAATCCAGGTCATAACGGTGCGTCCTCCTGCTACCAGTGGCAGGCGGCGTTTGCGGAGCGCCTCGACCTGTGCATCGCTGGCGCCAGGACCATAGAAGGCTCCATAGCGCAGGGAGATGCCCTCAATCCAGCCTTCGCGCGTCGCCTCGAAGATCTGCCGCTCCAGCGAGCGGAATCCAGCCAGGTGCTTCTCCAGCTCGGGGGTGCGTCCTGGCGGTGCGAAGGGCTGCTCTTCAGTGAGAACGGTTTCGCCCCAGTCGCCAAAGCCGTAGCCAACATGCATCGATTCGACAACGATCTTGCGCGCACCCACTTCACGGGCTGCGGCTAACAGGTGAGTGGTGCCAACATCGCGCAGGGCATCAGTCTGGTACATATCTTTATCGCGCAGGGGACCGCCCTTAGGCAGGGCGGTGAGTACATGCACAACCGCATCGGCCTGCAAACCTTCTACAGCCTTGAGCAGGCTATCGCGATCCATCACATCGGCCACCAGGGCCCGCGCCCCCTGCTGAGTCAGCGAGTCGGATTTACCAGGGGTACGGGTAATGCCAATCACCTCGTGCCCACCAGCTTTGAGCAGGCGCACCAGGGGTCGTCCAAGCGCGCCAGTAGCGCCAGCAATCAGCACTTTCATACATCATCCTCCTTTCTTTCCTGTCCAGTATAGCAGGAGTCATCAACGGTTGGCAACCCGGCCTTTTCCTTTCACCCCTTGCTTGCTCTCAATTTATATGCTATACTAAACATAGCAAACACCGCTCGTTTGCCTCTGATCGTCCTGTAGCCACGTTTCGAGCCTGGCTTTCTACCTCGCTCTCTCGACTCTTGTTCACGCTCGTTCTCACGACAGAAAGGTTTGTCCCATGTCCCAATCCCACCTGTCCTCCCTTGAAACCTCCCTCGACCAGCCGCTCTCCGCCTACTCCCTTACAGATGTGCAGGCCCGCCCCCTCCAGTGGCTCTGGCCAGACCGCATCCCCCTGGCTCACCTGACCGTCCTCTATGGCCCTTCCGGCTCCGGCCTCTCCTTGCTCTCGCTGCATCTGGCCGCCATCGTCACCTCCGGTCGCCCCTGGCCCGATGGCTCCCCCTGCTCCCAGGGCCACGTCGTCCTCGTCGCTCCCTCTGACTCCCCTGCCCACACCATCAAACCGCGCTTCGATGCCGCCGGTGGCGACGCCTCCCGCGTCAGCCTGCTCAACGCCGTCCCTGTTTCACCTCCTTCCTCCCCAAAAAACCCAGGCGCTGTCTCTTCTGAAGCTGCTGAGAGCACGCCCACCACGCTCAGCCATCGCCCCTTCTCCCTGCCCACCGACTTGCCCCTGCT
>CADDZH010000201.1 GCA_902812455.1 Chloroflexota bacterium | reverse complement strand
GATCGCCAGCATCCAGCAGTGTCTCCAGACGGGCTGTCGGATTACTCGTCGTTGCCAGCATCCCAGTACCTACCAGTTGTTGTTAGATAGTAGCCTCCTTGCTTCTTAGCTTGATGCGTATGGGCGTCCTGGTGCTCCATCCCCACGCGGCGACGCATGGGCACTAACCCATCAGGCGAGCGCGTGATCAAGCCTGCGTAGGAGCGCCAGGAGCTGCGCCTGCTCCTCTGGCGCGAGGGCGGAAAACTGATCGGCGATGAACGCCTCCTGGGCGGGGATGATCTGCTGATAGAGGCGCTGACCCGCGTCGGTCAGGAAGAGGTGGTTGGTCCGGCCCTCCTGGCGGCGGCGAATCAGCCCATGCTGCTCCAGCCGATCCAGCAGCTGGCAGATATTGCCCTTGGTCACAAGCAGCTTATCGGCCAGTTCCTGCTGCGTGAGGCCCTGGGCCGAGCCAACCTGCGCGATGACATCGAATTGGGCCACGCTCAGGCCCCAGGCGCGCAGATGCTCTGCCGACGCCCGATCTATCTTCTGAAAGACGCGAGCAAGCCGCATCCAGGCCAGCACGGCTGGCCTGCGTACCTTCTCTCTGCCTTGCAGGGGTAGGTTCTCCATGCCTGAAGTTTAGAACTAAACCTTTCTTTTGTCAAGATCGGGCCGATCCATTGACAGCGCCGTAATATTCTGGTATCATACCACCGTAATTACCACCGTAATTACGGTGGTATGATTCGAGAGGGAGATAGGAAACTGTACACGCTTCGGCAAGAGGGGAACGGGTGATGCCATCAAGCAAGCATTTGAAGCGGGTTGAGATTCCGCTCTACCTGTATGAGCAGTTGGCGCAGATCGCCCAGCGCGAGGAGCGCACAGTTACCAGTGTGCTGCATGAACTGGTGTATTACGGGCTTCAGAACTATCGCTCCTCCTGGGTGCCCAGCCAGCAGCAGAGCAAATTTAACTCCGCCGCGCTTGGGGCGCTGGCCTTTGCCAAAGAGGAGGCGCGGGGCTTTAACCACACCTACATCGGCACCGAGCATCTGCTGCTGGGGCTGCTGCGCGGCACCGATGATCCTGCCTCGCGGGTACTCAAGAGCCTGGATGTGAAGCTGGAGACGGTACGCCTTGCGGTTGACACGATTGTGGGGCGCGGCGCTGCTCCCAGCCCGACGGAGATCGAATATGTGCCGCGTGTGCGCCAGGTGCTGGGCTTCGCGGCGGAAGACGCGCGCAAGCTCGGACATGACTATATCGGCACGGAGCATTTGCTGGGAGCGCTGGTCCGCGAAGGTGAAGGGATCGCCGCTGGCATCCTGAAATCCCTGGGCGTGTTGGACAAGATTCCCGCGAGGCTGATTCGTGAGTTTCGGTCGGGAGAATATGCCTAGAGATCGCTTCTGAGACGAAGAGGAAACAGCAAGAAAAAGTAAGGAGGAAACCGTATGCGTGATTCCAGTGCCATTTGGACGGGCAAAGCCCGCAGCTACGATCAGGCGCGTCCTTCGCCACCACCAGCTTTGCTCGATCTGCTGACGCAGGTGATTGACACGCCCCATCCCGCCCTGGTGGTAGATGTGGGCAGCGGGACCGGACTATCCACCGCGATCTGGGGAGAGCGGGCCGAGCGGGTGATTGGGATCGAACCCAATGCCGACATGCGTCAAGAGGCTCTCCGCAAAGTCGAGGGCTATCCCTCCGCGGCGCATATCGAGTATCGAGAGGGATTTGCTCATCAGACGGGCCTGCCGGATGGGTGCGCGGATATGGTCACTGCTGCCCAATCGTTCCACTGGATGGAGCCGACGGCGACCCTGGCCGAGGTCGCCCGGATTCTGCGGCCCGGAGGACTCTTTGCGGCGTATGACTATGATGCGCCTCCAATCATCCGTTGGGAGCTGGATCAGCTCGCCCAGGAGGTGAGTATGCGCCTGGTGGCGCTGTCCCGGGAGCGCGGGCTGGCTAGCACCCTCAAGATCTGGCCGAAGGACCAGCATCTGGAGCGCATGCGCGAGAGCGGCCATTTTCGCTTCACGCGCGAGGTGGTGCTGCATTCTATCGAGCACGGAGACGCGGCACGGTTTCTGGAGATGATGCGGAGCAATGCGTTCAGCCAGCAGTTCCAGTTCACCGACCAGGAGATCGGTTTTGACCGCCTCAGCCAGGCCGCGTTCCACTATATCGGGTCTGAACCCATCCCCTGGTATTTTAGTTACCGCGTCCGCATCGGGGTCAAGTGAGGGCAGGGATGTGAATAAGCAAGCCCATTATGCTTCGCCCGCATGGTGGGCTTTGCGCTCTGCTTTGCGTGCGTGTTTCTCGCTGCGCGGCCCGCGGGTCGGTTGGGGCCAACCCATTGATGGCTGGCTGCGACAGGTCAGGCATCGGCCACGCCCCCCGGCGCGGAGGCCGATCAGCTACAGGCCGTAGGTCGCTTCAAAGGCGCCAGCAATCGCGCTGTAGCCTGAATCGGTGGCGTGGATGTCGTGGAAGATGATGTTGCAGATCCAGGTGTAGTTGCAGGTGTTAGGATCGGGGACGGCGGCGCCGCCAAACGCCGTGAAGACATCCGCTAGCGGCACGCTGTACTGCGCCGCCACGCTGGCGATGGTGGAATTGAGCTGCTGCACGTAGGAGACGGAGTTAGGGCACTGGTTCTGGTAGGGATCGTAGTAGTTCATCAGCAGCAGATCGCCGCTGCCATTGAGCGCGCTCTTTAACTGGCTGAGGATGGTTCCCAGGTTTTTCTGAACGGTTGAAAGATCGCTGCTCCAGGAGCTGCTGACGGTGCAGTTGGAGGCGTTGATGTCGCCGAGCACATCATTGGCGCCGATGTCCAGGGTGACGGGGCTGACCTGACCGGCGTGATTCTTGATGAAGTTGACGGCAGCCTGAAGCTGCGGCGTGAAGTAGATATATTTCTTCAGCACCGCGTAGGGGCACCCGCCGTTGATAAAGGTGCTGCTGGTTTCGCCGGGGCAGGCCATGTTGATCAACTGCTGGGCGCCGTGACTCTTGAGGTTGCTGAAGAAGTCGTCGTTAAAGCCGTCATCCCAATCGAGGTTGGGCTGATAGCCAAAGGCGAGCGAGTTGCCCAGGGCGAGGTAATACTTTTTGGGGCCGACAAAGCTCTGGGCGTGGGCCGGGGGGCTGAAGGCGAGCGACAGCGCTGCGATCAGGGTCATCGCGGAGAAGATCAACAGCAGACGCGCGCGCAGGGCTGAAGAAGAAACCAGGGAGCGGAAGGGAACGAGCAGGGGCGCCGAGGTCATAGGAAGTCCCTCCTTTGGCGCGCCACAGGCTGGGCGCCAGGTTGCTAATTTGAGCCGCGTCGTTGCTCTCTATGTCCACGCCGGGGGGCGTAGCAACCAGGACGATGAGGCGCTAGAGGGAAAACCCGGGTCGCGGGGACTGCCTGGAGCCACCCGCGCAACGGATGGCTCCGTGTGCTTAAGTATAGCACATCCATAGAGAGCGTGCAAGCGCTGCCCTGGCAGCTTCTTTGCTGTGAGGGCAGCGCTTGCGCGTGAGAGGCACGCTATCGTCAGCCAGATTTGGGATCAGTCGTTCCTGAAGAAGTCGCTCATCGCTTTGACCTGCTGGTCATCGCTTGCCATGCCGAGGTGGCCCAGGTGCCAGCTATCCTCGATGGTTTTGAGCATGCTGTAGTGATTGTAGGCGACCTGAGACGTGAAGCCCGGCTTCACCAGATCTTTGCTGCCGACCACAATCATGGGAACTTCGCCGCCGCCCAGCACGCCCC
>CADDZH010000200.1 GCA_902812455.1 Chloroflexota bacterium | reverse complement strand
ACCATATCCATCGTGCCGTTGCATCGTGCGTTCTTGTGAACGTGATCGTGGTGGAACGATATGTATCAATGTTGTGCTCCTTTTTTGGCTTTCATAGCATGACAACATTGATATTACCGCATATAGCCAACCACGACCAAATAGCGTATTATAAATGCAAAATGATATTTTGATCATCATATGCACTGTAAACAGCGAGGTTGACCATCAATGACCAACCATCCATCTCGCCCAGCAGGCACTCAGGACAACCACGCCTTCGATCCCGGCAGCATCTTTATTGGCCGCGAGCAACAGCTCGACCTCTTCCAGTTCTACCTCTCGCGCTGGCAGGAACGCATCGCTGGCGCTCCCGGCGGCGACAACGAGGCCCCGGTCATGATAGCTCCCTCGCCCGACAACAAAATCCAGGGGCTGGTCGTGCTGATCTACGGGCGTGGTGGCATCGGCAAAAGCACCTTGCTGCGCCGCTTCCGCGAGATCGTCCTGCCAGCCAACGAGGTACCGCGTGCGAGCAAGCTCACCACCAGTAAGGTTATCGATTGGGAGACCGCCTCAGAAGGCAGGCGCGGCCTCTTCGTCGCCACGCCCGGCAAAGGCATCGACGCTGCCGGCTACTTCCGGCTGCTCAGCACGCAACTTGCCATTGCCCTCGGCAAGAACCCCGACGACTTCAAACACTACCAGCGAGCCGGGCGGGACGTGGAAGAGGCTCGCAAACAGGCCGAGCGCGTCATTGAGTCGCTGCGTAGCGATGAACGTTACGCGGGCCTGCGTTGGGCTGCTGGCGAAGGGCTGATCACGTTACTACGCCTCGTTCCTTACGTTGGTGCGCCCTTGCGGGATGAGCAGATAGCGGGGAAAGCTAAAGAACTGCTCGGCGAGAGTGCCGCTATTACCGCCGAGCAGCTTGTGCGCCTTCACGCCCGCCTAAGCGATAAGCTGGGTGCGAAGTTTGGTGATTATCTGGAGCCAGATCTGAAGCTGGGTCTCAACCTCGGCTACGACCTGCGCGACCTGGCCAGGAATTATCCCCTGCTCATCTTCTTCGACACCTACGAGACCATTGACGAAGGGGACCGCCTGCTCAGGATGGTCATGGGCGCGGCTGGCCGGCGCGTCGGCTGGGTCATTGCCGGGCGCGACAACCTGTGGGCGGGCGTCGATCAGCGCCTGCGCAACGTGGGCATCGAATACGGCTACAGGGAGATCGTGCCGCCCGATCGCGGCCTGGATATCGACTTCAGCAAGAGCAACACCGGCGCCTTCACCCGCAGCGACATCAGAACATACTTCGATGAGCTGTGCAGGCGCGTACCCTACGATCCCCCACTCCCGCAGATCACTGAAGAGCAGGCGGCGGATATCGAAAAAGTCACCAGGGGTATTCCGCTGGCTGTCAGGATCGCCGCCGCCATCTACATGGAAACCAGGGATATAGCAACCATCACCAAGCGAGAGCAGGGCCAGCGCGACATTGTAGACCAGATGGTGCGCCGCTACCTGCTGCACGTCCGCGACGACGAGCGCGATCGACCCAAACTCTATGGGCTGGCCCTGCTGCGTCGTGCCAACCAGCCCCATGCCGTCGCTGCCGCCCTGCAACTTTCTCCTGACGAGGCCGAGACGCGCTTTGACGAGGAACTGGCTCGCCTGCAACGCCGCTACAGCTTCATCTTCACCGAAGCAGAGCAACCCGCATTGCACGACGAAGTGCGCTATTTCCTGCGCCTCTGGCTGCTCGAACACCGCGCCCAGCCCACCATCATTGCCATGAACAAGCGATTGAAAGAAGCTCACACACAGGCCCTACAGCAACTGGAAGAGCGCAGGCAATACAGCACACTGAAAGAGCGCCTTCAGGACGACGAATGGGCCAGTATCTATCTCGACCTCGCCGAACAACAGTACTGGCTCGATCCTGTCGAGGGCCTGCGCCTGCTCCTGCCCTTCATGCTGGCTGCCTCCATCTACCGCCGGGATGCCAACGAGGAAGCCGCCAGCATTGGCAACTTCTTTGCTGGTTTGCTCGGCTCACCGTACCGTACTTGGTGGACATGGGCCAGCGAGAGCCTGGTTTACACGTCAAGCCAGTTTGTATTTCTTTGGTCTGAACAACTGCACTACTTAGAAGAGCTGCAAAAACTAATGCAACAACAGCGTCCCATCTTTGCCCCGCCGCTCTCAGCCTATCGTGATGAGCTTGAGGCCGCGCTCTGGTGGCGCCTGGGCGAGGCATATACCGGCGGCGATGACCGCAAAGCTCTGGACTGGTACGAGAAAGCGCTCACCCGGCTGGGCGAGGAAGGTGAACTGAAAGAGGCAACCGCCAGGGTATGCTGGAACATCGCCTACAAGCTTTATGAAGAAAAGCAATATGTAGAGTGTATATCGCTTCTTAATAAAGCCGTCGAACTAAAACCTGATTTTGCTGTTGCCTACTACAACCGGGGCACTGCTTACGCCAACCAGCAGCAGTACGAGCAAGCCATCGCTGACTATAACAGAGCCATCGACCTTGACCCCAACGATGCCAAAGCCTACTACAACCGAGGCAATACTTACGTTGCCCAGCAGCAGTACGAGCAAGCCATCGCTGACTACACGAAAGCCATCGACCTTGACCCCAACGATGCCTATGCCTACAACAACCGGGGCTTGGCTCATCTCTTCTTGAAAAACAGCACACAGGCCTCAGCCGATTACAAACGTTGCTATGAACTTAACCAAAGGGATATAAATGCACCATGGATGGCGGAATGGGCCGGGATGGGCAGGCAGCGGCCTGGATTGGAGATGGCAGCCCGACTGGAAGAGATAGCCCGGATCGATCCGGAGCATTACGTTGCCTCTGTCTGTCGGGGCGTGGCGTTAGGGCTTCGCAACAAACTGAAAGAGGGGTTGGAGGAAATGGAGCGGGCTATTCCCATTAAGCCGGATGAATGGGATGCTTACTTCTGGAAGGGGATGTTGTATGCCTATCGTTACCAGGGGCAGTCTCGTGATCAGGAGACGATGGAGGCGATTGAGAAGGCATTGGAGCTGGATATGCCGCCTATACTGTTGATGCCGCTCTACTGGCTGGAGGCGGATCGGCCCGATTTCTTTGTGCGCTGCGCGAAGCCCCTGCTGGAGCGGTATGGAGTATGAATGGCGGTGGGCCTCAGACTATATACGATATTCGCGCCTCATGATTCCGGCCTCATAACTCGGCATCATGACCTCGCATCGGCCCATGAATCATGCCCTTTTCCTTTCACCCCTTGCTTGCTGCCAAATTATATGCTATACTTCTCCTAAAGCAACCAGGCGGTACTTCTATCTGTCCGCTTCATGATCATCTCTTGTATATCGTCATCCCGGCACTATGCCCTGCCGGAATCACCCGAATCGTATATCGTAGGGGCGAGCGGGGTTGGGTGGACGCGGGGTGGGCCTTTATGGTCGCCCGTCCGTAGCCCCCATTCCTGGGCGGCTCTGCGGATTGGGCCCTCGTGGTTGCCCGTCTCTCTTCCTGCATCGTCGTTTTTTCTCGCAACAGAAAGGTTCATCCCATGTCCCAATCGACCCTGTCCCCCTTTGAGGATGCTCTCGACCAGGCATTCTCCTCCTACTCCCTCACGGATGTGCAGCCTCGCCCCCTCCAGTGGCTCTGGCACGACCGTATCCCCCTGGCTCACCTGACCGTCCTTTACGGCCCCTCCGGCTCCGGTCTCTCCCTGCTCAGCTTGCACCTGGCGGCCCTCGTCACCTCCGGTCGCTCCTGGCCCGATGGCTCCCCCTGCTCCCAGGGCCATGTCGTCCTCGTCGCTCCTTCCGACTCCCCCGCTCACAGCATCCGACCGCGCTTCGATGCCGCTGGCGGCGACGCCTCCCGCGTCAGCCTACTCAACGCTGTCCCCGTCTCGCCTGCTTCAGCTTCCAAACACGCCAGCGCTGCCTCCGCTTCCGCTGCTGAGACC
>CADDZH010000199.1 GCA_902812455.1 Chloroflexota bacterium | reverse complement strand
CGCTTTTCCTGGCTGCCGCCGACCGCGTCATGCGGCTGATGCGCCAAAGCATTGATGCAAGCATCCAGGGCATCACCGATCCGTTCGAGCGCCTCGGTGCGGCCATTCGCGCCTTTTTGGGCTTTTTTGCCGAACACCCGGAGTATGTTGAACTGCTGATCCAAGAACGGGCGCAGTTCAAAGACCGCAAGAAACCAACCTACTTCGTTCACCGCGAGACCAATATCAAACGCTGGCAAGAGCTGTATCGCTCGCTGATCGAGGCGGGGCGCATCCGCAACATGCCCGTGGAGCGGATTACCGATGTCCTGGGCAGTGCGCTCTACGGCACGATGTTCACCAACTACTTTCTCGGTGAGCGTCCCTCGGTCGAGAAGCAGGCAAACGATATTCTGGATGTTGTCTTTTACGGCATCCTCAGCGACGCCGAGCGGAAGAAAGGTAGCTAATCGGCTCGTTGCACTCTAAGATAGAGACAATGGGTCCGCACAGGAGCATTCCATGTCCCGCAAGCCCGCCAAGCCGGAGCGAAAGCCGCAAAAGACTGCGGTCGTCGCTTTCAAGGTCGAAAGCGAATTGGCTGCCCTGCTCGATAAACTTCCTAATAAGAGCGATTTTACCGCAGGGCCATTGCAGCCCAACTCGGCGTGGCCTGCCCGTTGTGTCATGGGAAAGGCGTCGTGCCGCGCGGCGTCCACGATCATTATGCACCGTTGTTGACACGCTTCAGCTCACGTCATTGCGAAGGCTGCGGCCACGAAATGCACGTGCCGCTCGATCCAGGCGAACTGGACGACGAGACGCGCGCGCGGCTGGAACAATTCTTTCTGGGCGGCCCCTTGTTCTGCGATGGCTGCTACGACAAAGCGCCTAGCTGCGACGATTGCGGCTGGCACATCCCTTCCGACCGCATCGACGAACATCACCGCAAAGCGCACCCAGCGTAAAACCACGCCTGAGATCGTCCCGATACGACGGAACGCGCGGATGCCGGTCCCAGCGCAGCACGTGCTGCTGGAAAAGAAGCCGCGCAGCGGAGGGCCTATTCAGCAAGCGGCCCTTTTCCTGGCTTCCGAGGGCTACGCAGCGGCATGGCCACTCTGAGAGTTGACGGAAAAAAACGGTCTGGGAACGAGCCGGAAGTGTAAACGACGGCGGCGCTGCCGTCGCTTACGCTTCCGGCTCGTAAAGGGTTTTGTCCCGCAGCGCTAAACGAGAAAGCTACCGGCCCAATGTGGCCGAACGGCAGCCAGACAAGTACAATTTTTTTCAGGTATCGCTAGGGGTGCCACGGCAGTAGGGCCGCGAGCTGAGAGCAGACCCTGGGACCGTTGCGGGTAATGCCGGGACGGAAAGCGAACCCGTTTGGCGTTCTCGTCTCTCTTCTCCGCTCTCTCCTGCACTCCGCCTCATATAAGGAAGGGACTAGCAATGACACAGATGGAAGCCGCCCGCAAAGGCATTATCACCGAGGAGATGCGTTTTGTCGCTCAGCGTGAGGAACTCGATGCGGAATTGGTCCGCGAGGAGGTGGCGCGCGGACGCTTGGTCATTCCCGCCAACAAGGTGCATCTGAAAAAGCACCTGCAACCGATGGGCATAGGCATCGCTTGCAAGTGCAAAATCAACGCCAACATCGGCAACTCCGCCGTCACCAGCAAAATCGACGACGAACTGGAAAAACTGCACACCGCCGTCCATCTGGGCGCCGACACCGTCATGGACCTCTCGACCGGCGGCGACATCGATGCTATTCGCCAGGCCATCATCGACGCCTCGCCGGTGCCGATCGGCACGGTGCCGATTTATCAGATTGTGCAGAACGTCAAGGACATCGGCGATATTACGCCGCGCATGATGCTGGACATGGTCGAGCACCAAGCGCAGCAGGGCGTCGATTACATGACGATTCACGCTGGGATCTTACGGGAATATTTGCCGCTGACGGCCCACCGCATCACCGGCATCGTCTCGCGCGGCGGCTCGCTCCTGGGCGCCTGGATGCTGGCCCGCCACGAACAAAATCCGTGGTACACGCATTTCGATGAGCTGAGCGAAATCATGCGTGCTTATGACGTGACCTACAGTCTGGGCGATGGGCTGCGTCCGGGGTGCCTGGCCGACGCCAACGACGAGGCGCAGTTCGCCGAGCTGAAGACGTTGGGCGAGCTGACCTTGAAGGCGTGGGAGCACAATGTGCAGACAATGATCGAAGGACCGGGGCATATCCCGATGCATCTGGTCAAGATGAACGTCGAGAAGGAACGAGAGCTGTGCCACGATGCGCCGTTCTATGTGCTTGGCCCGCTGGTAACGGACATCGCGCCGGGCTACGACCACATCACCAGTGCCATCGGCGCGGCGCTGGCCGGCGAGGCGGGCGCTGCCATGCTCTGTTACGTCACCCCGAAGGAGCACCTGGGCTTGCCGAACAAGGACGATGTGCGCCAAGGCGTCATTGCCTACAAGATCGCCGCTCATGCGGCCGACATCGCCCGCGGCCGTAAGAACGCCCGTCGCCGGGATGACGAACTCTCCAAAGCGCGATTCGAATTCGACTGGAACAAGCAGTTCGAGCTAGCGCTGGATCCCGACACAGCCCGCGCCATGCATGATGAAACGCTGCCCCAGGAAGTGTTTAAGTCGGCCAAGTTCTGTTCGATGTGCGGTCCCAAGTTCTGCTCGATGCGCATCACTCAGGACATTCGCAAGCGGGCGGCAGAGGGAGCGTTGCCGGTGGTCTCGTGAGTTTCAGAGCGAGCTGTTTGGCGTTCTTTTGGCCCCTGCCAGCGACCAGCGTGGGAAGAAGCCTCCGGTGCGGCGGCAGTACTCTGCGTACTGTCCGCCGTGAATCGTGTGCAAGAATTGCTCTTCGCTGCGTGCCTTGGTCCATAGGAAGGGCAAGTGCAGCGCAGCCACGGCCAGCATGGGCAACGTGGGGACCACGACTACGGAGCAGAGCATCAAGGCGATGCTGAGGGCGTAGATCGGATGGCGAACGCGAGCGTAAGGTCCGGTTTGCACCAGTTCTGTGCTCTGCCCTGGAACCACAGCCATGCTCCAGTTTCTTCCCAGCCGTGTCCAACAGACGACCGTGGCCCCAAAACAACCCAACCCCAACAGAGCGGCGGCCAGTCGTAGCGTCCACCAACCGTGGCCGCGCGATAGCGCGCACCACGGCAACACATTCCACAGCCCGATCAACGGCGCCCAGATCGGCCACAGAGTGCGCTCAACGCGGTTGCTCGGCCAGATGCCGGCCGAGCGCCCGTGGCGCCGGCGATTGACGAGGGCCGTGACCGCAACTCCCGACCAGTAAGCCGACAATGTGGCGCTGAGAATGGCGCTGGGCAAGTCGATCATCCGTACTCCTCATCTTATTGCTTTAACTTATCCTACGAGGCGGTTAACTTGGGCAATTTTCGTAGGCAAGAGGATAGCGGGACTGACCCAGGCGCTCCAGAGCAAATTTTCCTCTAGGAACACTTGGGCCTTTCAGGTATGGCAACGCCACGTTTCTGCGCGGAGGTGAAACGGATGGCTCGAATGTCGGGGCCTTCTTCCCTAAACTCGCATCCCCAAGCCGCCCCGGATACAGAGGGGGAAGGACGCATCGCCGCCTTGGATGGCCTGCGTGCGGCGGCCATGCTCTTGGGGGTGTGCTTGCACGGCTCCGTCAGCTATATGTCCGGGCGTATGCCTGGCTTGATTTGGGTAGTGCGCGATAGTACGTGCCATTCTTTTTTTGATTTTCTCTTTTGGTGGCTGCACGCTTTCCGTCTGCCATTGTTTTTTTTCCTGGCGGGCTTTTTTGCCGCTCTGGTCGAGGCCCGGTGCGGGCCAGGGGGATTGCTGGCGCAGCGTGCCCGCCGTTTGCTGGTGCCGTTCTTGGGCGGCTGCCTCGTGATTGTGCCGCTCACGTTCTATATCGGGCTGCCGGCTGGTTGGTCAGCGGACACTGCACAGTCAAACAGATCTTGGCAGTCAAGTTCCGTCCGGTGATCCAAGGCGAGCTTTATGG
>CADDZH010000198.1 GCA_902812455.1 Chloroflexota bacterium | reverse complement strand
GTTTGGCGCGCACCTGCACAACGCGCACGGGGTCGGCAAAGCCTTTGAGCTGCACCGCGCCGCGCTCGGTGTAGGTCAGCCCGTTCACCCGGCGTGCCAGCAGCATGACCGTTTCGCTTGCCAGTATCTCGCCTGGTCCGGCCAGGCTGCACAGGCGCGCCGCCAGATTCAGCGCCGCGCCGCGATAGCCTGCCTCCACCGGAACCGCCTCACCAGCATCCAGGCCAACGCCCACCGGCGGAAAGGCGGGATAGTCGTTCCGGGCTTCGGCCACACCCGCCTCCAGCTCAACGGCGGCCCACAGCGCCTGGCGCGCGGAAGCAAAGACCGCCAGCGCTTCATCGCCGCGCAGCTCGATCACCTGCCCACCCCGCGCTTCCACAATCCGGCGCGCCAGCGCGGCAAAGTGCGCAGCCAGGCGCGCGGCGGCCTCGTCCCCTTGCTCCAGGGTGAAGCGCGTGTAGCCGCGCAGGTCAGCGATCAGGAAGGTGTGGATGGCGGAGAAAACGGGATGTTCCTGGTCAGTGGTGCTCATCGTCATCTCCCCTCAGGGCTGAAGAGAGGGCGTTCTGGAAAGCGCTTATCCTGATACTATTCTATACTATTCTCGCACAGGCATCCAAAAGTGGAAGCGCAGACCGCTGTGCGCTGAGTCATCCTGCTTCATATCGCTTCATTCTGTACCAGCATATCTCAAAATAGCCCAGCAATGCTCGTTCCACCTGGCAGCAGAAGTTGACAAACGCTGAGGCTTCCAGTATACTGTAGAGGTGGAAGAGGAGCGCGAGGCTTCGCGCCCACCTCTCGCCAGCTTACCCTGTGTGCCGACGCAAGACCCTGATGGCTCAGGCAGATATTTGCGTAGATCCTCCTGGCTCGCTTATTTTTTGGCGTCCAATACCTGGCATACCCAATTCTGGCCCTGGTTCGCATGGATTAACCCAACGATGCCTCTCTTTCGCTGCCTGGCGTGCCTCGGTGGCACGCTGGCAAAGGCTGGAAATCTCCAGCCTGATGAGAGGAGGGTGTGGTGCGCAACGCGGCGTCAGCGTCCGCTCGCCAGAACAGCGTACACGCGCTTGAAGGCCCTCCGGCCTCCAGCGGTCCAGCTTACCCTGTTTCGCGCTGGTGGCACGCCGTTCACACCCGCCGCGCAGCGTTTCCCCCCAGCTCCCACCTCACGCTCTGCCTTGAGTTCGCCTTGCTGCTCCTCCCCCGCAGGATAAGCCTGCTCCGGGACCGCCGCCTCGTCGGGCAGCCGGTGGAGCGCCCACCTCCCGATACAGCCCGCAGACAGATCCTCAGAGGGTACATGGGGTCCTGCTGCCCTCCTGGGCGATCTTTGCTCTGGTGCCGGAGGCGCGCCAGGCACGCCACGGCTTTTGATGCGACGCCCTCGGTTGAGCGAGCTACGGCTGGCTCAGCCCCAACCCTATGAGGGAGATACCCTGATGAAAATGCCTTTGCACATGCCACTGACCTGGCGGCAGAGCGTGCTGCCTCTTGCCTTCTTGCTCGCCTTCTCTCTCGTTGGAACGCTGGTTACTTCATCGCAGGCGGCTCCGGCGGCCAAGTCGCTGCGCAAGCTGGAAAAATCCGCCGCCTTCTGCGCCTGGGCCGCGCAGAATCAGGCCAAACTGCCGATAGACCTCACCTGCCCCGCTCTGCCAACCCAGGGCCAGTCCCAGGGGCAGGGACAAACCATGCACACGCCAACCACGAACGCCGCGCCCAGCCAGCTGGGAGATCGGCGCTCTGGCCCGGTCCATTTTGGCCGCAACGTTGATGCCACCAATCCCAATGAAGACCTGGCTTCAGGGCAATCCGAGACAGCCATCGCCGCCTCCGGTCGCTATGTCATCTCGGCCTGGAACGATGCCACCGGCTTCCTCATTGTAGACCCCACCGCGCCGCAGTCGCAGCTGACGGGCGTGGGGTTCTCGTCGGACGGCGGGCGCACCTTCCAGGATGTAAACCTGCCTAACAGCAATCCCTGCCAGCGCATGTCTGGAGATCCCAGCGTGGTTTCCTACCAGGCGCCCGATGGCACCACCTACTTCTATGTCACCAGCCTCTACTTCCCAGACTTCTCTATCTGCCCCACTATCGGCAATTTCGAGGTAGGGATGTCTGTTGGCGTCGTCCCCCCAAATGGGACCAGCATCTCCTTCAGCACGCCAGTCGTGGTAGCCAACGGCGGCAACTTCAACCAGCCCACCTTTGACGAGCTGGACAAAGACTTTGCCGCGATTGATCGCGCGCATGGCAAGATTGCCGTCTCCTACACGGCCTTTGGCTTCTCGGCACAGGACGCATCCGGCCAGATCAATGTGGCCTACTGCGACATCAGTTCCAATCCAGCCGCGCCCACCTGCAACCCTGGCACGGGTGGCATCGGCGCCCAGGTGATCGCCAATACGCCCTCGAACTTTGCGGAGCAGGAGGGGGCCTATCCGGCGTTCAGCAGCAGCGGCAATCTGTACGTGACCTGGAACTCGAACTGGACAACCAACTTCTTTAATGGGGACCCCTTCACGCATCAACTGGCCGCCTGGCTTCCGGCCAGCTGCGTGGCGGCGCCGCCCTGCGCCATTCCAACAGCGGTGACGATTGGCACCCCGGTCAAGTCGCTGGATGCCACGACCATTGCCGGGTACAATCGCGGCATCGGCAACGATTTCCCGCGCATCTCCTTCAACAACACGACCAATCAGGTGGTCTTTGTGTGGAACGAGGCGAACGCGCACCCACTGGGCGATATTGTGATGGCGACGGCAAGCTGGGATTTGAGCACCGTCAATCCCAAGGTGCGCGTGAACGACGATAACTCGTTTGCCATGCACTTCCTGCCCGCCGTCAGCGTAGACAGCAAGGGGGACATCAACATCTCCTGGTATGACCGGCGCGAAGCCGACGGCTCGGCCAGAACCGATGTCTTCGCGGCATCGATCAGGCCAGGAACGAACGGCGGGGAAAACAGCCGGGTGACGAATGTGGCAACAGATTGGAACGCCACCGGGTCCTTCATTACCCCCAACTTTGGCGATTACACAGACAACACCAGCGACGACACGACCTTCTACGTCAACTGGTCCGATGGACGCATCGGCGTGCCTAACTCCTTCGTCGCCTCAGCGTCAACCGCGCAGAGATAAGCGGTTGCCTGAGCACTCAAACCCTCTGGCGCCAGCGCGTGCTGGCGCCAGGGGTTATTCCGCCGAACGGGGGCTGCCTGCGGCCAGCGGCAGCGTGAACCAGAACGTCGAGCCCCGGCCCGGCGCACTCTGGACGCCGACCCGCCCTCCATGCTGTTCAATGATCGTCTTGCTGATATAGAGTCCCAGACCCAGGCCGATGCCCGACCCACTGAGCACCTCGATTCCTGGCACGCGATGAAAGCGCTCCCACAGGTGTCCCTGCTCGGCCAGGGGAATGCCCGGCCCCTGATCGCGCACCCAGACGCGCCCTTGCCGGGCCTCGACCTCTACCCCCACCTCGACCGGGCGATCTTCTTGGGAATATTTGAGGGCATTGGTCAGGTAGTTCGTCACCACCTCCCCGACGCGGTCGGCATCAGCCAGCACCGGAACGGGTCCGGCAGGCAGGCGCAGGTGGATGGCCCGCCCCGGAAACGCCTGACGCTGCTCCTGCACGGCTGCCTGCGCGATGTCCACCAGATCCGTCGGCCTGGGCTCCAGTTTCAATTGCCCGGCCTGGATGCGCGAGACATCCAGCAGCTCATTGACCAGGCGATTTAGCCGCTCCGCCTGCTGAAGCGGCAGCTCCAGGTCTTGCCGGTAGACCTCTATCTGCCGGTCCCCGACAACACCGGCTCGCGGCGGTTCCAGCCGCCGGGCACGCCTGAGCAGCAGTTGCAAACTCAGGATGACTGTCGTCAGCGGCGTCTTGAGCTCATGCCCGGCAATGCCCACAAAGGTCTCCAGGCGGCGATTGAGTTCGCGCTGCGCCTGCTCATTGACCTGCGCGATGGCCCACTTGCGCCTCAGTTGGGCATTTTCCAGCACGGTGATTCCCTGGCGCAGCATCGCCAGCAGCAGCAGGCC
>CADDZH010000197.1 GCA_902812455.1 Chloroflexota bacterium | reverse complement strand
CTCCCAACCCCATATCCGCAACCACCCCCGCCCCTACGGGTTACGGGAACCATTCCCATACAAGCCATGCGGGCCATTCTCCTATCTCTGGTCCTTCTCGTCCTGGCATCCTGTGGTGGGGGAGCTACGTCGACAACGCCGGTGGCTAGCAAGACGGCTGCCAGCTCTTCTACTGCTCATTCTTCGACGGTGACGGCGATACCGTCGCCATCCAGGATAAGCGGCAGCGCGCCACAGCACTATAGCGAGCATGTGCTTTTGAGCGGGTCGCGGCGGCCCGATGATATGGTGTTTGATCTGCAGGGCAATGTATTGTTCAGCGATTTCTACAATGGCACTATCAGCAGGCTGAATCATGATGGAAGGGTGACGATACTGCTGAGCGGGATCAACGGCCCCGAAGGCATGGTTGTGCTGTCAAATGGTACGCTGATCTTCGCGGAGCAGCGCACCAATCGCATCCTTGAGCTGGCGCCAGGAGCGACAACGCCAACCCTGCTGCGCAATCTGCCAGGTACGCCGAGTTCGGCGAGCTGCAAGGATGGCGTGGATGGCATCGCGTTCGATCCCTTTACAAATACGATCATTGTGCCGGATAGCCCTATTGGGAATGTGTACAGCCTGAGCCTGGATGGCAAGACGCTGAAGCTGCTGGCAACCGGGATCGTGCGACCGGTGGGCGCGACGGTTGATGGGCAGGGAAACATCTATGTGGCTGACGAGTGCGGCGGCGCGGTCTGGAAGATTACGCCATCGGGGCAGATGACACGCATGGGGGGCTTCGGTATGCCGGACGATGTTGCCTTTGATCCCTATGGCAACCTGCTGGTAATTGACCTGCAGCCCTCGATTCACGCGCTGGTGCGGCTCAACCTCGCGACCGGCAAGCGAGACGTGCTGGCAAGCCAGGGGTTCATCGAGCCGCAGGGACTACTCGTGGATAATCGTGGTACTATATATGTGTCGGACGATTATGCCAATATCATAGTGGAGTTTACACCTGCATGAGTAAGCTTATGTCAATGGCCGAGGCCATAGCGCGCTATGTGCCTGATGGCTCCTCTGTTGCCGCGAGCCTGGGGCTTGAGGCTTGCATTCCCTTTGCCGCCGGGCACGAGATCATTCGCCAGCAGCGGCGCAACCTGACCGTGATCGGGCCTATTTCAGATATCCTCTTCGACCAGTTGATCGGCGCCGGCTGCGTGGGAAAGGTGAAAGCGGCGTGGTCAGGCAATGTGAGCGAAGGGTTGGGCTACTGCTACCGCCGCGCCGCCGAGAAGTCCATCCCGCACGCCATCGCCATCGAGGATCACAGCAACTTCAGTATAGCACTGGCGCTGGAGGCGGGCGCGCTGGGCCTGCCCTATATGGCCACACGCACATTATTGGGTAGCGATATCCCGCGCCAGAATCCAACCTTCCGCCAGGAACACTCTCCCTTCGATGGCACGCCTGTGCTGCTTGTCCCTGCCGTGCGGCCCGATGTGACGATTGTCCACGTGCAGCGCAGCGACGAGGACGGGAACGCGCACCTGTGGGGCAATCTAGGAATATCTGAAGAGGCATTTCTTGCCGCGAACACGGTGATCGTGGTTGCCGAAGAGATCGTGCCACGCGAGGTGATTTTGAGCGATCCTAATCGCGTGCTCGGGCCTTCGTTCAAGGTGGGCGCCGTCGTACACGAGCCGTGGGGAGCGCATCCCTCCGCCGTGCAGGGCTACTACAATCGGGACCACCGGTTTTACCATGAGTATCACGAGCGGACGCGCACCCTGGAAGGCTACCAGGAATGGCTCGAGGATTGGGTTTTAAGCGTGCCTGATCGCGCCGCCTATTTGAAGAAGTTGGGCGATGCGCGATTGAAAGGATTGGGTGTGAAAGAGCATGGTTATGCGGCTCCGGTGGATTACGGGTATTAGTAAGGAATAACCTATGGACTATACACCGCAGGAATTGATGGTTGTGTGCGCGGCGAAGCAGATCCGCGATGGCGAGCGTGTATTTGTGGGGATGCGCCTGCCGCTGATTGCCTTTGCTCTGGCAAAGAGGACACACGCTCCCCACTGCATCGGCCTGTTCGAGTCCGGGGTTGTGCGCGATGAACCGGCGGCAGAATTGCTGTATACGATGGGAGATGCGCCCAACAATACAGGAGCGCTGTGGGCGACGCGCACGATTAATGTGCTGGGATTGATGTCTGCCGGAGAAGTGCAACTGGGATTTATCGGCGGCGCGGAGATCGACCGCTACGGCAACCTGAACACGAGCGTGATTGGAGACTGGAAGCATCCTACGGTGCGCCTGCCTGGCAGCGGAGGCGGCGCGGATATCGCCTCACTCTCGCAACGGCTGGCGATCATCATGCAGCATGACCACCGCCGCCTGCGTGAAAAGGTCGATTTCGTCACCAGCCCCGGCTACGGCTATCCTGATGAGCAAGGCCCGGCGGGCGTAGCATGGCGGCAGCGTGTTGGCCTGCCGCGAGGAGGCCCCGCGGCGCTGATTACCACGCTGGCCGTCTTCACTTTCGATCCAGAAAGCGGTGAGGCTATGCTGAAATCTTATCACCCTGGCACGACCATAGAGCAGGTGCAGGAGCAAACCGGCTGGCCGTTACGACTTGCTCCCGATTGTGCTGAGACGGTGCCGCCGAGCGCGGATGAGTTGCGCATGATCAGGGAATCGGATCCCGAAGGGAAGTGGACGAGGTGAGTATCCAGTTGGCAATATCCTGGTCCATTTGCGAGCGATCGGCCTGAAATTCGCTGTCGTGATCGTATCCTGGATAGGTTTTCCAGGTTTTATCGCGGCTGGCCAGCGCATCGAAAAATTTGCGGCTGGCGGCGGGAATAACGGATTTATCGTTATCCGCTTGCATGACGAGGGCGGGAATGCTGATTTGCGCTGCCTTCTTGAGAACGGCCTGGCGCATGAAGAAGATTTGCACGAAAAATGAGGCTGTTTCCTCGCGCCGCCAGTAGGGGTCTGCCTCAAGCATCTGCACGGCTTCCGGGTTGGTTGTCATCACCTCAGGTCCGCCTGCCAGCCGCCAGTAGTGCTTCGACTTGAAGAATCCTCCCAGGAAGACTTGCAGCAAGGTAAGCAGGGGCACATGCGTAGTGTCTTCTATCCAGGGGTTAAGGAACAGGACGCCGGCCAGTTCGCCGCTATGCTCCGCCGCGTAGTGCGCTGTAAAAACCGCTCCCATGCTGTGCCCTAGCACGTACAGCTTTGCTCCCGGATGGCGCTTGCGGACCTCCGTCACGAGCGTATCGATATCTTGCAGGTAGGTGTGATAGTCATCGATGTGCCCGGCCAGCCCTTCCGAGCGGCCAAAGCCACGATGATCTACAGCATAGACGTTGAGACCGCGCGAGGCCAGCGAATCGCCCATATCAATGAACCAGCCGCTATGGGCACCCAGGCCATGAAGGATGAGCAGGACATCAGAACTGGTCGTTTTCCAACTGCGCAGGAAGAGTTTACATCCATCGTCCATTGCCAGGTGCTCGGTTGTGGATGTGATGGCCGGGGTTTCCAGCATCGTGCCCCAATCTCCTGGCGCATCCTTCAAGTAGTGCATAGCGGGCCTCCTATTTGTGGTTGTTCTTATTGTGCTACGGTGCGCATTCTGAGCATGAGGTATTTACATGGTGAATATATCACAAGCTGCCGGGAAAACAAAATGGGCCGATCCTGATCGATAATCTGCATAATCGACATGGGGGCGATAATGGACGTTAACAAATTATTCCGACAATGGTGTGGCCAAAATGCGGATCCATGAATCGGCAATGGGGGCGATAATGCCCATTAACAAATTATTCCGACAATGGTGTGACCGGGACGAAGGCCGATGAATCGGCGCTGGGCACGATAAATCGGCCCCTACAGTCGTTGGTATGTTATTTTGTCAATGAGCACAATTGGTCCCTAATGAATTTTCCCATCGAATCGGTCAAGGTGCGCGAGGAAAAAGCGCGGGGACAAGCACAAGGCCCCCGCCCATCCCCCATCCACCCACAGCTTCGATAAATCGAGCTTCTACTGTCCCTACGGGCTGCG
>CADDZH010000196.1 GCA_902812455.1 Chloroflexota bacterium | reverse complement strand
TTAATGAAGTTTGATTTTTAGTCAGTCCAGGCCGCCGCTCCCAGCCGCAGGGTTTGCTGGCCGCAGGCCCTGAGCTTCGACTTTAGTCGCCGAATGCTTGCATGGGACAGGGCCTGGCTCGTTTAGAGTCCCTCACAAAACCTCGATAGAGGAGGAGCTCCTGCTTGTAGCGCCAGCCACGCGGCTTGTGGCGAATCGCTGCGCCAGCACGGTGGCTGGCGCTACAAGCGGAGGCCGCCTTACCCTCACGGTTTGGTGAGGCGTTCTTAAATCGCCAGGTGCTTCTCATAGAAACGCTGGCAGGTAGCATAAATCAAGTAGGGAGCAGTGGTCTTATATGGGACCAGAAGTAGGCAGCGGTGACAGAAAGCCGAATGCGCCGCTCAGGTTAAGAGTGATGGCGGACTATGGGAGTTCGGGCATCTGGGTGATTGGGCAGATCGGGCCATTTCGGCATGGCATGATCAAGCACCGTTCTTTAGGGTTGTCCGCCGAGCTAGCCCGGCGTTTTGACGAGTGGATCGATGAATACACCTCGCGGTTAGACCCATCCAGGGGCGCGCTTGATGTGGCTGCTTTCAATGCGAAGGGGCGTGCGCTTGCCAAAGATCTGAAGCGGTTTCTCGGCCCAGAATAGTACGTTGAATACGCTCCTGAGCAGGAAGATGGAAGCCTGGGAGAGGCTGAAATCATTGATTGAAGTCTTCAAACAGGAGGCATGGGTATGTCTGACGCCTCTCGGCCCGTGGCTATCAGATCAGCCACCGTCGAGGATGCGCCCGCGATTGCCAGCATTCACGTGCGCTCCTGGCAGTGGGCGTATCGCGGACAGCTTCCCGACGATTACCTGGATCGTATGTCGGAGACGCTGGACCGGCGCATCGAGCGGCGGCGAGCAGAGCTGGCGAACCTGCCACCTGAGGCCCGCTGGTGGGTGGCTGAGCAGGATGGAAAGATTGTTGGCTTCGCCATCACCGGGCCGAGCCGGGACGCCGACATGCCCCCGAAGACGGGCGAGGTGGAGTTGATTTATTTGCTGCCGGAGGCGGCGGGCAAGGGCGTGGGGCGCGCGCTCTTCGCGCATGCCGTGGCGGATTTGCGCGAGCGTGGATACGAGCGGGCGATGCTCTGGGTGCTGGAAAGCAATGCCCGCGCGCGACGGTTTTACGAGGCGGCCGGCTGGCGCGCAGATGGAGCGAACAAGACGGAGGAGTGGCCCGGCGTTGTGCTGCACGAGGTGGGCTATTATATAGTCCTCTGATGGGGTTGTGTGGATAACTGCTGATAACTCGAATTGAGGTGGTTTTTAGCAACGGTAGACAAGATATTGCAACGAGCAAAGGAGCGCGGAGACATGATTCTGCTGGATGGCAAAGTGGCAATTATCACGGGGTCTGGTCGGGGGATTGGCGCGGCAGCGGCGAAGCTGTTTGCGTCGGAGGGCGCGTCGGTGGTGGTCTGCGATCTGGACGCCGCGCCCGCGAATGAGACGGCTGAGGCGATCAAGGCGGCGGGCGGCAAGGCGCTTGCGGTCTCCGGCGATATGACCGACCCGGCCTTTCCAGAGCAGCTGGTGGCGAAGACGCTGGAAACCTTTGGTGGGCTGGATGTGATCGTGAATAACGCGGGCTATACCTGGGACGCGACGATTCACAAGATGACGGATAAGCAGTGGCAGGCGATGCTGGATATTCATGTGACCGCGCCGTTCCGGCTGATTCGTGCGGCAGCGCCGTTCATCCGCGAGACGGCCAAGAAGGAAGCCGAGCAGCAGGGCCGGGCGAATGCGCGCAAGATCATCAATGTCAGTTCGGTTTCGGGGACGCAGGGCAACGCGGGCCAGGCGAACTATTCGACGGCCAAGGCGGGTGTGACGGGCCTGACGAAGACGCTGGCGAAGGAGTGGGGGCAGTTCAATGTGCAGGTGAACTGCGTGGCCTATGGCTGGATTGAGACGCGGCTGACGCAGGCCAAAGAATCGGCGGAGAAGATTGAGCGCGGCGGCGAGGAGATTGCTATTGGTGTGCCGGGGCAGATGCGCGAAATGCTGAAGCTGCTGGTGCCGCTGGGCCGCCCTGGCACGCCGGAAGAGGCGGCAGGGCCGATGCTCTTTCTGGCTTCGCCGCTCTCGAACTATGTCTCTGGCATTGTGCTGGAGGTGCATGGCGGGCGCGCAATGTAATTGAGGAAGGATCGCCTCGGCGGGCTGCTGGGGCAGACGATTGGCCTACGCCCGACGCTCTTCGTGGCTGTTGGCGGCGGCCTGCTCTCAGGGTTGTGGCTGCTGTTCTCGCCCGTCCGGCGGCTGCGCGACTATCCAGCGCCTGCCGCCGAGCCAGTTGAAGCAGCAGCGCTGAGCGATTGATGCGCGTCATGCCAAGGAGGCAATAGCAAAGAAGGTGCATATATGTCTGTGAGCGTGTGCCCGGCGGCGACGGTGGCCGCGCCGGTTGAGCAGGTCTGGGCTCTGCTGATGCAGCCGGAGACCTATGATCAATGGTGGGATATTCACATCGAGCGCGTGACGCTGCCGGGGCCAGCCGCGCCGGGCCAGGTGGTTTCCGGCTGGAGCAAGGCGCTGGGGCGCAGGTGGCCGGTGAGCATGGCGATTGAAAGCATGAACGCTGAAAAGCACCAGATGCTCCTAAAGACAACCCTGCCATTGGGCATTGTGGTACATAACCAGATTAGCTGTGCCAGGGTCGATGCCGCCTCCTGCCGCGTGCAGTTTGGCTGAGACTTTACCTTTCCCCCTGGATGGCGGGGCTGGCTTTTGGAGCACCTGGGCGAACAGCAATATCATCGCGGCGTGGAGGACGCCCTGCGCCACCTGAAGCGCGCGGCGGAGGCGGCGCAGGCGCAGAAAGAGGCGCAGCGCTGATCACGCCTGGGTGAGGAAGCGCAGCACTTCGCGTGCGAAGAGGGCGGGAGCCATGCTGATGGCGTTGTGCTGCTGCCCAGGCATGACGACAAGCTGACTCTCTGGCAGGGCCTGGTGCAGCGCCGCGATGGAGTCTTTCATATAGTATGGGCTGTCGCCGCCGAGCAGAAGCAGAGTGGGAACGAATCGGGCGCTGAAGCGCGCTGGTTGGAAGCGATAGCCCTGGATCTGGCGCAGTTCGCGCGGGATGGTGTGGGCCGCCGCGACGCGCGCGGGCCAGGTGGGAAGATAGGTGACGAGTTCCATTTCCAGCGGCGAGAGGTGCAGGAAGTCGCGCAGAAAGACGGTGAGGACCCCCGCGCGATCTCCCCGCGCGAGGAGCGCCTCCAGTCCGTCGATGGAGCCTGGGGGATAGAAGTCCTGGCCCAGCGGGAAGGGCGGCTCATAGAGGATGAGCTTTCCCAGGTGATCGGCGCGCAGAGCCGCTTCCATCAGGCACAGCGCGCCATAGGAATGGCCCAGGAGATGGACTGGCGTGTCGATGGCCTCGACGACGGCCAGGATGTCGCTGGCCTCGTCCTGAAGGGAGTAGGCTTGCGCGTCCCCGCTGCCATTGCGCCCGCGCCGGTCAATGGCGTAGACGGTGAAATGTTCGGCCAGCGGGCGCAGGATGGGTATCCAGCGGCTCTGATCTTCCGCTGTGCCATGCACCAGCACCAGCGGCGGACCCTTGCCGCTGCGGGTGTAAGAGATCGGGATGCCATCCCGCGATGTTACACTTTCCACGCTTCAACTCACACGATAGGTTTCGCCAACGTGAGTAAGGCCGGTAAGCACTCCTTCTGCCAGCTTCTTGGTTGTTTTGGGATATTGTATCATATCTAACGCCTCTTGTTCTTTCGTGCTGGCGCGACGCAGCGCCGAAAGCCGCGGCGGCGCTACAAGCAAAGAGGCGTTGCCAGGTTTGGTGAGGGATTCTAAGCATGCCTCACCAAACCAGTCGTTGGCCCCACCCCTGCCGGTTGGGAAACCAGCGGTACGGAACCCCGCCCCTGCTTGCAAGGCGGTTTTGTGAGGCGGGCTTAGCCGACGGAGCCAGCCATTTCGAGTTGGATGAGCCGGTTGAGTTCGACGGCATACTCCATCGGCAACTCCTTGGTGATCGGCTCGATGAAGCCGTTGACGATCATGGAGTACGCTTC
>CADDZH010000195.1 GCA_902812455.1 Chloroflexota bacterium | reverse complement strand
ACCCTGGCCGCCAGCGCGGCGGCCACACCCACCCAGGCCGTCGCCAGCTCCAGCGCTACGCCCACCTCGTTTACCTTCCACGACCGCATTCAGGGCATCGCCTGGTCGCCCGGCGGCAGCTTCTACGCCGTGGCCGCCGCCAACGGCGACATCGCCGTCTGGGAGGCACCAGATTCGCTGCGCTGGCAGAAGAACCTGGGCACGAAGATCTGGTCCATCGTCTGGTCTCCCGATAGCGCGGGCCAGCAGCGCCTGGCCGTCGCCTGCGATGACGGCACGGTGCGCCTGCTGGACGCCCTCAGCGGGCAGCAATTGCTCCTCTATCGCGGGCATGGCCGCGCCCACGTCCTCAGCGTCGCCTGGGCGTCGGACTCCATCCTTCCGCCCACCATCGCCTCCGGGGACAGCGACGGGACCATCCTGCTCTGGGACCCCACCATCGGCAAGACCCGCACGACGCTGCGTCAGGCCGCGCCGGTCAGGGGTCTGGCCTTTGGCGGCCTCTATCTCATCTCCGTCGGCACGCAGCCTGGCGGCACGTACATCATCTGGGACGCGCAGATGGGGCAGGCGGCCATGCAGTTCACCAACGACAACCACAATACACCCTATAACAACGATAACCCCAGGCTGGTCGAAGGCACGCTCATCAGCGTCGGCTGGTCATCTGACAACACGTATGTCACCGTCGGCGATACCAACGGCAACGTCCAGGCGCTCTCCGATCTCAACTGTAGCTGCTGGACGTATGCGACCGGCTTTCAAGCGCACCAGCAGCCGATCAACAGCATCGCCTGGTCGCCCGACAACCAGACCTTCGCCACCGCCAGCGACGACGGCACGGTGCAGACCTGGAAGGCAGGCACCTGGAAGCATCTGAAGACCTTCAGCGATCCTTCCGGGGCTAAAATCACCAGCGTGGCCTGGTCGCCCGATGGCAAGTCGCTGCTCGCCGGGGACAGCGCGGGCCACCTCTCCACCTGGCAGGTGACATAACAGCAGGCGGTTGATGCGGTTTTCCCATTGCCTCGCCCAGGGCACAGAACCAGACGAAACCATGAGACTCCCCTTTCTTGCAGGTGACTGCGCAGCAATGGAACGGCCATATCGGCCTGCCCGAACCCCATCAGATCGGCAATGCCTCGATATGGCCGCTGGGAGCCTCCATTGGGTACAATGAGTCCCAGCCCCATACCTGGGTGTACCGGATGTGGGGTCATGGCAGGGCCGGTGATGAGAACACCAGCTGTGCCAGCCGTTCTTCAGGTACCAATCAAGCGCTGCGAACCATCCTCCAGAACCCTGAGAGATCACTCAACGGGGATGGAGCAAGTATACCTGACCCTTGCCACGCCTGTCAAGCCTTTTTGCGCCTTTTCGTTACAAGCAGGACTTTCAGGCTACCAGGAAGCCCGGCGAATCATGATGCTTCCTTGGTTCTTCAGGCCAGGTCGCCGCTCTAACACGAACAGAGCAGCGCCCTGTTCGCCTGGCGCTGGCCCACCGGCACCCACACCATCCAGATCAGGCCAGTCATCCCGAATCCCAAGGAAGGCCCCGCCTTCATCGATATCCGCGCGTATCCGGTGCTCGGCAGCCCATCAACCAGCTTAAGCATCCCGCACAAAACGGTGAGCGTAGGGCAGCCTCCGCCTGTAGCGCCAACACGCTTCAGCGAGCTTTGGTATGGCACCCAAGGATAAACATCAGTCCCACCCAGCAGGCAATACCTCGCCGAATATGATATGATACCGTGTGCCCGATTCTGCTCTGGCCCTGGCAGGGCTGCGTGAAAGTCTGCGCCGCTGGACGGGCTGGACGTGCGCATAGCCCTGGTTTCCACGATCTGCCCTATTGACAACCGGAGCCTGGCTAGCTACAATCTGGCTCAATCTCACTGGAGGTCGAAGCCAAGAAAGAGGGCTGTATGCGTAATGCCTCATACTCAACGGTCGTCGTGGCCGATCCCGACCCCACCATGCAGCGACAGATCGTTTCGCTCTTGCAGCCTGAATTTCGCTGCCTGGTGGCTAATTCCCTGTTTGAAGCCTTCCAGCTCATCCAGCGCGAACGTCCGGTCCTGCTTATCTTGGAATTAGATCAGCCGGACGGCGACGGCATACTGCTCATCCAGCGCTTGCAGGCCGACCCTCTCTTGAAAATGGTGCTCATCGCCTGCGTTACCCGTCGCTCTGGCTGGAAAGAAAAGGTCCGTGCCTTCCGGGCAGGCGCAGATGACTACCTCGTCAAGCCCATTTCTGCCGCCACTTTCTATGGGCAGATGCTCCTCCTGCGCCGCGCCGGACACCTCGCCCGCTCCGCCGTGATGCGCTAGCCCTTGTCGGCGCCTCCACTCGCCTGCCCATTGGCAGCCCTCAGGAAGACGAGCTGCTCATGGCCTCCCCCTTCATGGCAGAAGAACCAGCAGGAGAAGGGAGCGAGTCCACGCTGGCAAGCTTTCTACCGGATCTCAGCCAGGAAGGAGCGTTCTTATGGCAGATCCCATTACCATCTTGATCGTCGATGACAACCCCGATTTGCTGGACATCCTTGCTGAAGGTCTGCCCCTCGCTGGTCCCTTCGCCGTCATCACCGCGCTCGACGGTGAACAAGGGCTCGAAGCCTGCCTGACTCATCGCCCCGACTGCCTCGTCATCGACGTAAAGATGCCTGGCCTCACCGGCTATCAACTCGTGCGCGCCCTGCGCGGCGATCCCGAAACCGCCCAGATACCACTGATTCTGTTAACCGCGCTGGCCCAGGATTACGAACGCTTTGCCGGTCTGGCCGCTGGCACCGACCGCTACCTGATCAAGCCTATCACGCCCCGCGAGCTGGCCGCAGCCATCCGCGAAGTGCTGGCGTTGACCGCGCAAGAGCGGGCGCAGCGCTACTTACAGTTGAGTGAGGAGGGGTCCCAGGCCAATGAGTGACACCACCTTTATTACGCCGCAGGAGCGCGAACTCTACCGGCAGTACGAGGGCCAGCGTCGCCTCCGCCTGGCACGGCTCATCTCGATGGCAAGTTTCCTGATGGCTGGAACGGTGGGGCTCGTATTGACCATCTACTTGCTTTTCCATCTCCAGTCCCCAGAACCCTTCGTGGTTACTCTGACGTTCGCGTGCTGGCTGGTCGCCCTCTGCCATACCCTGGGCATCGTTGCCGCCAGACACGGCAATGCTGACCTGACGGCGCTGTTTGTGTGCGGCGGGGTGCTGGTCGCCATAGCCGTGCTGGTCGTAGATGCCACGATGACCACCGGATTCGACATTCTCTCGCTCATCCTCTTACTGGCCCTCCCGATAGCAATCCTCCTCGCCGGGATTCTAGGGAACATGCCGTTCCTCATAGGGGTAACGGCGGTTTCAACCCTGGGAGGCTGTGCCGTACTGCTGCTCAACGCGCAAGCGCCGGTGCTGGCGCCAAACGCCTTCATCATCACTGTACTGCTCGCCACCCTGCTCATCACGCCAGGCATCATGATGGCGCTCTTTCAGCAGGGCTATCGGCAAACGCTGCGCGAGCTGGGCGCCACCCGCATCGCCTTTGAACGCGCCAGCGCGCTCGACGAACTCAAAAACCAGTTCATCGTCAACGTCAACCACGAGCTGCGCAATCCGGTCATGGCAATGATGGGGCGCTTAGACATCCTCGACATGAGCCTGGCGACCGCGCCCCCCGAACGCCTGCAAAAGCTGACCCAGGGCGCCATCCGCGCCGCCGAAAATCTGCGCGCGCTGCTCGCCAGCATCCTCGACGCCAGCCGGATGGAACAGGGCCTCGGCGACTTTACCCCCGAGCCTGTCCTGCTGGCCCCAGCCATCCAGGCCGCCGCCCAACTCATCGATCCCCAAGAAGGCAGCCTCCACGACCGCGAACTGCGCGTCCTCGTCCCCGAGGACCTGAGCATCTGGGGCGAGCCTATTCGCCTGCAACAGATCCTGACCAACCTGCTTTCCAACGCGCTCAAATACTCGGCGCACGGCACCCCCATCGAAGTGGCCGCCTGGATCACCAGCGAGCCAGCCCCCACCTCCTCCCGACGCAAGCGCTCCCAGCCTGCCAGACAGCGCGAATTCGTCGAAATCACCGTCCGCGATTG
>CADDZH010000194.1 GCA_902812455.1 Chloroflexota bacterium | reverse complement strand
CACTCCAGCCGGTCTCATCTGGTTTGCCAACGAAGGAGCCATCGAGTTTCACCTGTGGGGTTCACACGTCCCCGATCTGGCCCAGCCTGATCAGGCCATTTTTGATCTGGACCCCGGCGAGCGCGCGCCTTTCGCTGATGTACGGGAGGCAGCGCTGCGGCTGCGTGAGAAGCTCGAGCAAAGTGGAGTGAAAGGTTACCCCAAAACGAGCGGGAGGCACGGTCTGCATATCTATGTCCCGCTCGGCACTGGCTATACCTTCGAGCGTGTCCGTGGCTGGGTCAAAGAGGTGGCACAACAGCTGGCTACGACCTCTCCGCGTCTGATTGCCCTCGCCAGCGGTTCGACGCACCAGGGAGGTCGCGTCACGATTGACGCGGCGCAGAACAGTGTTGGCCGCAACACAGCCGCTCCCTATACCCTGCGTGCCAGCACTCCTCACCCAACGGTCTCCACGCCGCTCAGTTGGGAAGAACTGGCTGCCGGCACCATTGCTCCCGCTGACCTGATTCCCCAGGTGGTCCTCGAACGCATTCAGCGCCTGGGCGACCTCTTTGCACCAGTCCTCCATACCAATCAACACATCGAAGATGAACCTTAGGGGCCGCTTGATCCAGCCTCTCCGCACTTACAAGGGTAGGTTTTTCCGTTTCTCTCCTCTATTTCTCTATACTGGCAAGGGGAACATGTTAGTCATGGTTATCTACAGGCTTAGCTCTCAGTCTTTTGATCTGACCTGTGCGGCGCTTGGCATTGAGCCTGCGTACCCGGCTGGCGGCGGTTGGACGAGTGGGTTTGCGTCGAGGGAAGACGCGTTGCCGTTGCTCCAACCGTTCAGCCAGGCGCTCGAAAGCGGCTTCGCGGTTGGCATGTTGTGATCGCCGTTCTGTCGCCGTCACCATGATTCCGCTGGGATGGTGCACCAGGCGCACGCCCGTTGCAACTTTGTTGCGATGCTGCCCGCCGGGCCCGCTGGCAATAAAATATTCGATATCGCTATCGCGCTCTAACGATTCACGGTCGGTTGGATATCGTTCAGTCACTGTTTGTTTTCCCGTTCTGTCTTGCTCTCCATAGAGATTATGCTGAAAAGCAGGTGCTCTGTACAGGTCATCTTGTGGCTGCTCAGATTCAGCATCTTGCATGGGCTTCTCCACCGAAGTCTGCTTCGTACAGCAGGCCAGCCCTGCATTCTGCGTGCGGCGAGAAGCTCAGGCTGGGGACTGCCACAAAACACGGAACACTACTATGGGAACCCGTCCTGAGGGTAGCATGAGAGTCCATTCCTGTCTAGATCAGCAAAACCGTCCATGCCCTGAGTATGCCTGCTAGAAGCTCGCCTCTTCACTTCGGGCTTCCCGCTTCGCTCTGGAGTGGCACTCGCCGGAACAAGAACCAGAGGGAGCCATCATAGGCAGCTTTGAGTGCCCCGGCCAGGATGAAGGGCAGCCCGAGCACGAGCAGGGAGCTTTGCAGCAGCAAGCCGGACAAGACGGGACTGGTGGCTGAGCCAACGCTGCGTGCCAGCGAAGTCATACTGGCTGCTGCTGTCCGCTCCTCAGGCGCCACCAGGGCCATTGTATAGGCCTGGCGCGTTGGCACGTCCATCTGCGACAGGGCCTGCCGCAGGAGAAGGAGGGTCGCGGCCAGGGGGAAGGTGGGCATCACAGCCACCAGGATCAGCAGCAGATTAGAGGGGAAGTGGGTGAACACCATGGTGTTGAGCAGCCCAAAGCGGCGGGCAAGTGGCACGGCGGCCAGAAACGAGAGGGCTGAGAGGGTGTTGGCGGCGAAGAAGAGGAGGGCAAGCAAGCTGAGCGGCACACCAAAGCGCAGGTGAAAGTAGAGCACCATCAAGCTTTGCACCACCAGGCCGCCGGCCAGCGCATCCACACTAAAGAGTCCTGTCAGTCGCCACACGATGCCATGCGAACGACCTAATGGTGGGACGAAGCGGTGCCAGAGCCTGCTCACAGCATGCTTCTCGACGCGGGCAGCAGCCTCGACGCCGGGCGAAAGCCGTCCTGCCAGGAGCGCCACGAGCAGAGCCAATGCTGCATAGACACCAAAGAAGAGGTGAATGCCAATGGGAGAGGGCAAACCCGCACGAGCGAGCACATCTGGCAGACCGGCAGCCAGCGCCCCGAGAGCCCCGGCAAACGAGGCGACAAGGTTGTAGCGGGCGAAGACGGCTGTCCGCTGCTCTGGCGCCACGACCTGTGGAATCATGGCCTGTTCAATGGGCAAGAAAGGGGCTGTCTCCGAGGCGCTGGTGCCCAGGGTGCCAAAGAACGCGGCCAGCAGCAGGAAGGCATAGAAGCTGGTTACGGCGAAGGTCACGCCCGTTCCTGCCATCAAGAGGGCCAGCAGCACCAGAGTCCGTCGCCGTCCCCAGGAGTCGGCGAAGAGCCCGATCAGATACGTTCCACACACATCCCCGCTCAGCGAAACCGTAATCAAGATGCCAATAGCGACAGGGGAAAATCCGGCGGTACTGAGAGCCACGCCCAACAGCACGGCCAGCAGCCCATAGGCGAAGGAGCGCAGCCCCCGCATGCTAATCAAGAGCTGTGTATCGGCCCCGTGGGATCGCTCGTCTCCTGCACGTATCACTGGTTGGGCCTGCTCGCTTCCCCCATGCCTCTCACGGATTCGTGCTCCTGGCATTGTGCTGAGATGGCTCGTTGTTTGCCTCCTCTTGATCCTCTCCGCGCGCTCGCGCCAGGCTCTCCTCGACTACTGCGGTCTTGGCATCGGCATAGTTCTGCACGTACTTCCAGTCTTGCTGCGCCAGCTCCCGCTTGGTGCGCTCATAGAGCAGGCGATCGGAGGCATGGCTGCGCAACCAGTTGCGGAAGCGCAGCATGCGCTCGATCTCCGGGCAGCCAGGCGAGAAGACATGCAGGTTGATATCCGTGTCCGGCCCCTTGAAGAGGCGGTGCTCGTACCAATCCGGCTCCCGGATATACAACACATAGCCAGCAGCCTCCAGGTCCGGGACGTAAGCGGCCTCGTCTGCTACGTTCGCGACCACCAGCAACAGGTCGATTCTTGGTTTGGCTGCCAGCCCTGGCACCGAGGTCGAGCCAACATGTTCAAGCAGCAGAACTCGCTCGCCGAGTGCGGCTTGGATCCGCTTGGCCTCGCGCTCGAAGAGTCGAGGCCACGCCGGGTCGTAGTCCACGATCTGGATCGGCCCGCCTCGTGGCACGTGCTCCCCGATATGAACCGCCTTGATCTGCTCCTCCCTCATGGGAGCATGCGCAGATGCCTGAGCCTGCTCCATTGATGCGTTGCTTGCCCCTTGCGGCCTGGGCTTCGGCACGTCTCCGGTTGTGTTGTTGCTCCCAGACATGTGCATCTCCTTCTCTCCTCCTGTCAAAACATCAGCACTTCCTCCAGTATAAACCTATGCGCCGGGCTTTCTCCAGATCAGCGAATAGCGCCACAAGAGATGCCTTCTCACTTGTGCCCCCGGCAGCAGTGCCTGACAGATACGGCGTACCTGAGACAGCGTCAGGTAGACATCATGTCGCCCGTGTTCTGCCCACGCCTCGCGCACTGCCTGGGCTTCTTTGATGTGGCCGGTCTTGCCATATCTCAAGAGGAGATTGACTGGGATAGCGAGAGCATGAAGTGGCAGATCGATGAGACGCGGTTGATAGAGGTCGAGTACCACGAGCAAGCCGCCCGGCGCAAGTGCCATCTTCAAGGTAGGGAGCAGGATTTCCAGGGGGAGATGGTGCAGGGTCGCAATGGAGACGATGGCGTCGAACTGTGCGGGAGCAAAATCGCAAGAGAGCACATCAGCAACTCGGAAGTCAATGGTGCTATACTGCGCCGAACGCTCGTTCGCCAGGCGAATCATGGCTGGGGAAAGGTCGAGGGCGAGCACCTGGTCAGCGCGCTCGGCGAGCAGGCGGGCAAAAGCTCCTGTGCCACAGCCGATTTCCAGCACCTGTCGGCAGTGCGGAGGAAGCTGCTTCAGCAGAAACTGGTGGTAGTGGCTGTTATGATCCCATTCCTCCGTTGAAAAGGAGGCCAGCCGGTCAAAATCCGCCTGAATGGTCGCCGTATCTGGAAGATGGTTCATCTCCCTCCAACCTCAAAGAATCTCTGGAGTGCTT
>CADDZH010000193.1 GCA_902812455.1 Chloroflexota bacterium | reverse complement strand
GTAACGGGAAGGTGCCGGCTATCCCTACTGTTTTCGATGTTCAGGATGGCAGCTCAAGAGTGATTTTCGGTACGCGCCTTGATCCTTTTCCACCGGTGCCGGATTCTCTGTGACAAGGAAAGCGCCCTACTCGCTCCTTCATTGCTTATAGTGGATATTTTACTGAGCACAATCATGATACCACATGACGTGGTAAAATACAATAGTTGCCACTATGTCATGCTGAGCGTAGCGAAGCATCTCGGTACCCCTTGACAGAGAGATCCTTCGCTTCGCTCAGGATGACATGGCCGGAGCATTCGGTTTTCTATGATGCTAACAACACGGCGAAAATGATGATCAATGTTGATCGTCAAATGCCGTGATTGGCAATATATCAGGATTTTATGATGAGTGAATTAGATACATTTTATGGACCAAATGCAGGGTATGTCCTAGAATTATATGAACGATATCTCAATGACCCGCAGTCTGTTGACCCTGCTACGCGAGCTGTTTTTGATAGATGGGCCAGAGAAGGCGAAAGGCTAGAGGTTGCCACGCCACAGGTAGAGAGAGCGGATGGTCGCGTGCCACGTGATGTTTCCAAGGTTGTTGCCGCATCGGCCCTTGCTCATGCTATTCGCGAACGCGGTCACCTCGGCGCACATCTTGATCCCCTGGGAACGGAACCGCCAGGTGACCCCGCACTACTGCCGGAAACGCATGGTCTTACCGAGGAAGACCTGGCACAGCTTCCGCCAACTGTTGTAGGCGGGCACTCTGCTGAAGGCGCAAGCAATGCGCTTGAGGCCATCAAGAAACTGCGGGCTATGTACTCTGGCCCGATCAGCTATGAGTTTGACCAGGTGAAAAGCCCGGATGAGCGAAGCTGGCTGCGAGATGCAGTTGGCCTGCACCTCTATGAAGAAAAGCAGAATCCGGCGGCCAGTCGTAAGCTCCTGGAGCGCCTGACACAGGTTGAGGCATTTGAGCGCTTCCTGCACCAGACATATCCTGGGCAGAAGCGCTTCTCGCTTGAGGGCCTGGATATGCTTGTGCCGATGCTCGACGAGCTGGTGATGGGCGCTATCGAATCTGAAACCCAGGAAGTGCTCATCGGCATGGCGCACCGGGGACGGCTCAATGTGCTGGCACACGTGCTGGGAAAGCCATATGGAGCGATTCTTTCGGAATTTGGGCACGCAAAGCACGAAGAGGGTGTGCCGCTCACCGATACCTTCGGCTTTGGATGGACGGGCGATGTCAAGTACCACCTGGGGGCCGAGCATGTCCTGGGCGAGGGAGCCTCGGCGAGTTTAAGGATCATCCTGGCACCCAATCCCAGCCACCTGGAGTTTGTAAACCCGGTGATCCAGGGTATGACGCGGGCCTCCCAGGAGGACAGGCATGTGCAGGGAGTACCCATACAGAATCCTGACCGTGCATTGCCCGTGCTGGTACATGGAGATGCCGCATTTCCAGGTGAGGGGATCGTTGCCGAGACGTTGAATTTATGGAATCTTAATGGCTACTCGGTTGGTGGCACCATTCATATCATTTTGAACAACCAGTTGGGTTTCACGACCGAACCGCAGGATAGCCGCTCCACTCATTTCGCCAGCGACCTGGCAAAAGGCTTTGGCATTCCAATTATCCACGTCAATGCCGATGACCCGGATGCCTGTCTCACAGCCATCCGCATAGCTTATGACTTCCGCAACGAGTTTCATAAAGATATCCTGATCGATCTGATCGGTTATCGCCGATGGGGGCATAACGAAGGGGATGAACCGGCCTTCACGCAGCCGGAGATGTACGAGGTTATTCGCCATCATCCAACGGTGCGAGAACTCTATGCCCAGAAGCTGATCCAGGCTGGCATAGTGACAAAAGAAGAAGCCGAGGCGATAGTCAAGAATGCCTTTGCCACGCTGGAGGCGGCAAAGCGCGAAGCTGATAGTGGCATGTATCCTGAGATAGATGATACGAACGGCCTTGATGGACACAGGCACGGTGAAGAGGAACAGCCGTCACATGTCTCTGCCGAGCAATTGAGGAGATTCAATACCGAACTGCTGACCTGGCCTGAAGGGTTTTCGCCGAACAGCAAGCTGGCTCGCCTGCTGCAACGCAGGGAAACGACGCTTGGCCCTGAGGGCGGGATCGATTGGGGACAGGCGGAGGCGCTGGCTTTTGCTTCGATCCTGGCGGAAGGGACGCCGATTCGCCTGACCGGGCAGGATACTGAACGCGGCACGTTCAGCCATCGCCACGCCGTGCTGCACGACCAGCATAGTGGCCAGATCTACATTCCGCTCCAGCACCTTGCTGAGGCCGGGGCTTCGTTTGCGATCTACAACAGCCCGCTCAGCGAAGCAGCCGCACTGGGGTTCGAGTACGGCTATAGCGTGCATGCTCTGGATGCGCTTGTGCTATGGGAAGCGCAGTTTGGCGACTTTGCCAATGCTGCCCAGGTTATTATCGACCAGTTTATCTCTTCGGGGCGTGCGAAGTGGAAACAGGAATCAGGGCTTGTCCTGCTGCTCCCACACGGGTATGAAGGGCAGGGACCGGAGCACTCAAGCGCTCGCCTGGAGCGCTACCTGCAGCTCTCGGCACAATTCAACTGGTGGGTAGCAAATTGCTCCACGGCTGCCCAGTACTTCCACCTGCTGCGACAACAGGCATTCTACCTGCAGCACGATCCCCATCCGCTGGTGCTGATGACGCCGAAGAGCTTGCTGCGTCACCCATTAGCCTCCGCCACGCTGAGCGAACTGGTGGAAGGAACATTCCAGCCGGTGATCGACGATAAGGAAGCACGCAGCCACGCCGGCGATATCAGGAGAGTGCTCTTGTGCAGCGGGAAGATAGCCATAGACCTGCTGGGGAATGAGCGCCGCAAACAGGCTGAAGATACAGCGATTGTGCGAGTTGAAATGCTCTATCCCTTCCCTGAAAAGGAATTGCAAAAGGTGCTTGCAGGTTATCCACATGCGCGTGAGGTCAACTGGGTGCAGGAAGAGCCACGTAACATGGGCACCTGGAACTATGTGTTTCCGCAGCTTATGACACTGGTAGGCCCTGACAGGGTTGACGTGATCGCGCGACCGGAGCGTGCCAGCCCGGCCTCAGGGTTTATGGATCTCTTCCTGGCGGAGCAGGAGCAATTGCTGGATGAGGCATTGCGCTCTCATGTAAGAGAGCATGGAGGAAAACATGTCCGTTGAGATACGTGTCCCCTCGTTGGGAGAATCAATCGTTGATGCGACGATCGCCTCGTGGTACAAGCACGAGGGAGATGCAGTACAGCAGGGTGATGCCCTGGCAGAGCTGGAGACAGACAAGGTCAATGTTGAGGTGACAGCCGAGCAGAGCGGCGTTTTGGAGAAGATTCTAAAGCAAGAGGGCGACACAGTTGCGGTTGGCGAGGTAATAGGCCTGCTGGGCGAAGGCGCGGCGGCTGCTGCCGGTGGCACAACGGCAGAAGAGAGGCAACAGCAGGCACCTCCAGTAAGCGAGCTCCAGCAGGCTGCCGCAGCGGGAGATGGACAGAAGAGGGAGACAGGCCAGCTCCAGCCTGTGCAGGCCACGACAGATGGACAGCGTGCAGCTTCCCCATTGGCACGGCGCATTGCTGCCGAGCATAACATCGATATATCGCAGGTGAGAGGGACGAGTCCTCATGGCCGGGTGACGAAGGATGATGTAGTTCACTATCTTGAGGAGCAGAACGCACAGAGAACAGCTCCTTTACAGGAGCCTGAAACTGCTGCTCCTCAAGCGCCACAGCAGCCCGCCCCTGCTCCCGCTCCTGCGCCTGTTGCGGCAAGACCTGCACCGCCAGCGCCCGGTCCGGCACCACAGATCACACCGAGAGGGCGTGAAGAACACATACGGCTTTCGCGGCGCAGGCAGACCATCGCGCAGCGCCTGGTGGAGGCACAACATACCGCCGCCATGCTCACAACATTTAACGAGATCGACATGAGCGCAGTGATGGAGATACGCAACCGGAGGAAAGAGTCTTTTAAGGAACGCCATAATGTGTCTCTGGGGTTTATGTCGTTCTTTACGAAAGCGGTGGTAGGAGCGCTCAAAGCCTTTCCGAGGCTGAACGCGGAGATTCAAGGCGACGAGATGGTGCTGAAGTACTACTATGATATAGGGATTGCCGTGGGAGCCGAGGAGGGCCTGGTTGTGCCTGTGCTGCGTGATGCCGACCGCAAGAGTTTTGCCGAGATCGAGCGCGAGATTGCGGAACTGGCGCAGAAAGCCAGGGAACAGAAACTTTCACTGGCCGAGCTACAAGGGGGCACCTTCACCATCACGAATGGCGGCGTATTTGGCTCGCTGCTTTCCACGCCGATCCTGAACTATCCCCAGGTAGGTATCCTGGGAATGCATAAGATCGAGCAGCGCCCGGTGGCAATAGATGGGCAGGTGGTGATCAGGCCGATGATGTAC
>CADDZH010000192.1 GCA_902812455.1 Chloroflexota bacterium | reverse complement strand
TTCCGGTGGAGATGCTGCCCTTGCTCCAGATGCGCTGCCAATGGCTTCAGTATTGCTCGGCCATAGCTCTATATGGTCATCGACGATGCGTACCTCGGCGCGCCCATTGAAAGCGATACGTTCCAGGGCCTCTTTAGGAAGCTGCAGCCGGCCAACGCGATCGATCAAGACCGATTCGCGGTGCGTCTCGCTTGACAGGCCGATGAGCGTGCTGGAAAGCGGCGCGAGCGTGTTGTTGCTGGCAACTGTTTGCGGCGTTTCGCGCCGTACCGTTTCGGTACTTGTGCGCCCATCGCGGATAGCAATGGTACGGTCCGTCACAGAGGCAATGCCTGCGTCGTGCGTCACAACGATAATCGTCAAACCTAGCTCGTGGCAGAGCGAGTAGAGCAGTTTGATGATTTCCCCTGCGGTAAGCGAGTCGAGTTCCCCGGTTGGTTCATCGGCGAGCAGCAGCTTTGGCCTGTTGGCAAGGGCTACAGCGATAGCCACCCTCTGCTGCTCGCCGCCTGAGAGCTGCTCGGGCAGCTTATGCACCATGGATTCCAGTCCCACCAGCTTCAGCAGTTCATGCACGTATGGCATGCGCTCTCGTGCGCTGTAGCCGCCGATCAACTGTGGCAGTTCGACGTTCTCGGCAACCGTCAATTCCTGCAAGAGGTTGCGCCCGCTCTGCTGCCAGATATGCCCGATCATAAAGCGACGATAGTGAATGCGCTGCGCTTCGGTAAGACGCGCCAGATCATATCTGCCGACAAGGCAGCGTCCCGCGCTGGGAAGATCGAGGCCGCTGAGGATATTGAGCAAGGTAGTTTTGCCTGAGCCGGAGGCCCCGACAATGGACATCATCTCTCCCGGCATCACCTCCAGATCAAGACCCTGCAACGCCACCACCTCCAGGTCGGCCACTTTATAGATCTTAACCAGGTTATCACAGATCACAAGCGGTTTGGCCATAATGCTTAATCCTCGCTCAATCGTAATGTTTGACTGATCGATGGGCGCGAGACGATCCTCACCATCATCCAGATAGCAATGATACAGACAACAATAAGTATTGCCAGCGCAATCCAGAGTGTGGAAGGAATCACTACGCGAATTGGCGGGACGCTCTGGATCACGTAGAATTCGCCGGTGCTCACGGATGCGCCTCCTCCCAGGCTGGTGAAGATCAAGGTAGGTAGCGCCAGCAGCGACAGGAAAATGCCGAAAAGTATCCCCAAAATAAGCGAGGTGGCATAGACAATGCTCTGTTCCCACAGCAGCACACTGGCAAGCTGCTGCCGTGAGCTGCCCAGCGCGCGCAACACAGAGAAACTGGTGAGGCGGCTGCGTGCGTTCTGCCATGAGGCGATCAAGTTTCCGATGAGCGCCAGCAGCAGGGCAGCCACTGCGCCCGTTACCAGCATCTCCAGGACGGCCAGGTAGAGCGGGTCTTGTTGCAAACTGGCAATGATAGCCCGGCGGTCAACAATATTGTTGACCGGAATGGGAGCGTTGAGGAGTTCGCTCCGCACCTCTTGTACAGATGCCGGGTCATCCTTCGTCTTGAGCCAGATATACGAAGTGATAAGGGGTATGCTATTGACTTGCATGGAGAGATTATCGTAGGTCTGGAAATCGACCAGCACGCCGCCAGCGGGAATATAGTCCCCGGTATCATTGACCTCTGTCGTGTCGTCCACCGTCGGAATGTGCTGCACCTCGGCAATGGCCACAAAATTCACTTGACCGTTCAGGTCGCTGAGCGCGAAGTGCGAGCCAACCGAGAGATGCATGGTATTCCAGGCCGCCGCGTCAACGATCGCCGGGACGTAACCCGCCTCTGACGAGTTGGCGGCAAGCAGTTGCCTCATCAGCGAGGATAGCGGCTGGGATGAATCCTGGTCTGTCCAGATTGCTGTCTGTGCATATGTGCGGGCATCGACGGCGCGTAGTTCGACCGAAACATCTGAGATACCGATCACGCTTTCAGATGATGTATAGCCTGTTGTGGCCGATATGACCCCCGGCAACTGGCTAAAGGTGGAAGACGGGACATTGGCGCTGGCGGAGGAAATATCCCCGCCGAAGTCCGAGCCAACCTGGTATGCCGCCACGTCTTTGATGCGCTGGGTCTGCGAGGCATCGAAGACCAGGGCGAAGATCACGAAAGCGGTCGCGAAGGCAAGCAGCATAGTCGTGCGCACAGCCTGCTGTGGGGAGCGTGCCAGTTGTGCCAGCGCCAGCGTGGGTGATGCGCCCTTGCCACGCAAGGCCAGCCACGACCCCAATTGCAGGAGGAGCGGGAAGCCTCGCAGGAACAGCAGCGTTGCGCCGATCAACAAGAAGACCGCTCCAACCAGCGTCATGGGCGATAACAGCAGAGCACGGGTGCGAGCGCTGAGCACATTGGGATTTGTCACATAGATCGTGGCGGCGTAACCCACGAGCGCGATAATGGCCGCGATGATATCCAGTCCTGTGCGCTGCCAGAAGGGAGCACGTGTGGTTCGTGCGGACTCACGCCGCAGAGTGACAATATCGCTACGGGTAGCGCGGTAAATAGCAATGATCATGGCAAGCAAGGCCACAAACACTGCCACAAGCGCATATTCCAGGAGCTGCAGCGCTACCTGCCCCGGTTCAAGGGCAAGGATATTGATTGCTCCCTGGTCGGCAGGCGAGAGAGTATTTTGTACCAGCAGGCGCACTGCTCCAATCGCCAGCAGCGGCCCGGCGATCAGCCCAACAAGGCTAAGACCGGTTGCCTGCGCCACAAACAGGCCGAAGACCTGGCTGCGATTGGCTCCCCGGCTGCGCAAAATAGCAATGGATTCCGACTTACGCTCAACCAGCAGGTCTGTCATGACGCTGACAAAGTACAGTGCCAGGCCCATCAGGAGGGCGATCAGGGCCGTCGCGGGGATGAGCAGCACGAAGACGTAGTTGCGATAGGTCAGCAGCGTGCTATATGGTCCCACTCCCTGGGTCTGCTGAACATATGGAGGGTCTACGGGATTATTCGAGATATGCGTCAGGGCAGTATTCATGCCCGCTACCAGCTCGTCCAGATTGCTAATGTCAATGTGTGATGTGTTCAAAGGGTACCACCAGAAGAGTTCTGGAGGCGCAATATAGTTCAGCTCCCCATTCAAGAAAAGCGCGTTGCGAGCCGCATTGCTACTACTGCCCAGGTTGAAAGCCTGTATCAACGCATCGTTGGAGACGAGGGCTTTGAATATGGGCGGCGGTGGTGGAACGCCTGCTGCCTGCGCCATCTGGAAGTCTTCCTGGTGCCAGTAGGGGTCGTTCCCGCTGCGTAGCTTGAATATCCCCACGACAAGCATGGTCAGGTTGCGCGCAGATGCCTGCGATGGAGGGATGTTGCCGGCAAATGCCTGCACTGCCAGCGTCGAGCCAATGGTTGCATTGAGGGTTCTGGCAGTCTCGGCCACCAGCGCGATCTCAAGCTCGTTGCTGTTCGCCGTTACCCGTGGCAGCCGGCCCGCGAGCAGCGTGAGGTGAGGAGCAGCCTGGTTCATGGAGGCCCCGATCAGATTGAGCATTGACCCCTTCTTCAACGTCGTTCTGGGGCTGGCTAGAATCCTCAGATCTGGCGCCTGGATAGACAACTGCGGCGTGCTGCTCACAAGCGATCCCATGTCGTTCTGGAACTCCTGAGTAATTGCCTGCTGGACCTGGTTAATGGGTGCAGGCGCTACCTGCTGGCTGATGCTGCTAACGAGGATATACGGGCCTTGCGGCGTTGTATTGAGCGCATCGCGTATGCCCGCGCTTATGGCAACCTGCGAGTAAAGCGGAACGGTGCAGAGCAACACTGCCGCGAGCACGATCCCTATGCCTGTGATCAGGAGCAAGCGAATGGTCTGGCGTGTCTGCCAGCGAGCCATTTTTAGCGTGGCGAGAAATGATACCCAGGCGTTGCGGCGCGGCAATGTTCTTTTTGGGTGAGAGCTGGCCATTCCAAATCCAATTCTAAAATAACGTTAAAATGAGCGTGACAATTCCGCAATCAGCAGAAAAGTCCGACCATGTCATGTTGAGCGAAGCGAAACATCCGATGCCCATCGAACGAGATCCTTCCCCTTCGCGGCGTTTACCCTGAGCGAAGCGAATGGGCTCAGGACTTCGGCCCATTCGCTCAGGATGACACGATGTGACTGTTCACATTGTCAAGTTCTTTCGTTCATTAAATACAAAGTATGATCCCTCATAGGGACTCGACGAGCACCCCCGGCCTGATATATATACGTTATGAAGCCGGTCAATATCACTATACACGACCCGTCTCCACACATACTGGTTTCCTGGAATCAACCCGTTTCCTTCACCCCTTGCTTGCTACCAAATTTTATGGTATACTTCTCCTAAAGCAACCAGGCTGCACTCTCCACTGCCGCTCTCACCTGTATCGTATATCGTAGGGGCGAGCGGGGATGCGGGGTGGTGGAGTGGGCCTTTATGGTCGCCCGTCCCTCTTCTTCTGCACAAACCATGCCTCCACAAACACACCCGCGCAACCACACAA
>CADDZH010000191.1 GCA_902812455.1 Chloroflexota bacterium | reverse complement strand
ACCCTGCGGATAACCCAGCCGCTCCACATCAATTCTGTCGATGATCATACTGCTCCCCTCGGGTGTACGGGGAGTAATCTGAATCCGCTTGCGCATCCATGGTTCGCCTCTCGCCACCGTGTAAATCACCGTCACATTAATCGGGGCAACTTTGCCTTTCAACTCTACCTCTAACTTCCTACTGCCGTCCGGCAGGGTCTGTGACTGATTTCCTTGGTAAGCAAAGTCATACGTGGTCAGTGGCCGACCACCATGAGGATAGATTGCAAATTCAGTCGAACTTACCCGCATGGTCCGATACGTCCAGTCCACCGTAAGGAAAGGTCTGCTCGAAGAAGGAAACTTGTCCCTCAACTGCAGGGTTTTGAGTACGCCGTCTCGAACCACAAAGACTCTCTCCTGAAAATTACTGCCAAAATAAATGGACTTTTCAGCCGCTTGATTTGAAGCTGGAAAAAGCAACATCAAAGCAATGCAGGCGAGCAAAGATGATGCCGGGCTTATTCTGGCCATTCAGCCTTCCTCCCTACCTATCCTCGCCCAACTCTCCGACTGAGGAAGAATATTGGGACCTCCCAAAGTTTCAAGCACAGAGTACCCTCATCCTAGTGGCAAATATTGAAAAATGGCGACCTGGCAACAAAAAGAGCCTCCGCACCTGCTACAAATGTCGAGGTGTTTTTTATCTCAGAGGAAGGCTTCTTGATTCCGCAAGGTTCGATCGTCAGGCTAGAAGGTATAGCGTAATGAAAACTGCATTTGCCGGGCCGGGCGTGTACCCGAAATCTCGCCGTATTGCGAAGTTAGCTCTCCGGCGGTGATGTACTGTGCAGGCGACGCCCACTGTGTATGGTTCCACACGTTGAACATCTCCCAGCGGAACTGCAATTCTCCTGACTCTCTTGGGAAACCCGTGTGGAAATTCTTCTGCAGTGACAAATCCCAGTTGTTAACCCCTGGCACTGTGAAAGCCGCTAGATTGGAGTTGCCGAACGAACCGTAAGGTGCAGGCACAATACAGGCCGGATTCCACCAGTGCAGATAAGTGCGTCCGCCGGGGACGATATTAGGATTACAAATGCGGTCAGGCATAGTAAGCTCGCCCGTCCCTGACGTATCAGCTCCCAGATTAAAAATAGGAGCCCAGCCACCATCAGAAAATTGGGTGATGCCACTCACCACCCAGCCGCCCAGGATGGCGTTCATTGCCGAATTCATCTGGCTACCGAAGGCCTTTCCTCGGCCCACAGGCAATTCGTAATAGTAGCCGGCAACAAACGAAAACGGCGGATACGCCGTGTAAGGTCCGGCCCAACTATAGGGGTAGCGGAAATTGGTGTTACCTTCGTCGCTGTAGCCCCAGTGAGAGCTGACGATGTCCTTAGCCCACATGAAGTTAGTCTGGAGTGTCAGACCGTGCCAGGGACTACTATTCTTGAAGCTGCCCACCAACGAGTTGTAGCGCGCCCACCCGATGGGAGCCCACGTCTGAAGCTGACCCCAAGCGGTGTAAGGCCTGCGCTCCTGAAGTGGAACAGTTGCCAGAGATCCCACTGGCAAGGCAGCAGCATTCAAGTCTTCATATTGGAATTCGTGGATCGTGTGGCTACCCAGATAGCTGAGCTCCAACCCCCAAGTTTTACCAAGTCGGTGTTGAACATCAAACGACCACTGGTAAACCACCGGTGTCGGCAGATAGGGAAGGACGAACCGGTACGTTGTAGGTGGCGTCGAGTTGGGTTGTGGAATTCCCGTCGGAGCAACTGACGGAAATTGGGTGCTTACTGTATAAGTAGGTACCGGCGTATCCACAGGCAGGATTGTCTGCTGAAGCCGCAAAGTGAAAGGAGGCCCACCCGTCTGGAGATTTGAGAGTTGGTTGTCATTCCGGTTGCCATCGTAATAGATCCCACCAGATGCGCGGATGACTGTGTTATGGCTAATCATGTAGGCTAATCCCGCGCGCGGGCTGAAGTTATGCGTACTTGCTGAGTACCCTGCACGCGGCAGATTCGTCCTTGCGCCGCAAGTGCCATAGCATGCCGATGAGCTCAGATAATCAAGTGGGTTTTGAAGCGCGTACACCGGATCGCCAGTTGCTGGATCATAGCTGAGAGTGGTATTACGCGGAACAAGCCAGGGGCTCCAGTATTCATAGCGCAAGCCGTAATTAAGTGTCAAATTGGTGGTGACGCGCCATGAGTCCTGGATATAGGGGGCGTAATAACCCTGATAGCCGGCATACGGTGCTGGGTTCAATTGGACAAAGTTTTCATCCGTAGCACCCATCAGATAATCTGCAAAGCCCAAGCCGCCTTGCAGAAGTCCGGCGGCACTAGATGCCGCTGCGCAGGTGGCATTGCCAAGAGGGCAAACCGTGGAATACTGGCCGTTGAAGTAAAAGACACCCTTGTCATCCGCGACTGTATGATAGTAAAAGCGCTTGTCAAGGAAGGCAAAGCCCGCTTTAATGTTATGGCGACCGGCGACCATTGCCAAATCATCCTCGAATTGGTACGTGTCGGTCGTCGCATTGTCAATAAAAACTTGCGTTGCGTCCATCGAGTAGCCTGTCCCACTAAAATCAGGACCTCCTGGCAGAGGGGAAACATTGGTTAGACCCAGTTGGGTGGAAATATTAGGAATGTTGGTTGGTCGTCCCAGGAACCATTTCGGCCGGGTATATGCTACAAAGAGGTCATTGACGACACTGGGTTTGGGAGTCCACGTCCAGTGAGTTATCGCATTATAAGAGGCTAAATTGTTACTGGTGGCAGCCAGCGGCTCGATGCTTCCGGAGATGCCCGTTTCAGGCGTTTGGGTATAGCGCGCGTAGATCGTAGACTTATCACTCTGCAAAAAGTCAATGCGCCCAGTATATTGGTTCGCGTTGATAGAGGACCTTGCGACCCCTGCCGCCACTGGGGTCCCCCCCGTAGACGTGTAAATGACTTCATTTGGTTGAAGCACCCATTGATTGAGAAATTTGACAGTTGCTGGATCAACACAGGTCGGGTGAGGAGCACAGAGGTTCGTGGCGCCCATAGGTATAATATTTCCAGGAAACTGCTGCCGAAGCCCTGTCACCGGATTAAATTGATAGGGATTATAGACAGGAATAGGAGCCTGAGGATTTTGGGGACTTGAGTTTGCATTAATTGAGAAATCCCCGTTCCGATAAGTCTCCGGAGGAACGTCGAGAAGCTGGTTCACGCCCTGGCGTGCGCGCAGGCCCTCGTAGTTGAAAAAGAACAGCAGTTTATCCTTTTTGATCGGACCTCCTACGCTAACCCCGAATTGATTCTGCTGATAATTGGGAAGCGGTCGGCCTGCCTGGTTACTGAAAAAGCTGTTCGCATCAAACATGTTGTTCCGCAGGAACTCATAGACATCACCGTGAACCTGGTTGGTGCCACTTTTCGTGATGATGTTGATGCCTGAAGCCCCATAGCCAAACTCAGCATTCATGCCAGCAGTCTGAACCTGCATCTCTTTGATCGTATCGGTTGATTGCCACTGCGGAGAGTCCTGATAGACGGAGCTCTGCACGTTGGCTCCGTCCACCGAAACGTTTGAGGCCGAATCTCTGTTGCCGCCCACGAAAGCGCCAGATGAATTATATGTATTGCCGATGTTTACATAATTATATGCATTCGAAGTTTGAGAAACGCTGAGCCCGGCGTTATATCCGTTAGTCTGCTGGGATACCACTCCGGGAGCGAGATCGAGGATGTCAAAAAAGTTACCCCGAACAGTTGGCAAGCTCCTGACGAGTTCGGGTGTAATGCTATCACTGATGCTTTGCGAGCTCGTTTTTAGAAGTTCGGCGCCCGCCGCGGATACCGTCACTGTCTGACTCGTTTTGCCCAGCTTAAGCGTCACATCCACTTCTGCCGGCTGGGATGCCTGAATCTGACGATCAGTCACTACGGCTGTCTGGAATCCAGACATCTCGACGGTGATGGTGTATATGCCAGGAAGCAGTGACGGAAATGAATAATACCCTAAGGAATTACTTATCATTTCATGGACTGCCCCTGTGTTCTGCTCCCTAACCACAACCTTGGCACCTGCAATGGCGCCCCCAGAAGGATCTTTGATATTCCCAGCAATGCCACTGGTCGTTTGAATTTGGCCGCTACTCGGCAAGGAAATCAGGAGACAGGCAACTAACGTCAACACGGGGACCCTAAGGTACCTCCACCTGCTCATCACGACATTACTCTTCATATAATTTCCTCTTTCGCGATCACCCGAAACGCTTAGATTACTGAAATGGATTGTGTATTAATAGCTCGAAGCGAGCTGTGCGTCCAATAGAATGTTGAGCTAATATTGATAACAAATTGAGATGGAAGGTTGAGGTATATTCCAGTCATGGATCTCCGACAACTGGAAATGGCTCTCGCCGTGTGTGTTTGTCAACCTGATTTGGCCCACTTTGATACTCTCATTTGGCCCACCGTAAGTCTCTGATTCGATGTCTCTTTCTTCTCCTGTGCCTTTTGCCTTGGTTTTCTCTGCCTTTCTGGTCTCTCT
>CADDZH010000190.1 GCA_902812455.1 Chloroflexota bacterium | reverse complement strand
ACGTTTGCTCAACAGAGTGGCGACAGCAAGTGCAATAGCCGTATGCCCGTCGTGGCCGCAGGCATGCATCTTGCCATCGACCTGGGAGCGATAGTCGATCTCGTTCAATTCATGAATAGGCAGGGCATCGATGTCGGCACGGATGGCAATGGTTTTTGCTCCAGGCTGGCTCGCACCACCACGCAAGAGGCCGATCACCCCTGTTTTTGCAACGCCCATCTGCACCTCCAATCCAAGCGAGCGCAAGCGCTGGGCGAGCATACCCGCAGTGCGCACCTCTTCAAAGGCAAGTTCTGGATGCTCGTGCAGGTCGCGGCGCAGGGCGATGAGATCAGGGACGAGTTCGTCAACTTCAGCTTTCAGTTGATCGGGGTAGGATATAGCCATGACTCCTCGCTTTCGGGCAAAGAAAGAAGGTGCAACGCAAGTATCGGATAGCCTTTCATAGAGTCAGGGAGTCGCGCGAGGTCGCGAAGATGTGAACCTCAACTGCGACGCTCTCAACGTGTCAGGCCACCTGGCAATCTGATACTGAGGGTCATGATCACATTCTCCCAGGATGCGATCATGACTCTCGATGCGTGATAGGACACCCCTACCAGTTACCGAGCGGCCTATGAAGCTGCTCCCGTTTGTACGCCGGCAGTCGAGGGTGCCAACGTGATGGCCAGAAAGCGGTCGATCATGGCATTGACTTGCTCAGGCACCTCAAGTTCGAGGAAATGCCCGGACCCGACGATCTTGCCAATGACGAGTTGGGGACAGAGTTCGTGGAAGCGCTGCAAATCGGCATTTGGCGTTCCAGTGTCAATATAGAGCACGGGTACCTTACAGGCTGCTGCAGCAGCGGCACTATCCCAGGCAAACATGCCATCCCATGTTGAGACCACGACGTGTTGCGGGGCGGAAACCATCTGCTCCACCAGGCGTGCCTTGCGCTGTGGGTCGTCAGTTGGCGCGAAATTGAGTTCCAGGAACTGGCGCAGCACCTCCCGATAGGCTGGGGTCCGTAACCCCTGGGTGACCGGTTGCAGCCAGGCATCGGTGCCCGCCGGTGGGACGATGGTTGCGTCCAGCACTACAATGGCAGCGGGCACATCTGGATAGCGGGCAGCGAGATCGAGGACGATCATCCCACCCAGGCTGTGGCCGATGAGGACCGGCTTGTAGGTCCCCAGCTCACGGCAGAGCCAGGCCAGGTCATCGGAGAATCCGGTGATGGTGTACTCCTGCTGTGGCTGCTCGCTCTGGCCGTGGCCACGCAGGTCCACCGACACCGCGCGGTGGCTACTGCGGAAGTGCTCGAACTGGGGAGTCATGAAGGTATGGTCGCCCGCAAGACCGTGGACCAGTACGATGGGTGGTGCACCTTTGCCTGCCTCTTCATAAAACAACGCGATACCGTTACGCTTAAGCTGTTGCATGCTATCCCTCCTTGGTCAAATGATTTGAACTTCATCGCCCTTCAATGGGCTTCCTGAGGAGAGTATATCCATGCAGTGGCCCGTTGGCATCGTTGCAATCATGTATTTTCGCCGGGAGTTGGCAGGAGACACAGCACCATGCAGATGATGCAAAGTATGTAGAAGCCCGAGCTAAGGGAGGCGCGGTGAGGCCAGGCCGCGGCGGATGGCGTAGGCGGTCGCATCGGCGCGACCACGTGCGCCGATCTTGCTATAGATGTTGGCAATATGCCGCTGCACGGTGGGCACGCTCACGATCAGAGCTGCCGCGATCTCTTTGTTCGTCTTGCCCTCCGCAAGCAGCCGCAGCACTTCCACTTCTCGTACAGTGAGGTCGTCAGGGTATGCCCGCTCTCGAGAGGATGGGGGGTGACGGCGCAGCGCGAGCCGCTCCTGTTGCTCCAGGGTGCGCTTCATCCAGGCGTCCATGCCCAGCGCGCGAAATTGCGCCAGGGCTGCATCCAACAGCCGTGACATACGAACATGGTCTGCTGAGTCGGCGCGCAGCAGAGCCAGCGCCTCGTCATAATCCACGATGGCACGCAGAGGTCTGCGTCCACTTGCTTCGAGTTCAGTGCGTGCCCGCACGAAGTAGGTGCTGGCCTCGGCCATCTCCCCAAGCAGCGCGGCCATCCGGGCGACCGTCAGCTCGGGTGAGCCATCGAAATGCCCACCAATCCCGGCTGCAATGAGGTCGAGCGCGAGCTGGCGGCATGTCGCGGCATACTCCACTGCCCCGAGCTCCCAGGCACTCGTTGCGGCGATAATCACGGTGCCATTATGGACGTACATCTTCGGATGCATTGCCGGCAAGACGGCCAGGAGCGGGCCGAGGATTCGCCGTGCCTCCTCCATGTTCCCCACCCGGCTATAATCGAGGGCAGCATTGGCTGCAACGAAAAGGCCGAGCGGACTGCGAGCTGCCTCTGGATTTTTGATAAACCGGGCAGCCACCTCTGCCAGTGCCGGCCAATCCCCATCGAGGTAATAGGCGTGGCCAGTCGCCAGGCCTGTCTCCATGACCAGCCGCAGTCGGTGCATCGGGCCCAGGCGGGCGACCATCTCGCGTGCCTGCTGTTCCGTTTGCCGCGCCAGAGCGACATCACCCAGCACGAGCTGGCAAGTAGAGAGCTGCAAGAGCGCTTCTGCCTGTCCTGGGATCGAGCCATAGCGCTGGCTGGTGGTCAGCAGCTCTTCAAAGCGTTCAGCCGCTTCGCGGAAGGCTCCGTGGCGGAAGGCCAGGTCTCGTCCCACGACATCGAGCGCCCGCATGATTGCAGGCGGGCGCTGCCACGTGCGGGCCAGGGCAAGCACGGCGTCGGTCTCCTGGCGGGTTCTCCAATCGTAGGGCTCCAAGGTGCGAGCATAGTCATCCTCATCACCACTCGCACGGGCGATAGCCACGGCCTGGGGGTCGCATCCCATCCACCGACCGGCATTGATCGTGCCGGTCACAATGGGCTCCGTCCAGTCCCACAGGAGGGTCAGCCGTGCCCACAGTAGGTCGCGCTCGTCTCGTACCAGCACCAGACCGCGCTGGACCAGAGGCTCCCACAGAGCGTGGGGAGCCCCACCGTCCTTGAGCGCCCGTGCAACCATCGCCAGGAAGGCAGCAATGGCTTTGGGCTCGGCCCGGGTTGCTGACAGTGCCGCCAGCGCCTCTTCGGCAGAGCGATGCGCTCGGCTCGGCAGGAGCGCCTCGGCTTCAGCAATGGCGAGCTGACAGAGAAGGTCGGCGAAAGCTTCAGACGGGCCTGCGGGGAGCAGGTCGCGCGCCATGCGCAGGAAGACCACGGCCTGCTCATGTGCGTATCCTGCTCGTGCCTGTTCTGCCGCTGCCAGGCAGTAAGCTATTCCCTGCTCTGACCCCGGCAGCATAGCGGAGGCGTGGTACTGTGCGGCGAGTTCGGCGGCGTAATCCATCGCGCAGTCGGCATACACCTGCTCCAGTGCGAGCGCAATCCTACGATGCAGACGCGCGCGCCGATCGGGATTCAACTCGTCATAGAGCGTGTGCCGTACGATGGCGTGGGCAAAGTCATAGGTCGTTGCCCCCTCTCCCGTGGTGCGCATGAGCCCGGACTCCAGCGCCTCATCGAGGCTACCCAGCAACGTCTCCTCTGGCAACCCGGTCAGCGCCTGGAGCACTTCAAAGGTGAAGCCACCCGTGAAGGCGGAGGCGAACCTGAGCAGGCGCTGTGTCTCCTGCGAGAGGCGCGAGACTCTTCTGTTCAGAACCTGGCGCACGCCCTCAGGGATGCCCAGGTCGCTGACGCTGAGATCGGTTGACCAGCGCCCAGCACGTGGAATGATCTTCTCCTCCTCAATGAGGTGCCGGAAGAGTTCGCGGGTGTAAAACGGATTGCCATTGGTCTCGGCATACATTGCCCGCACAAGTGCCCGCGGCAGTGGCTGCTGGCCTGTCTGGTCCAGATAGGCAGCCACTTCCTCCGGAGCTAGCCCTCGGATCACGATCCGCTCGTAGTCCGTTTCCCGTCGCAGCACGGCGAGGACCTCCGCCAGCACAGGCTGGCGCTGCAGCTCCAGGTCAGGCTCCCGATAGGTGCCCACAATCATGAGCCGTGAACGACTGACGAAGCGGGCAACATAGCGGAGCAGCCGCAGTGAATCAGCATCGGCCCAGTGCAGGTCATCGAGCACCAGGACGGTCGGCTGGGCTTGCGCGATGGTCAGCAAGAACTGGCCAACTGCTTCGTAGAGGCGCAAGCGTTCTTCGTCAGGAGGCAGGGGTATGGGAAGCGGTGTGTCGGGGAGGATGGTACGCAGCTGAGGGATGAGTTGGACAAGGGGTGGCGCGTTCGACCCAAGTTCGCGTTGCAGACGAGCAGGGTCGCAGGCGCGAGCGTACTCGCCAAGGGCCTCGACCCAGGGCCCATAGGGCGGCGACCACTCCCCCTCGAAGCACGAGCCCCACAACACGACCAGGCCACGCCCGCGAACAAATGTCGCGAACGCACGAGCAGTGGATGTCTTGCCGATGCCTGCCTCGCCGACAAGCATGACGAGGCTGCCCACACCGGCTTCGGCACTGGCCAGATGCGCTCCGAGCGCGTGCAGTT
>CADDZH010000189.1 GCA_902812455.1 Chloroflexota bacterium | reverse complement strand
ATGCGCCAGCACCTCCATGACATGATCGCCCGCGCTGTAGGCATCGGGATAGCCAAGCACCAGCAGCGAGCGCGCGGGCGGGCTATAGACCAGGCGGGTGGTGGCCTCCAGCACGGTGACACAGGTGCCCTCCGTGCCGACGAGCGCGCGCGCCACATGGAAGCCGTTTTCCGGCAAGAGTTCATCGAGGTTATAGCCAGAGACCCGGCGCGGAATCCTGGGATAGCGCTGGCGGATCAGATCAGCGTAGCGGTCGCGCAGCGCTTTCAGCTGCCGGTAAATCTCGCCGCGACGGCCTCCCACGCCAATGATCTGCTCCAGTTCGGCGTCGCTGGTCTTGCCCACGCGCATCCGCAGACCATCATAGGTCACGATCTCCAGTTCCTCGACGTTATCGGCGGTCCTGCCGCCCATCACCGAATGCACGCCGCAGGAGTTATTGCCAATCATGCCGCCCAGCGTGCAGTGGTCATGGGTGGCAGGGTCGGGCGCGAAGGTGAGATGGTGCTGCTCCGCCTGCCGACGCAGATCATCCAGAATGGTCCCCGGCTCGACGCGCGCCAGCTTTTGCTGGGGGTCCAGCGCGAGCACGCGGTGCAGATATTTTGAGCAGTCCAGCACAACAGCGACATTGCAACTGTTGCCCGTAAGGCTGGTGCCACCCCCGCGCGGCAGCACCGGCGCGCGATAGCGACGGCAGAGGTCGATGGCGCGCGTGATGTCCTCCACACTGCGCGGGATGACCACGCCAATGGGCACCTGCCGATAATTGGAGCCATCGGTGGCATACAGCGCGCGGCTGCCAGCATCAAAACGCACCTCGCCGCTGATCTGGCGGCGCAGGTCAGCCTCCAGCCCTCTGGCATCCACGCCCGAAGGTCGCTGCTTGCGAATGACCGGCGGAATGTAGGAATCGGGTGGTCGTTCAATGAGCTTCGCCATTGGTTTTTGCCTCTCTAGCCGCTTTGCTTCATCCGTTTCTCGTGCATGCTCAGAGCCACCGCAACCTATCTGCTTGATGACTGCCGAGATGCGGCCCAACAGAACCAGTGGTGCAATCTCTGTACCAGCTGAGGGGCAGGCGCAGTTCGCTCCGATGGCAGGCCGTTCACCGTCGCGGCGCTGATTCATTGACCATCCCCAGGCCAGGGAGCGCGCGCAGCGCTTCCGCGTGCCTTCCATCCCAGGCAAGGCACAGAACTTGCCGAAGAAGAGATAAAGGAGCATTTCTTCCTCGCAAGGATGTCGGGTGTTTCCCAGCGATATATCCTCTCGACTCGAAAGGAGTTGCTCAATGTCAACAGATCGTGAAGAAGAGCGGGTCCATGAAGCCTATTCCGAACTGGGGAAGAAAGGCGGCGAAGCCCGCAAGGAGGAGCTAGGCCCCGAGGGCTATGCCGAAATGGGCAAGAAGGGCGGCGAGGCCCGCAAGGAGGAACTGGGGCCAGAGGGCTATGCCGAACTGGGGCAGAAGGGGGGCGAGGCGACAGCAGAGCGGCATGGCCGTGAGTTCTACGAGGAGATTGGCAGGAAAGGCGGCGAGGCCCGCAAGGAGGAACTGGGCTCCGAAGGCTACTCCGAACTGGGCAGGCAGGGAGGAGAAGCCCGCAAGGAGCAGATGACCGAAGAAGAGTAGCCCCAGTTTTGAACCAGCCCAGGCCGATGCCTCTCTGGTGTCGGCCTGGTTTTTATTTCCTCCTCGCCCCGCTCCCGCTCCACGCTGGTGATGCTTCCAGCCAGATACCATAGCAGCGAGACCGAACGCGCGCTATGATCTCATTCATAACGAAATCAACAGGCACAGGAGCACCCGATGGAGCTTCACCAACTCACCTATTTCCTGGCGGCAGCGCAGACTCAGCATTTTCGTAAGGCCGCTGAACGCTGCCTGGTCGCGCAATCCGCTTTGAGCCGCCAGATCGCCGCTCTGGAGCGAGAGTTAGGGGTTTCGCTCTTCATTCGCCACAAGAAACGGGTCACGCTGACCCCGGCAGGCCAGGAGTTTGCCCGCTGCGTCAGCCAGGCGATGGAAGAACTTCAGGCGGGGCAACTGATGCTCGCAGAGGTGCAGACCGGGCAGCGCGGCACGATCCTGCTTGGCTGTATCGAATCCTTAGCCACCGCCCTGTTGCCCACCCTCTTTGCCACATTTCATCAGCGCACACCCCAGGTGCGGCTGAAAGTGCGCGTAGCTCATACCGACGCCCTGCTCACCCTGGTGGAGCAGGGCGCGCTCGACCTGGGTCTGGTCCTCGATCCCGGCCCAGAGTCGGAACTGCTCATCGTCCAGGATCTCTTCCGCCAACCGCTTCACCTGCTCGTCGCCGCCCACCATCCGCTGGCGCAGAGGGCGGAACTGACCCTGGAGCAGCTTACCACAGAACCCTTCTTGCTGCTGGATCAAACCTCGCGCCTGGGCCAGATTACCAGGCGCATCTTTGCCCAGCGCGGGCTGCCGCTGCATCCCCTCATCGAGATCGAATCGGTGGAGGGACTCAAAGAAATGGTCAGACAGGGCATCGGCGTCACACTCACACTGCCCGCCTTGATACGCCCCGCCCAGTTGGGGCGCGATCTCGTGCTGCTGCCCATCGCCGACCTGAGCGAAACGTTCCTCTTTGCCCTGGTCTATCGGCGCGTAGGCCCTATCTCCCCTGCGGCCCGGGCATTGATCAACTCGATAGCTCAGCAGTCTGTAAAACACATCCAATGAGACAGCCGAGATCACCAGAGAGGTGGTTACAGGACAGGGGCGAGGCGGCGGATTTCCTGACCAATGTCGTTCTCGAACCAGGCGAGGGTATCATGGAGCGCGGCAACAGCCCCGATGACGATGATGGCTGGCGAGCGAATTCCTGCCGCAGCCGTCCGGGTGGCAATATCCTCCAGCGTGCCGGTCACGACGCGCTGGGCGGGCAGCGTGCCTTGCTCAATGACCGCCGCCGGGGTCTGCCGCGCCATGCCAGAGGTGATGAGGCGGCAGGCGATCCTGGCAAGGTTCGCCAGCCCCATCAAGATGACCAGCGTTCCCTCCAGTTTCGCCAGCGCCTCCCAGTTGACCGCAGCACCCGGCTGGTCAGCAGCGCTTTCATGGCCGGTAACGATGGTCACTTGCGCGGCATGGTTTCGCTGCGTGACGGGAATGCCCGCGTAGGCGGGCACGGCAATCGCCGACGTGACGCCGGGCACAATCTCATAGGGGATGCCAGCCTCGGCCAGCACCTCCGCCTCTTCGCCGCCGCGCCCAAAGAGAAACGGATCGCCCCCTTTCAGGCGCACCACCGTGCGGCCACGCCGCGCGTGAGCGATCAGCAGCGCGTTAATCTCGGGCTGAGGCAGGGTATGACACCCTGACGCCTTGCCAACAAAGACGCGCTCGGCTTCCGGCGGCGCTTCATCAAGCAGAGCGGGGCTGATGAGGCGGTCATAGATGACCACATCGGCGGCGCGCAGGCAGCGCAATCCCTTGACCGTAATCAATTCTGGATCACCCGGCCCGGCCCCAACAAGATAGACCCGGCCTTCATCGTTCCCCATCGCTGCGTACCTCCTCCTCAAGCGCTGCCGCTGGCACTTCAACGCTGTAGTGGTGCAGCAGTGTCTGGGTAATCGCTGCCGCCTTCGTGACATCGCCCGCCTCAAGCTGGGCCAGCACGTCCGAGGCGAAGTAATCGCCAAAGAACTGATCGCGCTGCTCATAGCTAATCTTGCTGTCCCGCAGCCGGGCACGTGCCGCGCGGGCGAGGCGGAGGTAGGGACCATACGCCGGGGAGAAGAGCTTTTCAAGCTGCTGGCGGATGCGCCTGGCGAGGCTGGGGCTGGCGCCTTCGGTGGAGACGGCAATCGTAAGCTGACCGCGCCGCAGAATCGACGGCAGGATGAACGAGCAATAGCGCGGCATATCCACGACATTGATTGGCTGCCCACGCTCCTGCGCTTCATTCCAGATGGCCTCGGCAAGCTGCGGATCGCTCGTCGCCGCGACCACGATGAAGGCCCCGGCCAGGTCGCCAGGCTGGTACGATTTTGGGTATAAGGTCACGCGCTGCTGCTCAGCCAGTTGCAGCAGCGCGTCGCAGAAGGTCGGGCTGATGACGCGCACCTCTGCGCCACAGGCGACCAGACCGGCCACCTTCCCGGCAGCGGTCTGGTCGCCGCCGATCACGACGGCAGCCTTGTGGCGGAGATCAAGCAGTATCGGATAGTAGTTGGGCATCGTTCCATCCTGGCTGGCAAACTAAGCTGATCCCCGCATGGCCTCGATGAGAATACGCGCGACCTCAGGCCGCGAGAACTCCGGCGGCGGCAAGGTGCCCGAGCGCAGCAGCGAGCGGACGGCGGTTCCGCTCAACTCTACATGGTCATCGCGGCCATGCGGGCACGTCTTCTCCGAGGCCATACTGGCGCAGCGTCGGCAATAGAAGCTGTTCTCGAACTTGAGCGGCGTAATCCCCAGCGCCTCCGGCGCGAATTGGTCGAAGAGCTTTTGCGCGTCGTAGGTGCCGTAGTAGGCGCCGACGCCCGCGTGGTCGCGCCCGACAATAAAGTGGGTGCAGCCATAATT
>CADDZH010000188.1 GCA_902812455.1 Chloroflexota bacterium | reverse complement strand
AGCCGCCCCTTGTCCCTACAGCATCCCTTTACCGATCTCGTTACATTTCATTATCGGCCCCTATCTTGCCATGCTATTGGCGCAATAATTTGTTAAAGCTCATAATCGGGTTCCACGATAAATCGGGAACCTACCGTGGTAAAACGAGCTGGGTTGGTGATTGTGTTAAGACCTCACAGCCCTCTTCTTGTATTAGAACACAATCTTCGATGCGAGCGCCGCTCCAATCAGGAATATAGACACCCGGCTCGACGGTGACGACAGTGCCCAGAGGCAAGACTACATCATCTGGAGTGCGGGGAGAAAGCCCCGGAGCTTCATGAACCTGCAAGCCAACGCCATGGCCGGTGCCGTGAATATAATATTCCGCCAGGCCAGCCATCTCAAGGGCATTGCGCGCTAAAGCATCTGCTGCTTTTCCAGGAATGCCCGCGTAGAGGCCGGCTTCGCAGAGCTTCATAGCGTTGAGCACAGCATCATAAATTTCTTGCATGCGCGCCTCGGCAGGCTCACCAAGACAAATGGTGCGAGTCATATCGGCGCAGTAGCCTTTGTAACGAGCGCCCATGTCAATGGTAATCAGTTCACCACGCTGAATACGGCGCTGGCCTGCAACCGCATGGGGCATGGAACCATTGGGGCCGGAGGCAACAATAGCTGGAAACGAGGGATCATCTGCGCCCAATGAGACCATATAGCGAGCAATTTCCCATTGCACCTCTTTTTCCGTCATACCGGGCTGAATCCATTCACAGATATGGGAAAAGGCCCCATCGGTAATAGCGATGGCGCGCTTGAGCAGTTCGAGTTCATGGGGCTGCTTCACCTGCCGCAGTTCTTCCAGGTAGCTACGTTCAAAGGGCTGGAGAGTAAAGAGGTTCGCGCCTGCGCTACGAATCTTTTCATATTCGGCGTAGGTAATGGCGCTAGCCTCGACGCCGATGCTCGCCCAGCCATGCTCCTGTGCCAGGGTCACAATGGCTGCCGAGTATTCGCGGGAAGGCGGAGCGGGAACAACCACTTCCCAGCCCGGAGCTGCTTTCTCGACAGCTTCTTTATAGAGGGGACTGGTCAGCACAATTTGCTGTTGCTGGCTCACAAGCAGCAAGCCTGCTCCTTCCCTATCATCGTTGAGCCAGCCACTCAAATAGGAGCGATTTTGTGGCTGTGTCACCATGAAGACATCGAGGTTCTGCTGGGCAATCCAGGAACGAAAGCGAGTCAGTAATTCTTGATTATTCATACCTATCCTTTTTCATGTTCGTTAGCGCGCTCGCGGGCCAATTCAACCAGCGCCTGCAATGCAAGCATATACCCACGCCAGCCAAGCCCGACGATGTGGCCACGACAAACCGGAGCAAGCATAGAGTGCTGGCGGAATGGTTCGCGCGCATAAATATTGCTGAGATGTACCTCGATAACGGGCACGCTCACGGCTGCCAGGGCATCACGCAGGGCAATAGAGTAATGGGTCAGGGCGCCAGGGTTGATAATAACGCCATCCGCACGAGCTCCATGTTGCTGGAGGTAATCAATGAGAACGCCCTCATGGTTCGATTGAAAGCACTCTAGCGTTGCTCCCAAACTTTCTGCTCGCCTCTGCAACATTTCGCAAATTTGCTGCAAGGTCAGGGTGCCATAGATGGCGGGTTCGCGAGTTCCCAGGGTATTCAGATTCGGGCCGTTCAAGACAAGTATATTGGGCATGCTGTTAACGTGTTTCCTTTGCAAAAAATGCTGTGATTGTGCTCTCCACCAGATCAGCAGGCATAGCCGTTATCTTAACCTCACCGATGCTCCGGGGCATCACCCAGCGCACTTGCTGGTTGGCCACCTTTTTATCGTGCTGGATAGCGACCAGGATATCCCCAGGCCGGGCTGAACCGCTATAGAAGGTGGGCAGCCCCAGAGCTTCGAGCAGCTTTTGCTGGCGAGCCGCTCCGGCCTCGGAAAACATGCCCGCTTTCTGAGCTATGCTGGCCGCAACCACCATACCCAGGGATACCGCCTCTCCATGCAAGAGTTCGCCATAGCCAGAGACGTTCTCAAGCGCGTGAGCAATGGTATGGCCGTAGTTGAGAATAGCCCGCAGGCCTTGCTCGCGCTCATCCTGCTGGATAACCCCTATTTTCAAATCGATGCAACGCGCGATGATTTGACATAGGAGGGCAGCAGGAGGATGAGCCGGACTCCCTAACACACCGGCATGCGCCTCCAGCCGGGCAAACAACGTTGCATCGAGTATCATACCATACTTAACAACTTCTGCCCATCCCTCTGTCCATTCTCGCGCGGGAAGCGTCAACAGCGTTGCGGGATCGACCAGTACCAGTCGAGGGTGATAGAACGCGCCGATGATATTCTTGCCTTTGGGATGGTTGATAGCGGTTTTGCCACCAATAGCGGCATCGACCTGCGCAAGCAACGAGGTGGGCACCTGCACCAGGGGAACGCCGCGCTGGTAGGTGGCAGCAGCATAGCCGGCCAGATCGCCGATCATGCCTCCGCCAAGCGCGATAATTGCTTCGCGGCGCTCAGCGTGTTGCTCAACCAGCCAATCGTAGATGGCATACAGTTGCTGTTGCGATTTGCTGGCTTCACCGGCAGGTACTGTATAGAGCAGGGGCTGGAATCCAGCAGCCTCGAGAGCTGTGCAAACCACCGGGCCATAGAGGGAAGCCACGTTGGTATCGCTGATGAGGAAGACTCGCGGATGGAGATTCAAACTTTTGAGGTGCTCAGCAAGCCTGCCCAGCCCTCCCCAATCCACAATGATGTTGTACGAAGAATCAGCCACCTGCACAGGCTTCACAAATGTAAGAGAAGGATCACTGGGGAGCTGGCCGGAAGCAAGCAGGAGGGCGATGATTTCCCTGGCCACCTGCTCGGGACTTTTGTTGTGGGTGGAACAGGTATAATCGGCCTCTTCATACCACCCGGCGCGGGCCTGGAGCAGGTTTTGTAACGCTGTAAGGGGATCAGGGCCGGCCAGCAAAGGACGAACTTCTGGGGAATCACCGCTTGCTAATGCCCGTGTATGCTGTGCATGCAGGCGCTCTAAAGCAGTCTCAGGGTCTACACTGAGATAGATGCATAGGCCACTTTCACGCATGAGCAGGCGATTCTCGGGCCGGATGACTATGCCCCCGCCGGTGGCAATGATAGCAGGATCACCGGCCTGGGCAACTTGCGCGAGCACACGGCTCTCACACGAACGGAAATAGTCCTCGCCATAGCGTGCGAAGATGCTGGCAATGCTTTCACCGCATGTTTCTTCGATGAGCGCATCGATGTCGATAAAAGGTATGCCGAGGCGATCTGCCACAATGCGGCCAACGCTGCTCTTGCCGCTGCCGGAGATGCCAACTAAAAATATCTTTCGCATGATGGAAACCTGGCCCCCACAAGGGAGGCCACGACATGTTTATCCTTAATAATTATAGACTAATAAAGTTCCTCGTTCCTGATACTGGTATCGAGGGTTGTTAAAAGGCTAAAGGAGGTTGTGTCAACAGAAGTCAAGGTACTTGTTGGTGCCAATCCCTGCCGTACAAAGCCTTGCGAGCGGTCATCAACGACCTGGTACTGGTTCCCGAAGGAGAAGACATACTGCTCCATCTGCCCGGTCTGGCGATCTAATACCAGGATATCGTCTCCCATTGCACACTTGTGCGCGGCCAGGCAACGAGAGCGATCCAGGAAAGAGCCGATAAGAATCTGCCAGCGATTATCCCAGCTATGTACAGTGACCTGATGAGCCACAGCCAGGGTCTTATCGAAGGCCAGGAATGTACTCTGTTCGGCCTGTGGATCATAGAGCATAATGCTTAAGGTGGGCATACCAAAATGGCCCACGTATAACACAAGGTTGGTGCCAGTACTCCAGTTTGCATAACTCTGCTGGCTGATTACAGCAAGGTTGCTATCCAGAACAAGGATTTGTGCTTCTCCACTGCCAGGATTATACAACAACACCTGGGAGCGGCCGGCGCCTATGAAATCCCCGCTATAAACCTGCCAGTTTGGATCGAGGTTATGGATTGCCTGGTAGTGGGCCACTTGCAAATTGGCATCGAAGCTCAATAGGCGGGCTTCGCCCAGCGTGCGATCGTAGAGGAAAAGGCCATCGTGGTTGGCATTGACAAAGCTGCCAACATAGACCTCCCAGGAGTTATCGAGAAGCGCATATTGCTGCATGTGGAGGATGTGAAAATGCTGATCGAAGTTGAGCACAATGACGTTGGAGGCAAGCGCTGATGGGAGATTACCGCTCAACTGGCTACTGAGGTCATTATCAATAGGGAGTCCCTGAACCGGCAAAGAAAATGGTTGCATCAAGGGTGTGCCTGAGCCTGTAGGCAGCCCAACAGGTGATTTTGGTGTTGCTGTTGGTGTTGCCTTTGGTGTTGACGTTGGGCTTGGCGCCGGACTCGGCGTCGGACTTGGAGTGGGCCTGGGTGTTGGACTCGGAGTTGGAGTTGGACTGGACGTCGGACTGGGGGTCGGACTCGGAGTTGGAGTCGGACTGGGCGTAGGACTGGGTGTCGGACTCGGCGTTGGAGTCGGACTGGGCGTCGGACTGGGG
>CADDZH010000187.1 GCA_902812455.1 Chloroflexota bacterium | reverse complement strand
CTGCAACTACCCCGGTGAGGGTTCCCACGAATATCTGATTGCCTGAGAGGGTTGGAGTGGCGAAGCGCGAGGTAGCCCCGACAAACAGTGCGGCGCGTATCGTCCCGGTGGCGGCATCGAGGGCAAAGAGTGTGCCTCCAGGATTGAGGCTATAGACCGTGTGCCCTCCTACTATGGGTGAACCGTTAACCTGCGATGGGGACTGCCAGCCCAGATTCAGGGTTGCTCCCGGGCCAGCTACGACCTGTCGCAGTCCATCGGTACAGGGTACAAACACCTGCGAGCCGATTGTAGCGGCTCCCCCATAGGCATAGCAGATCGCCTTTACCTGAATCTGGCCACCTACACCGCCTAAGGCATTCGCGTGCAGCAGATAGCCCAGGCCAGACTTGCCATCGATGAAGATCAACCCTCCCGGCAAAAGGACAGGCCCCGTCGAGCCGAGATCGGCATCGGAGGCATTATCCTGCGGCCACTGGGTAGGTGCAAAGCCATCTTCCAGGCTCAACGTTGGCGACAGACGCAGAACAGAATCGCTATGATCCCAGTTTCCCCCGGTCGCTGCTCCGTTGCCCACCGCGACATAGATATTACCCGCATCATCGACAGCAGGGCCGGGTGGCGCCCAGATGCCTCCCTCGCGAGCAGTTGGCACCCGGAAGGAGAGCAATGAGCCATTCCCATCTGTGCGTGAAGCAACTACTGTTCCGATATAATCGCCGCAATCGCCATCAAGGCCCCCAAAGGCGATATACACCATATTGTGTGACAAAGCCAGAGCCGCTCGCTGCTGGTGTACCGGTGGATCCATCCCAGGAATATCCACCGAGCGACGCACGCGCACCTGCCCTGTATTGACATCGACGCCTACCAGGATATGCGCTGGCCCCTGGATTTCGGCCACAGCGAAGACTAGCTGAGTTGCCGGATCATAAACAGGCGTGCCGGTAATCCCCAGAGGATCAATATTGCCGCAGGGCAGCGTTGACAATGGCACAGGGCTGCCAACATTCGTGTGCCATTGCACCTTTCCTGTATGGATGTCAAGCGAATAGAGAGAATCGCCTTCCGTCGCTACGATCACGCGTCCTGCGACGACCAGCGGCTCAGCATACACCGCTCCATCGAGCTGCGTGCTCCATGCGCGTGTGAGATGATGCGCATCGGGCGCATGTTCAACGTAGCCCGTGCGAGCGTTGTTATAGTGGTATGTCGTCCAATCGCTACTGCTCATAGGTGAGGCTGTGCCGGTCGCACGAGGCGTACTGGGCGGCAACGTTATGGGAGTAATACGAACGGGCGAGATGCCAGATGGACCACCACATCCCGTAAGCACAATGAGCAATGCACATACGCCGATCAGTAGCCCACTGCACCTGAATAGCCTGGGTTCTTTGATCACTATTCCATCTCCTGTTCCTGTGAGCGTGTCTTCCTTCAGTTCACGCCTCTTATAGAGTCGGCGTGTTGTACTCAGTCACTATTTAGCTTCCCTGCCACTGGTGCAGCAATGATGGCAACTCCGCCAGATGTGTAATTGTCGCTGTCGGAACGATGTGTGCCGGCTTGGGCCATCTTGTATTGTGCCTCCAGACCGCTCGCATCCCTACACCAAGAGCGCCCGCAATATCGTCAATCATCATATCGCCAACCATCACACAGGCTTGCGGTTCCACATCTAAACGAGCCGTGACCTCCAAGAACACCGAGGGATGAGGTTTGGAGTGGGGGAGGTCCGAAGTGTAGACGACGACGTCAAGCAACTCATCAAGCCCGTTGGTAGCCAGATCAGCATTGTGCCATTCGGCGGCCCACCAGGTATTGGAAAGCAATCCAAGCCGGTAGCCGCGCTGCCTGAGTTCGTGCAGGGTGGCCTTTACATCAGGAAAAGGGGTAGCCCACCCGGCGACGGCTTGAGCATAGCCATCAAGGGCTGTCAGCAGTTCCTGCTCCTTCACCTGGCGCCCCAAACGACGAAAGCCTTCGCTGAGCACACTGGAAGGCGGGCCGCTCCATTGCTCCTGCACGACGCGCTGCCAGTGAGCCGCTTCGGCCTCTCTCATCGCACGCACGTAGACTTCGCATTCCGGCCATCTAGCGTCCGGGTGGAGCAGAATGAGAGCCTGATAGGAACACATCCAGCGGCGGTTCATCTCCTCTTCTCCTTCTGGCACAGCGACCAGCGTCCCTCCAAGATCAAAGATCACCGCCTGTGGAGGCATCATAGGGCCAAGACCTCCTCCGTCAGATCCAGAATGGACAGCCTATTTTCCTTCCTTATATCATATCAAATCCTGTTGGGGTCTGCTTGGGGCGTGATAATGATTTTTCACAATCAAGATCGGTAATAGTTGTCATCCTGAGCCCATTCGCTTCGCTCAGGGGAAACTCCGCGAAGGATCTCGGTCGATCGGCAGCGGATGTTTCGCTGCGCTCAACATGACATGTCCCAGACCGGCCTTGCCGATCTTGATTTTCAAAGTTCATCATCGGGTTCCACGATACATCGGGAACCTACAGATGGCTCGATCAATCTGGTAATATTTATACAAGAGAAAAGATGACAGGAAGGAGAATAAGGATGCCAGTCGATAGCCATGCCTTCAAACTTGGAGCAGCCAGTATTTCGATCTTGAACGCAGGAGAGTTGCGCCTTGCGCTTGCCGAAATCCTGAATGTGCCGGAGAGCGAGTGGCGGCCGCATTATGCTGATGTGTTCGAGCGCCCGCTGTATTTCCCCAGCCAGTGTGTCCATATTGCATTGCCGGGCGCGTCGATTCTGGTTGATGCCAATAACTATCTCCTGTCCTCACCGCCGGGTTCACCTTACGCGCCACCGGATTACCAGCCGCCACCTGACCTGCTCACGCAATTGCGTGAGCGAGGCATTCGCCCTGAGGATATCACACACGTGGTGATTACCCATGCCCACTACGATCACTATGCCGGCGTCACAAGGGAGCAAGATGGGGAGTTTGTGCCTGCGTTTCCTCGCGCACGCTACTTTCTGGGCAAAGCGGATTGGGAGCATCCTGAGACCCAGCAAGCCCTGCAGGATCCGAATTCCGCCGATAGCCGCACACTCGGAGTGCTGCAGCGGCAAGGGTTGCTGGAACTGGTTGAGGGAGAGCGGGATCTGCTGGATGGCGTTCGTATTCTTGCCGCTCCTGGTGAAAGCCCTGGCCACCAGATTGTGCGCATCTCTTCAGAGGAGCAGGCGTTGTACTGCCTGGGCGATCTCTACCACCACCCGGTTGAGATTGAGCATCCATCCTGGATGGCCGAGTGGGATGATGTTGGTCTCAACATTGCCAGCCGCGCTGCGCTAGCGGAAAGGGCGCTGGCCGAGAATGCTCTGCTTATCGCTGCGCATATCCCCGGCGTTGGCCGCCTGGAGCGTACCGCTACTGGGGCCAGGTGGATAGCGGCGTGATTCTTTTCTTTCTGGCACAAATAGCGTATAGTATTAGCCGGATACTAACTGGAAGTAAGTAAGCAAGTGAGGATCGGAGATATGGCGCGAAATGAACAGAGACGCCAGAAGGCGCTCATGAAAAAGCGCAGCAAGGAAAAAGTACCAGGCCCATATGATAATACCGAACGTATCATCCGGCAACTCGAGAGGACAGCAGGCCCCGGTAATTATGATTATCTAATGATGATTGGCGGCGATGAGTTTGACGAGTAAGACGAGGAAGATGAGTACGACGAAGAATGATTATCCACCACCAGTAGATAAGTTACTCACGTATGGAAAATCCGACCTGGGCCCCAAGAACTGGCCTGATTATAGGGAACTGGGACTTGGGCCTGAACATATTCCCGATCTGATTCGCATGGCGACAGATGAGGAATTAAACCTGGCAGATTCTGAGACCCCGGAAGTCTGGGCGCCAGTTTATGCCTGGCACGCTCTTGGACAAATGCGCGCTGAGGCTGCTATTGAACCGCTTCTTTCCCTCTTTCAGACATTAAAAGAAGACGAATGGGTTACGGAGGAACTACCAGAAGTCTTCGGTATGATTGGCCCGGCTGCACTGCCAGCTCTTGATAAGTTTATTGGAGATATCAGCCACGATGAATTTCCGCGCATCGACGCGATTGCAAGCATGCAAAAGATAGGAGAACACTGGCCCGATGCCCGCGATGAGAGTGTAGCTCTTCTCATGCGCCACCTGGAACATTTTTCAGAGAATGAACCCGATGTCAATGCTTTTCTGATCCTTGGCCTGGTAAAACTGCAGGCCAGAGAAGCAGCGCCCCTGATCGAGCAGGCCTTCGCCGCAGACTCCGTCGAACCCTTTATAATGGGAGATTGGGATGATGTCCAGGTTGAACTGGGCTTGAAATCTCCTGAAGAGGTTGCGCAGAAACGAGCCAGCAGGCTGGCCGAGGCGCCCTCCCGCCCCAAACTGGAGGAAATTCCTGCTCAGACTTCCTCCAAAACGCACGATAAGGCTGCGCGTAAAAAAGCTAAAAATAAGATGGCAAAACAATCTCGCAAGAAAAATCGGAAGCGCTGAAGACCATCCAGCAGATCATATCTTATGATAGAATACAATCCCCACTAGCATAATGGCTGGCTTGC
>CADDZH010000186.1 GCA_902812455.1 Chloroflexota bacterium | reverse complement strand
AGCCAAGCGCAATACTCGTCCAAGTTGCAAGCTTACGCGATCTTCTTGACCGGGGCATTTTAATGCCTCCTGAGAGAAAAATAAGGTGATCAATCTTTATAAAATTTAAACGTAATTACTCGATATTTATCAAATCTACTTTAAAAGAGCTTTTGTTCTATTCTACGTCATTAGTACAATACCGGAGTATCTTCTGGTTCCCCATTCGGTGCTCTCTGGTGGATAGACAATGGTGGCTCCTGCTGCCTTTGCAAGCTCGTAGTGCGCATCGACATCATCCACAAACACATAGATACTATGCCCAGCAGGTTTTGGTATGTCGTTGGTCGATGTACCAAGCATGATGGCGCCATTGCCGAAGGTCAGTTCTGCATGGATGATGGTAAACTTCAAGTGGTGGGTGAAAGCCTGGCCCCCACAAGGGAGGCCACGACATGTTCTCGGTCAAATGAACTTTGACAATGCACTACAGCTATACATGAGGGCCGATGAATTGGCGGTGGGCGCGATAAATCGGCCCCTACAGCTATACCCGCATTATTTTGTTAACGCTCATAATCGGGAACCTACAGCTCCTTCTTCTGTTGAACCACCTGCCTTATTTGAAGAAGTTGCGCAGGATGTTGGCTGTGATGCGCTGTGTGGCCGGGTTGGCTGCATCAGGCGGGTTGGAGAGCAGCGTCCAGTTATCCAGGCCCCATGACCACTGGATGGTGCCCGCGTTGAAGACCCGCGCACCACTCGGCGCCGTGTAGAGCGTCGTATTCGCTATACTCTGATTGCCATAGACATCGGTCACCGGCGACGATGCGAGCACCTCGACGCCATTCACCCCATCGGCGCCCGTAATGGTCGCAGGCTGCGGGTCATTGGGAAAGTAGCTGTCGAACTCATAGCCGACCAGCCCTGGCACGCTATCGCCATTCTGCAAGTTTGTCCCGGCAAACACCCAGCTTGCAGCATCACTCACCACCCAGGCGAACCCATGATTATTGTCATCCTCAGGAAAGTAGCTATTAAACATGGACCCAAGCAGGGTTTGTTCCGGCGAATCCACCGGATCCTGCCGGAACTGCACGGTCACCTCTGCATTGTTCTTGCCATAGAAGGGATCGAGGGCAGCATCTTTGTAACAGGTAATGATGCGATCAGGCACGCCCGCAGGAGAGGCGTTATAGCGGATTTGCCAGTAGATGTCGTTGGCGCCGAAGGCCGCCAGGTTCACGCCTTGATTAATGGCCGCTTGCAAGTTATTTCTCATATCCAGGCTCCAGTATTCGCTGTGGCCTGCAATGAGGATCCCACGATGGCCCAGGAGAATCCCCGGATTCGCCTCTACATCGACATCGGAGATGTAGCTGACATCGTAGCCATTTTTCTCGAGCCAGCGAATCATGGGATATTCCCAGGTCAGTACATATTGGGCGCCGAAATTGGAATAAAAGGGCCGGTCAAAGGATACTTGAAAGGCTCGCCCGGCAGGGAGTGTTCCCGTCATATCCTGGTAGAGGGAAGTGCCTCCCCAGATGTTATAGGCTTCATCGGTATTGGCCGTGTGGATGAGGACAAAAGGGCTTTTGCGGGTGGTTTTCACCACAAAGGGGATATAGGTCTGCTCCCCCTTGAGGTCGGTCAATTTGACCAGGTAGATGCCGCTGACCCAGGTGGAGGGGATGGTGACGGAGAAGGTCCAGGACCAGTTGGCCTCAACCAGGCCGGTTTGTGGATCAGGTGAGGGAATGGATTGCGAGGCGCCGCGAATATTCACGATCGATTGCATCAATCTCCCTCCCAGGCCCTGGTACCATCCCAGCCGGTAGATGTCGGCACGAAAGGTGGCGCTCACCGTGTTCACGGCAAATCGAATGGTCTGCCCATTGCCAACGCTGGTCATAGATGCATATCCTTCGATGCTCTGGTCATTGGTATAGTTGCTGGTATCCTGTGGCGCGGGATCGCTAATTTGCCAGCTTGTCGTCCCTGGCAAGAGATTTTCCCGCTGGATCGGATTGAGATAGCAAGGGATCGGTACATGAATGACCGCGATGCAATTTGGCGAGGGTCCCTGGCTTTCCTTGTGGTTTGCATTGAGCGGTGAATTAGAAGCAGCTTTTGCTGCTGGCTGCTGGCCGTTTGGCAGTGTAATAAACATAAACGCACAAGCGGCAATAGCAAGGATCAGAAAAAATCGATAAACAAATGGAGAGTAGTGTTTCACGCCGGTGTTCCTTTGTATGTGTCATATGGTCACGTTGAAATCCATATGAGATGAAGGTGTATGAACCTTCTTCACCGGCTAGATTAAGTTCTATCTATGTAGTTTTATGTTAAGAAGCAGTTGTGCATTGGTCGAATTAATCGCAGTCTGGTTGTTTTTTAGCTACCAGGCAGTGATAAGGGGGGAGGAAAAAAAGCATCCGGCTCAGAACTGGCGCCGGATGCTTTATCTATTGAGGGTCGTTGGTTCACCTGGGGCATCATGACCGATGGGAGAGAAAATCGCGATTGAGGCGCCGTTGCCACTCTGGGCTATCAATGCCGTCGCGGCTATCGAAGCCCCAATGTAGTGCTGTAAGGCCGAGTGCGATAAGAAGTACGAGGAAGATGATGAACAAAATCATTGTTTGTACCTTTCTGCTTGCTTGTTTTTTCCCGTTTTCGTTTGACATATGAGTGTTTCAACAAGGTCTTGCATACAAGAATGGTTCTCTCTTTGCTTCTGTTATACCTGAAAAAGACAAGTAGCACCATGACCTCGACCATTGCCTGGCTGTGAACTTGGTCATACAGATAGTATGAAGTAGGCTCACTTCATCTGAAGAAAAGCCCTCCTAGGTGATATAATTTTTTATCATATAAAAGGGCTGACCTTTAGACACGCCCCCTACGAAGGAAGCGACACAGAGAAAGGAAGATATCCGATGACAACAGACGACAACAAGGCGCTTGTCCAGCAGTTCTTTGAGGAGGTCATTAATCAGCGGAACCTGGCTGCACTCGATCAGTTCGTTGACCCTGCTGGGGTCAATCATACTGTACCTGCAGGCATGCCCCAGGAGACGAACCAATTTCTCAGCCTGTACCTGGGCGCCTTCCCTGACGTGCAGGCGACCGTAGAGGACCTTATGGCTGACGGGGACAAGGTGGTGGCTCGCGTCAGCTATCGTGGCACTCACCAGGGTGCGTTCAGAGGCATCCCTCCCACAGGCAAGCAGGTCGCGCTGATGGGGATTAACATCTTCCGTATCGCTAATGGCAAGCTGGTGGAACATTGGGGCCTCACTGACCGGCTCGCTGTGCTCCAACAGATAGGCGTTGCTCCTCCACTAGCGCCGGTGAGCTAAAGACCTAAGCATCTCTTGTGACTCCTAATTGTCCCTAAGTAGCGCTGTTCGATTGTGACCGATCATGCCCGCTCGTAGCGCATGTACACAACGCCTGATGGCAGTGGCCTGGATTCGATCAGGCGTAGGTTAATGCGCACTCCCTCGGGAAACAGCTTCTTGCCGCTGCCGAGCACAATCGGGTAAACATGCAGACTATATTCGTCAATCAGATCGTGTTCGGCCAGGGTATGAATCAGCACGCTACTACCATCAATGGCAATGTTCTTACCGGACTGTGCTTTCAAGGCACGTACTTCCTCGACAACGTTACCGCTAATCAGAGTTGAGTTGCGCCAGGCCTCTGTCGTTGTCAGTGTGTTGGAAACAACGTACTTCTGCATGTTGTTCATTACATCGCCAAAGGTGTCACCGGCTGGCATGGGTTCAAAGGCCCCAGCGTGAATCTGCCACGTTTTGCGTCCCAGCAGCAGCGCGTCAGTTTGGCTCATTTCCTCAAAGAAGCGCGCGCCAATGTCATCGTGCCAGTACGGCCATGTCCAGCCGCCCTGGGTGAAGCCGCCTTCGGTATCTTCTTCTGCGCCACCAGGCGCTTGTATGACATTGTCCAATGTCACAAATTCTGCTACAACAATCTTGCGCATGGTTACCTCCGTATCGTATAACATCTCAAGGCTTTCATAATTGTCCTCCTTTCAGATTATACTTGATGGAGTAGAACCGTTCAGCACAAAAACAGAAAGGAAAGCTACGATGACTGACATGCAGATGAAACTCGAACTGGTTATTGTCCCTGTTACAGACGTTGATCGCGCCAAGGCTTTTTATACCGACAAGATCGGCTTTCACGCTGATTTTGACCAGCAGGTGAATGAGAACCTGCGTTTCGTCCAACTGACTCCTCCAGGGTCTGCCTGTTCGATCGCCATTGGCAAGGGAATTACAGACATGCCGCCGGGATCGCAAAAAGGGCTGCAAATGGTGGTTGAGGACGTGAGAGCCATTCGCGAGGAGCTGCTCAAACGAGGCGCTGAGGTGAGTGAGGTCGATGTGCAGGATTGGGGGCATTTTGTCTACTTTAGCGATCCCGATGGCAATCGCTGGTCGTTGCAGCAACTCCCCCATCGCACATGACTTCCACAGAAAAATGATCGTCGTTCATAAAGCCGCGTCTCCTATAAAGGAAACGTTAATACTACATAATCGGGGCGCGATCATGAAAATTACCGACCAAAACCGGTAATTGCGGAAGAGGAT
>CADDZH010000185.1 GCA_902812455.1 Chloroflexota bacterium | reverse complement strand
TCACTGTTCCCTGGGACTACGATCTTTTTTCTCCATCCTGTGATTTCGGCTTCGATGCCATTGTCGTGTCCAATGGGCCGGGCGACCCGAAGATGGCGGGCAAAACTATTCAGACTATCCAGGAAGCTCTAGAGCAGCGAATCCCGATGCTGGGTATCTGCCTCGGCCATCAACTGCTCGCGCTGGCTGCCGGTGGTGATACCTACAAACTCAAATTTGGGCATCGCAGCCAGAACCAGCCCTGCCTCTTGCACGATACAAAGCGCTGCTTTATCACGACCCAGAATCATGGCTTTGCCGTCGGCACGCTTCCGCCGGGATTTACACCCTGGTTTATCAATGCCAATGACGGCAGTAACGAAGGGATGCGCCACACGACATATCCTTTCCTCTCAGTGCAGTTTCATCCAGAAGCTATGCCCGGCCCGGTAGATACCGAGTGGATTTTCGATTATTTCCTGCAGGAGGTGAGGGGGTAAGGTGAAAAAACTACGCAAAGTCTTGCTGCTAGGAGCAGGGGCGCTCAAGATCGGGCAGGCAGGGGAGTTTGACTATTCCGGTTCCCAGGCGCTCAAAGCCTTACGTGAGGAGGGTATCGCTACCATCCTGGTGAATCCCAATATCGCAACCATCCAGACCTCGAAACTGCTGGCGGACGAGGTCTATTTCTTGCCCGTGACCTCCTTCTTCGTCGAAAAAATTATTGACAAAGAGCGCCCTGACGGCATCCTGCTCTCTTTTGGCGGCCAGACAGCACTCAATTGCGGCATCGAGCTGTACCGGCAGGGAATCTTGAAAAGATACAACGTCGAGGTGCTGGGCACGCCCATTTCCGCCATCATGCTCACCGAAGATCGCCAGGCCTTCGCTGAGCACTTGCAGGGCATAGATATCCCCACGCCGCGCAGCCAGAGCGCGACAACGCTCGAAGAGGCGCTGGCAGCCGGCGAGCAGATCGGCTTCCCTGTGATGGTGCGGGCAGGGTTTGCCCTCGGCGGCCAGGGATCGGGGATTGCCAGCAACCGGCAGGAGTTAGAGCGTATTGTGGATCATGCGCTCTCCTTTGCGCCGCAGGTGCTGGTCGAGCAATACTTGCATCACTATAAAGAAGTGGAATATGAAGTTGTTCGTGATGCCTATGACAACTGCATTACTGTTTGTAACATGGAGAATATGGATCCGCTTGGTATCCATACCGGTGAATCCATCGTGATCGCACCTAGCCAGACACTCACCAATAGCGAGTACCATACGCTGCGCGCTGCTTCCATTCAGATTGTCAGGAGCCTGGGCATTGTTGGCGAGTGTAATGTACAATTTGCCCTCGATCCCCAGACCTCGGCCTATTATGTCATTGAGGTGAACGCACGGCTCTCGCGCAGTTCGGCGCTGGCGAGCAAGGCCACGGGATACCCGCTGGCCTATGTTGCGGCCAAATTAGCGCTTGGCTATGCCCTGAGCGAGCTTACCAACCGGGTCACGGGTGTGACCCAGGCCTGTTTTGAGCCGAGCCTTGATTACCTGGTTGTAAAGATACCGCGCTGGGATTTAGAGAAATTCAAAGGAGTCGATGAGACTATCGGGACGGGCATGAAATCCGTCGGTGAGGTGATGGGCATAGGGCGAACATTCGAGGAAGCGCTGCAAAAAGCCATTCGCATGCTTGACCTGGATTTTGAGGGTGTCACAGCGGAGAAAATTTTTGCCGGGGAACCCCGGGAAGAGATCATCTCAAAATACCTTTACACGCCAACGCCGAAACGCATCTTTGCCCTGGCCCTGGCAATGCGAGAGGGTATTCCCATTGAAGATATCGCAGAGATTACAGGTATTGATCCCTGGTTCTTGCGCCGCATCCAGCACATTGTTGAGATAGAACAGGCCTTGCAGGCCGATCATGAGCTTTCCGCTCACCGTCTGCTGGCACTTAAGCAGGTGGGGATATCTGACAAGCGTATTGGAGAGCTGGTTGGCAAAACGGGTCTTGAGATACGTGCATTGCGCAAACGCCTGGGCGTGCTTCCTTGCGTATTCCAGATCGATACGCTGGCCGCAGAATTTCCTTCCGATACCAACTATCTCTACCTGACCTACAATGGCCAGCATCACGACGTTGAGCCGCTGGGAGATGAGGGTGTGGTGGTGCTCGGATCGGGGCCGTATCGCATCGGCTCGTCCGTTGAATTTGACTGGACAAGTGTGAGCACGGTAGAGGCTCTAAAGAAATATCACAGGCGTTCCATTGTGATCAACTGCAATCCTGAGACCGTCTCAACGGACTATGATACCTCGGATCGCCTGTATTTTGAAGAACTGACCTTCGAGCGCATTGCCGACATTTGCGAGTCTGAGTCGCCACAGGGAGTGATCGTCTCTGTAGGAGGGCAAACGCCCAACAACCGGGCCAGAGCATTGCACGCCTATAGTATCCCCATCCTGGGCACTCCGGTGAGCAGTATCGATTGCGCCGAGAACCGCAGCAAGTTTTCGCGCCTGCTCGATACGCTCGGCATTCGCCAGCCGGAATGGGATACCTTCGTCGATCTCGCCGGATTGATCAGCTTTGCTGAACGGGTGGGCTATCCTGTGCTTGTGAGGCCGTCCTACGTGCTTTCAGGCAGCGCCATGAACGTGTGCTATACCCAGGAAGAACTGGAGATATGCGTGAAGGAGGCGACCATGATTTCGCCGGAGCATCCTGTCACCGTTTCCAAATTCTTCAGAAAAGTCAAAGAGATCGAGCTGGACGCTGTAGCACAACATGGCGAGATCAAAGCCTTCGTCATCTCGGAGCACATCGAGAATGCGGGTGTGCATTCGGGTGATGCAACGATTGTGCTGCCCCCGCAAACGCTCAATGACGAAACGAAAGGGAAGATCGAGGCTGCGGGCCGCGCTGTTGCTCAGGCCCTGAATATCACCGGGCCTTTCAATATCCAGTTTCTGGCCAAAGATAATCAGGTGTATGTGATCGAGGCTAACCTGCGAGCTTCGCGCACGTTCCCCTTTATCTCGAAGGTCACAGGAGTGAATTTCATAGAGCTGTTCGTCGATGCCCTTTTCAACAAAGACATTCCGGTTGTGGCTATGCCTGTCCTCTCCTTCACGGCGGTCAAGGCCCCGCAGTTCTCGTTTTCGCGGCTAACGGGGGCCGATCCGGTCTTGCGTGTGGAAATGGCTTCGACCGGCGAGGTGGCCTGCTTTGGTGAGGACGTGGAGGAAGCCTACCTCAAAGCAATCCTTGCCACGGGCGGCCATATCCCACAGAAGGGCATTTTTATCAGCCTTGGAGGAGATGAGAAAAAGGCGAAGTTTCTAGAAAGCGCGAAGCTGCTGGCAACGCTTGGCATTCCGTTGTACGCAACGGAAAAGACTGCCGCATTTTTGAGTGAGCATGGAATCGAGACAATCATGCTCTACAAGCTACACGAGCAGCGCTCGCCCAATGTGCTGACCTACTTCCGCGAGAACAGAATTGATCTGGCTTTCAATATTGTGGATGGGCATGTGAAGAAAGAAGTAGACGATGATTACGCTATACGCCGCTATGCCGTTGACCATCACATCCCGCTCTTTACGAAAATCAAGCAGGCTCGCCTGTTTGTGAGGGCCATAATGGAGAAAGATCTGGCTACTATCCCGATCAAATCGTGGAATGAGTACGAGATCGGTGTCGATGGTCAAAATACTATGTATCATGTGATGGAGGAATCAGGCGATGTCTACCCTGCTGATAGGCTCGGTAGTGCTTCCAGATAGGATTATCGAGGGAACGATTCATATCAAGGATGGCAAAATTGCCAGGATCGAGGAAGGTTTTTCATCCGGTGGTGGGGAAACCTTCGATTTCCGGGGTAGCTATTTGCTTCCCGGCCTGATCGAAGTGCATGGCCATATGCGCGAGCCAGGCCTTGAGTACAAAGAAGATATAGAGCACGGAACAAGAGCCGGGCTTGCCGGGGGCTATACCACCATACTCGATATGCCCAATACCATCCCTCCAACGACGACCATTGCTCGCGTAGAGAAAAAGGTACAACGCTACACGGGCAGGTCATACACGGATTTTGCTATTAACATGGGTGTGTCTGTCGAGGATATGGGCGAGCTTAAGCAGGTTGACCCGGCCATGATTACAGGCGTCAAGATATTTGCTGCCGGTCACGCTACCACGCCGACAACAATAGGCCGCATCAGCGATATCGCGCGCATCTTTGAAGTTCTCGGTGAGCGGAGCATCATGGCGCTCGTTCACGCCGAAAACCAGGAGCTGGTTGACTACTTCACCCACAACTATCGTGATGTGCTGGGAAGAAACGATCCCGCTGCGTGGAGCGAGGCGAGAAACGAAGCGGTTGTCCTGGCATCGGTTCTGGAAATGATCGCCCTCGCGAAACAGTTTGGGGTTAAGCTCTGCCTGCTGCACCAGTCCACACCGGAAGAATTTGCGGCTATAGCCTTCGGCAGGAGCCTCGGTGTAGATGTCTATGGAGAAGTGACAACCGTTCACCTCGCGTTCAATACGTCGGATTACGCACGCTATGGCAATCTGATCAATATCTCCCCGGCCCTGCGCTTCCCGGCGGCGCAAGCAAGCCTCTGGCAGCTATTGCGCGATGGGA
>CADDZH010000184.1 GCA_902812455.1 Chloroflexota bacterium | reverse complement strand
ATGTGCGCACCACCGATGTGACGGGAGCCATTCGCTTGCCGGAGGGGGTGGAGATGGTGATGCCGGGGGATAACATCGAGATGACGGTGGAGTTGATCCAGCCGGTGGCCATGGAAGAGGGGGTGCGTTTTGCCATTCGTGAAGGGGGCCGCACCGTTGGCGCCGGCATCTGCACCCGTGTCGTCGAATAAATCATACGACGTAGGGAGACGTGGGCTTGCGCTTCTCGCGAGTGCCAGGCCCGCTCCCCTACTGATGAGGAGAGAGAAATGGCTACACCAACGAAGCAGCGTATTCGCATTCGCCTGAAAGCATACGATCATCGCATCCTTGATCAGTCGGCAATGCAGATTGTAGACACGGCGCAGCAAACCGGCGCGCGCGTATCGGGTCCGGTGCCATTGCCCACAGAAATCAATAAATTTACGGTGATTCGCTCACCTTTTATTGATAAGGACTCGCGCGAGCAGTTTGAGATACGCACACATAAGCGCCTGATAGATATCATTGATCCGACCAATAAAACGGTTGAAGCTCTGACACGTTTGAATCTGCCCGCAGGCGTGGATATCGAGATCAAACTGTAGAGGTAAGGAAAGAGGATAGATATGCTAAATGCATTATTGGGCAGGAAAATCGGTATGACCCAGGTGTTTGGGCCGGATGGGACAGCTATACCGGTGACGGTGATAGAAGCCGGTCCCTGCTTTGTCACCCAGATAAAGACCGTTGCCAGGGATGGCTACGAAGCCGTCCAGATCGGATTTGAACCGGCCACGATCAAGAGGACGACTCGCCCTATGCTGGGACATCTTGGCCATAGCCTGCCATTATTGAGAGCCCAGCGCAGGCGCCTGCAAGCGTACCAGCAAGAGCAGCGAGCGAAGGCGAAAGCAGAAGAGGGAAGCGAGCCAGCCTCAACAGAGGCGCCGGAGAAAAAAGATAAGCAGATACAGAAGCTGCTGAAGGTACAGGAGAACCGCCAGCGGCGACCAGGGCCAGAACTGGGGCCGTTCAAAGTGCTGCGAGAAGTCCGGCTGCAGGAAGGAGTAGCTCCAGAGAAGCTGGAACTTGGCAAGCAGTTTGATGTAAGCCTGTTTAAGGTGGGCGAGCCGGTTGACATCGTTGGCACCTCGAAGGGAAAAGGATTCCAGGGTGGAGTCAAACGGCATGGCTTCCGCGGTGGACCCAAAACCCATGGGCAGTCTGATCGCACCCGCGCTCCTGGCTCGATTGGTTCTGGCACCACCCCAGGTCGTGTCCTGAAAGGAACTCGCATGGCCGGCCATATGGGCAACGAGCGGGTGACGATAAAGAAGTTACAGGTGATTCAAGCTGATCCTGAACGCAATCTGCTAGTGGTTAAGGGGTCGATTCCCGGCGCCAATGGCGGCTTGCTCATGATAAAGAAGCATGTGAAGAGGTAACCGAAATGCCCTCGACGACAGTATATAACATGGCCGGAGAGGCCGTAGACCATCTCGAGCTGAACGAGTATGTATTTGGCATCACCCCGAATGTGCCGGTGCTTCACCAGGTGGTGACAGCGCAACTGGTGAACCGGCGGCAGGGGAATGCCTCGACAAAAACTCGAGCCGAGGTATCGGGCGGGAATAGCAAACCATACAGGCAGAAAGGGACGGGTCGCGCACGCCAGGGAAGTATCCGGGCGCCGCAGTTCCGTCATGGTGGCGTTGTCTTTGGCCCCAAGCCGCGCCGCTATCATCACGATGTGCCAAAGAAGATGCGCCGCCTGGCCATTCGCTCGGCGCTTTCAGATAAGGTTGCCAACGATCAGTTGATCGTGTTGAACGACCTGACGCTGGAAGCTCCTCGTACCAAAGATATGCTGGCTCTGCTGGAAAGGCTTCCTCTGAAGGGAAAGCGGGTTCTGATGATGTTGCCGAAGCGAGATGAAAACGTTGTGCTCTCGGCACGCAACATCCCAACTGCTAAAGTACAGCATGTTTCCTCGATCAATGTCGTGGAACTGCTGAAACACGATTGCCTGGTCGCACCCCTCAAAACCATTCGCTGGATCGAAATGGTCTTCGGCGAAGGCATGACTGCGGAAGAAGCCAGTGCCAGGATCGCCGACGAGGCGCTCAGAGATGCTGTGCCGGAAGAAGCAGCCGAAAACGAAGCAGAGGAAGAGGAACTGGAAGCTGAGAACGAATCAGAGCGCGAAGAGCCGGAAGAGGAAGCTGAGAACGAATCAGAGCGCGAAGAGCCGGAAGAGGAAGCTGAGGACGAATCAGAGGGTGAGGAGCCGGAAGAAGAGGAAGCTGAGGACGAATCAGAGAGCGAAGCGAGGGAGTAAGCTATGGAAATTACTGAAGTGCTCCGTCACGGCATAATCACCGAAAAATCGGTGAAGCTGCAGGGAATGAATAAATATACGTTCAGGGTGGCGCTGGAGGCAAACAAAATCGAGGTGCGCAAGGCTGTTGAAACCCTGTTCAATGTCAAAGTTGCCAAGGTCAACATCATGCGCGTGCGAAGTAAGCCAAAGACGATCCGGCGGCGTGGCGCTGCTCCTCGAACCAAGCCGGGGAAAGAGTGGAAGAAAGCCATTGTTACCCTGCGTGAAGGGTATACCATTGAAGCATTAAAGGCGTAAGGTAGGGTTTCAGATATGCCAATTAGACAGTATCGACCAACTTCTCCCGGTCGTCGCGGGATGTCCGTTTCGACATTTGAGGAGATCACAAAGACGAAGCCGGAGAAATCGCTGACCGTCAAGTTGAAGAAGCACTCTGGCCGCAATAATCAGGGGAAGATTACCGTTCGTCATCGTGGCGGTGGGGCGAAACGCGCCTATCGCATTATTGACTTTAAGCGCAATAAATGGGGTGTGCCCGCCAAAGTTGCTGCCATTGAGTATGATCCCAATCGCTCGGCGCGGATCGCGCTGCTGCACTATCTCGATGGCGAGAAGCGGTATATCATTGCTCCACTGGGCTTAAATGTTGGTGACAGGATATCAGCGGGGCCTGATGCCGATATCAGGCCGGGCAATGCCCTGCCGTTGAAGAATATCCCGACGGGCACCACCATTCACTGCATTGAGCTACAGCGCGGGCGTGGTGCTCAGTTAGCGCGTAGCGCTGGCAGCGGCGCCCAATTGATGGCCAAAGAAGGCGATTACGCGCTCATTCGCCTGCCCTCAGGTGAGCAGCGCCGCGTGCATATTTTGTGCATGGCGACTATCGGCCAGGTGGGCAATGTTGACCATGAAAATATCAGCCTGGGCAAAGCCGGCCGCTCGCGGCACCTCGGACGGCGGCCCGCCGTGCGTGGTTCTGCCATGAACCCGGTTGACCATCCACATGGTGGTGGCGAGGGACGCTCGCCAATTGGTGGGCAGCCACAGACTCCCTGGGGGAAGCCTGCCCTGGGCTACAAGACGCGCAGGAATAAGCGCACGGACCGCTTCATTGTGCGGCGCCGCAATGCTGGTAGGAGGAGGTAAGACATGTCGCGCTCAAGGAAAAAAGGCCCATACATCCACGAGTCGCTCAGGAAGAAAGTGCTGAGCATGAGGCGCAGTGGCGACCGGCGCGTGATCAAGACGTGGTCGCGCGCCTCGACCATCTTCCCTGAGATGGTCTCGATGACCATTGGCGTCCATAACGGGAAAACGCATGTGCCTATCTACATCACAGAGAATATGGTAGGCCATAAGTTAGGTGAGTTTGCCCCCACGAGACACTTCCGGGGTCATTCGGGTGGCAAGAGTGAAAGGACCACGTCGGTCCGCTAGGGGTAAAACATGCAAGTCAGGGCTATTGCAAGAAATATTGGCATATCGCCGCGCAAGATGCGCCTGGTGACGAATGCGGTGAAGGGCAAATCCGTGGCCGAGGCTCTGGCGATCCTCCAGTTCATGCCACAGGCTGGAGCAAAGCCGGTCAGTACCGTTGTCGCCTCAGCAGCGGCAAACGCTGAGAATAACTACAGCCTCAACCCGGACGATCTATATATCCTGAACATCGTGACGGATGATTCATTCCGTGTCAAACGGATCAAGGCTCGTTCTCGTGGCCGGGCATCTCGTATCTTGCGCCGCTACTGCCATGTGACGGTCATCGTCTCAGACGATCCGGCGGACGCCCGCTAGCTGGGCCCCTGAGGCCATGAAAGGAAAAGGAGGACACTTTTGGGACAAAAAGTGCATCCCATCGGGTTCAGGCTCGGCATCATTAAAGACTGGCAGTCTCGCTGGTATGCTGAGCGTGATTACAAAGATGTGCTCGCCGAAGACATGATGATTCGCCGGACGATCAATCAGGAGCTTGCCAACGCCGCAGTCTCCAGGATTGAGATCGAGCGAGCGGCCACCAATCAGGTTTCGGTGACGATTCATACGGCCAAACCAGGCATCGTCATTGGAAGAAGCGGCGAGAAGGTTGATAAGCTGCGCGCGGAGCTGGAAGCGAAAGCCAAAAAGCGTGTACGCCTGAACATTATGGAGATTCGCCAGCCGGAGCTGGATGCCTACCTGGTGGCGCGCAGCATAGCCGAGCAATTGGAGAAGCGCGTGTCGTTTCGCCGGGCCATGAAGCAGGCGGCGCAGAAAGCGCTGAGAGCCAACGCCAAGGGCATCAAGATCATTGTTGGCGGGCGCCTGGCTGGAGCAGAAATTGCGCGCTCGGAAAAAGAGGTGGTAGGAAAGGTTCCCCTGCATACGCTGCGAGCCGATATTGACTATGGGCAGGCAGAGGCGCATACAACGTTCGGCGTGATCGGTATCAAGGTATGGATTTACAAGGGTGATGTCCTGCCGAGCAAGCGGCGCGAAGCTGCCGCAGCAGAGCAAGAAGCTGCGGCAGTGCCCGCATTTCCGCGCGTGCGGGAGCGCGAGCGCGGGGCGGCGGAACGGCGCCCCGGTGAGCGACGCCCTGAGC
>CADDZH010000183.1 GCA_902812455.1 Chloroflexota bacterium | reverse complement strand
CTGTAGGGACTTGTAGAAGCTCGATGTATCGAAGCTGTGGGTGGATGGGGGATGGGCGGGGGCCTTGTGCTTGTCCTCGCCTCTATGGGGGTGGCTGTGCTGGGCGTATATGGTAGTGGCATCCCTTGCGGATGCCATGCAACGCCCTCGTCTCTTTCGCAATCCGCTTGTTATGTAAACATGTATCATGAAAAGGAGGTCAACATGGCAGTCAATTCAATGGATTACAGTGGCAAGGACACTGTACTCGACGTGGTGCGCACGGAGCGCGCGAACTTCTATGACATCATCGATGACCCGCAGAACTGGTACGTGCAGACGCGCTGCACCGAGTGGCAAGTACGCGATATTGCCGGCCACATGATCGACGTGACCGAAGGCTACCTGACACGCTGGGACATGGCGCGTAGAGGCGAACCGGCCGGTGCTCTCGGTCTACTGGTTATGGGCGAGACGCTCAACAAGAACGCGCAGGCCTTCCGCAGCCTGCCTCGTGAAGAGGTTATTGCCCGGCTCAAGTCTGACTCCGACAAGATGCTGGCTATTTTCGATGCACTAACGCCTGAAGAATGGACGGGTTTCCTGGTGACCCACCCGTACATGGGGCCGTTACCGACCCTCTTCTATCCAGCCTTCCACGTGATGGACTACGGAGTACATACCTGGGACATGAAATGGGGCCTGGGCCAGAAAGACGCTAAGCTGGATGAGCGCACCGCCGGAGTGCTGGTCCCCTATATGTTCATCCTGATGCAGTCCACAGTGGACCAGGAGTCGGTTAAGGGCCTGGACATCGAGTTCGGGGTCATAGTGGATGGCGAATGGGGCGGCCAGTGGCGCGTGCGCGTGAAAGATGGCGCCCTCACATATGCGCCCGCCGATAATCTTGAGGGCGTACAGGCCATTTTCCACTTCAAGAATGCCTCGGATTTCGTGCTGACAACCTTCCAGCGTTTCCCTGGAGGCGAGACGAGCGGCGATCCAAAGGTGATCGACCAGGTCAGGCACATGTTCTTCAGGATTTAAGTGATGGGCATACTCTGGATGCTGGATCTCAACGGTCCCTTGCCGGCCGCTCCTCTCCCGCGCCTTCCGGCTGCTTTTGTGCATATCGGCCCGCAGAGCGCCGGAGAGCTGGCAGAGGCTATGGGGCTTGACGATCCAGCGCCCGTGTTGCAACGCCTGGCCACGGGACGGCAGTGCTATGCTGGCAGGGTAGAGGGCAGGCTGGCTACATATGGCTGGGTGTCCTTTGGCGAGGAAGGCATAGGAGAGCTTGGACTGAGCATCCACCTGCCAGAGGGTGAAGCCTATATCTGGGATTGCGTCACGCTGCCTGCCTATCGCGGGCAGCGTCTCTATCCCGCGCTGCTGGCATATATAGTGCGCGAGTTGCAGCGCGCGGGAGTACGCCGGGCGTGGGTTGGCACGGATACCGATAATATACCTTCTCAAATTGGCGTGGCACTGGCCGGCTTCCAGCCTGTCCTGGACGTTGTGGAGGTCGATTCGCATCTTCAGAGGTCGCGTAGATCCGAGTCATACGGGCGACCGGGTATCCCAGAACATATCGTGGAGGCTGCCCGCCACGCCTTGTTTGGAGACGAGAAATAAGCTCTATTTATTTTTCGCCAGCTTCCTCTTCTCCCGCAATATCATTGACAAATACCAATCTTAACCTGATCCTTTGATTCTTAACCACATCTTTACCGCTTCATCTCCATTTTGCTCCCCCTTTCTGCTAAGCTCCTCAGTGAAGCAACCTCTTCCTATCCCGGCAGCCAACCTGTTTGACTGAAGAGTTTCAATTCTCTTGAATTGGAGAAGTTATCTATGCTTCTGCAAGGAAGCGTTCTGTATCTTTCTTTTGCAGGAAGTTTCAATGGGAGACTTTCAAAAAGAGATATATGCAAGGAGAAGATCAATGATGATTAAGAGCAAGGCACTTCGTTTCGCCTTCCTGGCTGTGGTTCTGGCAATGCTGGCCGTTGGGGTCTTTTTCTTTAGCGTTGGCTCACACGCGGCTGCCCCTTCGGTATCAACCACAACTACAGCCCATGTGAGTATCCTCAGAACCAGGTCCGGCGTTGTATTTGGCAAATCCGCGCTCACCGTCACCCATGGCGTCCCATTCGACATTGACAATCGTACCCTGGCTACGCAAACCGTGACCTACAACGGGAAACCACTTATATCCATCAAAGGGAAATCGACGGCCCCCTACACGTTCAAGACAACAGGCACCTATGTCCTTAGCCTGGCATCGAACCCTAATGCCAGGCTCACTGTGACTGTCCAGTAGCGTTCTCTCAAACAGGTTGGCTCGCCGCTGCTGGTTTCGGAATAGATCCTTCGCTGCGCTCAGGATGACATCGAGATGGTCATCACCGCGCCGAAAGAAATACATACCTCTCCCTGGGCTTTTCCTCGAACTCACCGCCCGGCGACAATGATTTTCCCCTTGGTATATCCGGCAGCGCCTCGTTAAATGCTTCCTCCGACTCCCATATCGAAATTGCCACTAACGTCCCATTCTCTGGGTCTTTGAACGGATACGGATTCACCCACACAATCCCTTTCAGACTCCTCAACAAATTCCCAAACTCATGCATACGCTCGATCAACAACTCTTCCTTCTCCGGCTTAGGATAATGAACCACATAAAACAAAATCATGGCTCAGCTATCTCCTTTCCTTCATTGCCGTGACGTACAACCGATCAACCTCCCTTCCACCCTACACACCCTCATTCTGCCATAAATTACGCAGAACGGAAACTCATACCCCGCGAATCAAGGCCTCCCATCCTTCCACCTGACACGCTCCCCTATCGTACTACATATGCTAGAATATAACACCGGTCGCTTTTCGATATGTATTGGTGATTACCCCATCGAGGGCGATGCTTGCCATCGCCCCTACCCTCGGTTCTGGCTCATGAAAGATATGGGGAATCACCGGGATATTTATTTTGCAGGAGGGAGGCACATGATGGATGGTCTTGTATTTGCCTGTATCACCCCGCACGGCAGCTTGATTATTCCTCTGCTCGGGGAAAAGGGAGCGGAGAAAGGGCTTGCCACGCGGGCAGCGATGGAAGAATTGGGACGGCGTATGGCTGCCGCCCATCCAGAGACGATAGTGTTAGTGACTCCTCATGGCCACCGCATCGATGGCAATTTCTCGCTGCTCAATAATGTGCGTGTACAAGGAACGCTTGGGCCTGAGAAGGATGGTAATGGGAACAGCTTCACGCTAAATTTTGAAGTTGATAGAGAACTTAACGATGCTATCCTTGAGGAAGCTCATGCACTTAATGTGCCAGTATCCCGCGTTTACTACGCAGTCGATGACGATAGTAAGTTTTACATGCCACTGGACTGGGGCGCCCTTGTTCCTCTCTGGTTCCTGGGCGCTCCGCTCAATCCGCCGCCTAAAGTCGTGATTGCCTGTCCCGATCGTGGCAATATGCCCTGGGAACTTTTTGTGCCCTTTGGTCTATCCATCAGGAAGGCAGCAGAGAAACTTGGCCGTCGCATTGCCTTTGTCGCCAGCGCCGACCTCGGGCACGCCCACGATGCAGAAGGCCCTTACGGCTACGATATCGCGTCCCAGGAGTTCGATGCCGCGCTCGTTGATGCTGTAAGGGCGCAGGACCTTGGCCGGTTGCTCTCCTTCGATCTTGACTGGCTCAAACGCGCCTCAACCGACTCCTATGGCCAGATCCTCAACCTGCATGGTGCGATAGACGGAACCAACTTCCGGGGAGAATTGCTTTCTTACGAGGTGCCAACATATTTTGGTATGATGTGCGTGGCTTATGAGTAGGCGTCATTTTTTTGCATGAGAGTGGGAAAGGATCAGTGGCCGTAGGGGCGGGAGCGGGGATGAGGCGCGGTGGGGGCGCTTGCGCCGTCCTCATCCCTGGTCGATTCAGCAGTGTTGGGCAGGCAGCCAGCATGAATGACGGGGCGAGGCAAGCCTCCCCGCCTCCCATCCACACCGCTCCCGCCCCTACGGCTCCGTACAAAGACTTGACGCATCCGTGGTTATGAATCCAAATAAAAATGGCGGAGCTCTTATGACACAATCTCTCTCTGGTTGGCATATCACTCCAGATGCAGCCAATGACGAAGCATACCCAATTCTCTCGCAGGACCCCGTCTGGAATAGCTTCGCCTTAGCCGACCTGGAGCCGCCCATGCGTGATTACAGCCAGTTTGCCATTGCTTCCCATGATGAAAACAACGAACAGGCAATATGCCTCATCTTGCGCCATCCCATCATCGGGCAGGTCCTCTCGCCATTTGGCAGCAAAGAGGGCGTAGCAGCCATCTTGCAATACATCACTCTCCCTGAACATCCATTGATCCAGGCACAGGAACTCCATATCCCATCGCTCCAACGCTATTACCAGCCTGAGACGACGTGGAAAAGGCTGTTGCGCATGGCCATCATCTCAACCTCCTGGCGACCCTTGCAGGCTGCGCCTTATCGACCGGTCAGACAACTGACCCTTTCAGATTTGCCCGCTTTGCAAACCCTGTATGCGCAAAATCCCGAGAACACATTTTCCGCAGCTCTCTTCCCGCAAGGTCTCTACTTTGGCGCCTATGAAGGAGAACGCCTCATTGCTGCCGGTGGAACACACGCCCTCGTTCCTGCCCATCGCCTCGCCGTCCTTGGCAACATCTTCACAGCGCCAGAAGCGCGCGGGCAAGGATATGCCACAGCCATCACCGCCGCCCTAGTAAGAACATTATTCGAGCAGCAGTACTCGCTTGTTGTCCTCAATGTCTTTGCAGACAACAGCCCTGCCATTCGCGTCTACCAGCGCCTCGGTTTTCAGACTCACCATCAACTCCTGACAGGAGTTGATGGTGAGTCTGAAAACCGAGGCGCTGGTAGACGCGAATGGCAGGGCTGTTGTCTGCAAAGACATTGTGGACAACAAGCGAG
>CADDZH010000182.1 GCA_902812455.1 Chloroflexota bacterium | reverse complement strand
GCGATGAGCCACCGCCAGACCTGGCTCAGCACCGATGACATGCAGAGGGCGAAGCCCACCGCAAACCCCACGAGCAGCACGCCATTGATAATGAGACTGGCATTCAGGAGCCAGGCATGAGGACCAACGCCCAAATCGCTCACTGCCTGATGAATGGGTGAGTAGTCGGGACGCAGAAAACCAGCCAGGGTGAAGGCCCCGACATAGAGAATGGGTCCCATGATCCCACCCAACACGAACCAGCGGGCAGGAAGGTTCCATCGCTGCCGCGATGAGACCAATGGTATTCCAGACTGATTCATTCATGCACCTCCTTCGTCTTGTACAATGCTCTCCGGGCTTCTGCGACAAGTCCGAGACCTTCACGGGCGCTCTGCCGCCTGCTCCCCTTCCGGCGTATCGCTCGTTTCCAGCGAGAGCAGCACCAGGCCGAGCCGGACGAGCTGCAAGAGCATCCCATAGAGCGCCGCCTGATCCGGCAACGCGCCTTCGAGCAGCGTCGTGCCCGTCTCTTGCTGCTCGATGCAGAGTCCTCCAAAGCGGTCTTGCCACCCAGGATCAAGGTGTCCCTGGATGTGAATGCGGTAGTGCATCGGTCTCCTCCTCTCTGGAAAGTGCTCTGTCATGAGGAAAGTATAGACGGGCGTGGCCTCCAACGCAGTCCTCAAAAGTGGAGCAAAAGAGGTAGTTTTGCGAGGTGGAAGACGACCGGTTGGGGAGAACGAAGCGCTAGAGCAGCGAGCGGGCACGCGCCAGGGCCACCGCCTGGGTGCGGCTGCTCGCTCCGAGCTTGCCCAGCAGATTACTGACGTGTTTTTTCACAGTCTCCAGCGAAATCACCAGCGCCTGGGCGATGTCCTGATTGGAGGCCCCGGCGGCCAGCAGGCGCAAGACTTCCTGCTCCCGCCGGGTGAGGGGGGCGCCCGGCGCGGAGGAGAGAGCCAGGGCCTGCCGGGCAGGGGAGGGTGCAGGCCTGGCAGTGGATGCCGCCGAGAGGCGGGTGCTCGCGCCTCGTTGCTCCTGCTCGAAAGCGGCCAGCAGCTGCGAGATATAAGCCGTCGTGGAGGGAGCCAACTCGTGTTGCTGGGAGTGCGGGGTGAGCAGCGCTTCCAGTGCCTGGCGCATCGGTTCCCCCTCGTCTAGGTACACGCGCAGGTAGCCCTCCGGTTCCGTCAGTGCGAACAGGCGAGCAGCAACCACACGAGCTTGTTCGCGCTGGCCGGCCTGGTGCAGCGCCACCAGAGACTGGGCGAGAAACGTGATAGTGATGTCGATACTGGTTGGGCGATCCAGGTGCCCGCTCCAGCGCTCCAGCAGCGCCACCGCTTCCCTCCAGCGATGCTGGGCGAAATACACCCGCACCACGGCAGGGAAAACAGCATACAGGGGACCTTCCCACGCCTCTTCTGGAAAAACGACGCCCTCTGCCCAGTCCGATGCCTCCCTGAGCTGTCCTTGTGCCAGCCACCATTGCGCTCGCACCCCCGGCAGCCAGCGCCGGCGGTGTGCGTATCCTTCATGTCCTTCCAGCTGTTCAAACCCTTGCAGCGCCTGCTGGACAGCAGACAGATCTCCTCTCGCCAGCTCGACCTGTATCAAGTTCCAATATCCCAACAGGAGCAAATCACTATGCTGCCAGGTTGCGGCGTCCTGAATAACTGTTCGCACTCTGCCACATGCCTCTTCCAACCGATTCCACTGATACAACACCACCGCCAGGACCAGCTCCAAGTACCCTTTCAGCAGAGCATAGCCTGTGATCTGCTCGATCAGATCGAGAGCGGCCTGGCACACCTCGTAGGCCAGACGCAGGTGCCCCGCCTCCATTTCGGCTATCGCCAACCATTGCATGACCCTGGTGATCGCAAAGTGGCTTCCCGACTGGCTCACCCGCTGCTTTGCTTCCCGTAGCCGCGGCACCAGCGCCGCTCCCTCTCCCCAGACCGTGTAGTGGAGGACGAAACTACAGTAGAGCGGGAGCATCTGCCAGATGACCTCTTCGTCCTGATCAAGCTTCTGGATCTCTTGATAAAGGGCGCCCAAGCGCTCGTACTCCCCGGTGGCTAGCGTCTCAAACCAGACCATGCCCACGCGTAACAGGCGCAGACGCCGGTAGAGCCTCGCGTCCTCGGCGACGCGGGCCTCCCGATCCTCGATGGGAGAGACGGCGCCTGTGACTAAGGTCGGATGGCTGGTTTCCTCCACCTGAGGAAGCAGAGCGGTCTGGACCCGTGCTATGAGCTGCCGCACCTTGGTGTGGACTCTGGCGTGCTGCTCATGTACAGGGTACGTGACCGTGTTAAGGAGATAGAGCGCCGTGGTGAGCAAGAGGTGTGCATGCTCGCGCACCAGTGGCTGAGGCAGCGCCAGCACGAAGCCGGCCATCGTCGCCGCCTCTCCACGCAGCCAGAACTGCTCGACCGTCTGCTCCATGAGATTCGCCGCCGCGGAAAAATCAGCGGCGGCAAGCCAGTGAGTAATGGCCTCAGCCCACTGCCCCTGGGCCTCGTAAAAGCTGGCCGCCCGGCGGTGCAAGAGCGGCACCAGTTCCGGTTGGCTGGTGTGCAGAACGGAGAGCAGGGCTTCGCGAAAGAGCTCATGCAACCGATAGCTGTGCCGCTCCTCGTCCAGGGGCACCACGAAGAGGTTGGCTCGCTCCAGGAACGCGAGCATCTGTTGACTTTCCGCTCGGCTGGGTGAGGCCGTCACGGCCTGGCACACAGCAGCATCCAGGTGCGAGAGGATAGCGCTGTGGAGCAGAAAGTCGCGCACACTCTCGGGCAGGCGCGCCAGAATCTCTTCCTGCACGTAATCCAGGAGATAGCGCTGGCTGCCGGTCAACGCCTCAAGATAGGCCGCGCGGTCTGCGCGTTGCTGCAGGGTGAGAGCGGCCAGGTGCAAGCCCGCGATCCAGCCCTCGGTGCGACCCACAAGCCGCTGCACCTCCTCCTCCGTGAGCGGAGGGGAGAGCAGCTGGCCCAGATACTGGTTCGCCTCTCCCTCTCGAAAGCGCAGCTCGTCCGCACGGATCTCGGTCAACTGCCCGCGGGCACGCAGACTCGCCAGGGGCAGGTCCGGGTCGACCCGGCTGGAGAGGATCAGATGCACCGAAGCTGGCAGATGCTCCAGGAAGAAGGCCATGCTCTGGTGAATGGTTGGTTCTCCGATCACCTGATAATCATCCACCATGAGGACGATGGGGGCAGGATGGGCGGAGCGTCCTTCCAGCTCCTGGAGCAGGGCCGAAAGACAGGAGAAAAGCGGTGGCAACTGGGGCGACTCGAGCCACGCCACCACCGTTTCCCCAAAGCTCGGTCCACACCTCCCGCCGCGTCGCAGGGCCGCAATCAGCGCGACCCAGAAGCGCGTCGGGCTATTGTCCAGGTCATCCAGCGAGAGCCAGGCCACCTGGCTCTTTCGCTGGATGGCCCAGGCGGCAAGCAGCGTCGTTTTGCCCCAGCCTGCCGGAGCCGAGATGAGGGTCAGCGGCGTCGAAAGCGCCCCATCGAGCGCCGCGAGCAAGCGCTCGCGCTCCACGAACGCGTGCGGCAACCGCGGCGGGGAGAGCTTGCTGGAAAGCAGCGCCATCCCCTGATTATGCGCCTGCGCAGCCCCGGACCCCTGCCCAAGCGTCCTGGCGGTCTCCTCTAAGCGGGCCAGCGAGAGGGTCTCGGTCCGTCCAAGATAGCGCTTGCGGGTGCGGCCCTCCTTGGTCTGATAGGCGTACCAATAGCCAGAGCCTCGTGGCCGGGGCTCCTTGAGCACATTGAGGCGACCAGCTTGCCCCTGAAAAGAAAAGGAGGCATGCGCCGTTAACCAGGCCAACCACGCCTCTTCCTCTCCTGGCACGACAGAGGAGAAGTGTGGGTCAGCAGGATGCAGTTCGTAGACGCCCCGCTCGGCAGACCAGATGAGGGCATGGGTAGGAACTTTCGGCATAGACTCCTTTCAGCCAATAGCTCTCATCCCCAACTCCCCAACAGCAGTGAGGAGAGCCAAAACCAGGGATGTTGATATGTCATCTCATCAAATAGAAGCGATCCTTCCATCTGGTTCTTCCCTCTCTGTTGCGTCCGCCTCTTGCTCTCCAGCGATCTGTTGATCGAGCCAGGAGCATTCAGCCTGCGCGCAGTGCAGTCGATACTCAATGGAACGCATGATCCAGGTGCGCTCTTCCCCGGTAATCTCCGGGTTGTGACGCACATAGGAACGCGCCTCTTGATAGGAGCGGCGCAAGCTGTCCTGATAGTCCCGATACCACTTCAGGACCGTCACGCGCTGCGCCGGGGTCAGAAACTGGAACTTGGTCAACTTGATAACAAACTCCTCCGGCGTGTCCCGGCTATAGGCACTGGGCGTGAGGAGCAAGCGCAAGAAGCGCTCCCTACCCGCAGGGGTAATCGTATAGCGGTGTGGGGGCTGCCCACGCCTCGGAGGTGGCAAGCCTGCCTGCCGCTGCTCGATGACCGACGTCACCAGCCCCTGCTGCTCCAACTGGTGAAGCAGAGGAGAGATGATACCCCAACTCAACGGGCGAAATGGCCCCAGGATGCGCCGGGCCGTCTCATGGAGAAAGGAGCCGGACATAGGCTGGACCATGAGTTCGCCAAGCACGAACAACTCGTAGATCAGCGGGTGCATCCCGCGCGTGAGTGGTCTTCCCTGCTTAGAGGAAGGTCCTGTCTCCGTAGATGAAGCGCCTGCCTGGTCGCGAGTTGATGACATGCGTCCTGCTCCGGTTGTGATTACCCTCATAACGAGAGAAATAGCGTCCTGTCTCTACACGAACGGGAGGAGCAAAAAGTGACACTGCGATCTTTTTATAGCGAGGGGTACGTTCAAGAAGTCTACCCGGTCAGATGAGTCGATGTCTTATCGCAGCTAATAACCCATTAGGTGCGATACCTTGCCAATCAACGGCCAAAACGCTACACTGAATCTCAACAGCAGTATACCTTATGTTCCGCATTAGGTGCAATAACGCATGAGAACACACGCTTCATTCCATCCTGTGTGTCACTTGTAACTTTCGTCTGCACTAAATTGTGGAGTTCGTCTGCACTGGCGAACGAGCCTGTTCCCCTGCCCCTCATCCCGAATAGGCATTCAGCGCGAGCCGTTCGACGCGGGTCGCCAGT
>CADDZH010000181.1 GCA_902812455.1 Chloroflexota bacterium | reverse complement strand
CGCGGTAGCCACGATGAGTTTTTACCTCATAGAGTTCTTTAATGCCGTTGCGGAACACGGAGGTGAATGGACGAGTACCTCTGTGAGTTTTGGCCTGTATATACTCGCCTGCTTCCAGGCGATCTGCCAGCTCTTTTGCACGTATCAAGCCGTGATCGGTGGCAATCCGCTCATCGGGGCCAAAGCAGCCGCCCTGCTGGATCACGTCGCCCGTAGCTACTGAATAGAGTTGCGCCCACGAGCAGGGGCCGGAAGCCGTCCCGTTCACCGTCTTTATGTAGGAGCCACGTGGGCGCAGCGTTGAGAGGTTGATGCCGACGCCGCCGCCGCGAGCCATGATCTCTGTCATGATTTTCAGGTTGTCAAGAATCCCCTGGCGGCTGTCCTCAGGGCTAGGGATGACGTAACAATTCGAGGCAACAATACCCGCTGATACGAAAGAATGATCCTCCTCAACCTCGATATCCAGCACGATGCCAGAGTAATCTTCAACAGCAATTTCATCGACCCGCACCCACTTAAGGCCATCATACTCAAAGTAGTATTTCAAATCGATATCGTGCTCAGGAGCTTGAACGCCGAAAAAGTGTTCAAAGAGCGGTGCGCACTCATTGGCAGTAGCTTGAACACGGTAGGCCGGTAGACGCCCTAAGCGGTGTGTATTTTCTCGAATCGAGAAGAGATACCCCAGTCGCAGGAGAAGCTGGTGAATCTGGATACTAAGTGTTCGATTCGATAATACAATACCGAGTTTGTTATCAGATACATAACCATCGGCGCTGAACAAACCACGCAACAATTCCAACGTGAGTTCAGTAGGTAAGTGCATCAGTTCGTCAGGAATGCGCTTAGCATAGCTGTAAGCACCGAAAAAGGCCTTAAAGAACTCTCCAATGGGCATAGAATTCACCCATAGATCATGCCAGCGTTCTGTACTGCTCAGCTTGATGGATGCTTCGATACCGAACTTGGCCTCGATAATGCGAGCAACCTCTACGGCTTCATTCTGTTCATCCAGAGAAAAAACGATTTTGATCCCAGATGGAATATCTGTGCCAGTACGATGGGTTACACAACCATCACCAAGCCAGCGTCCAAATAGGTAACACAATTCTCCATCAAGAACCAGGCGATCGTGAATTTTGTAGTGCGTTCCCCAGTCTGATACATAGCCATGATCGCCGCGCGTTGTTTCTTTGAAGAGCTTGCCATCTTTCGTTGTATATCCTGAAATGTAATCTTGGAGGTAGATTATGTCAGTAGAAGATTCCTCACCATTGTGTGCAACAGCAACGTAATCACCAGGTTTAATTTCTCTGGCGGGAATCCAATCTGGCTCATGCTGGAGACGCAGGCCATCACGCGACTTATGCGTGTTAACCCATTCTGAACGGATAACGTAGACTTTATGGTCGCCTGTCACGCGCAAATCATCATAGCCCACTTTCTTAGGCCGGATGATGTAGAGCGCTTCCTCGGTCTCACGCTCAAACTTATGCAAGACTGGACGCAGGCGATTGCGATGTGTCACCACCTGATCGCCGATCTTAATTTCTGAAATTGGTCGATAACCATCGGCTGTAAGCACTTCCTGGTCAGGCGGCATACAGTTGTAGAATGTCACCTGGTGGCCAGAGCCGGCGCCTGCCAGGATGCGGCCGCCGGGCACAAACTGGAAACCGGTCAGCGCCTCGTAAAAACGCTGCTCCCAGTAAGCTCGCTTTTCTTCTGTTGGTTCGACGGCGGCGATACCACGTGCAACACGCGCCCAGAGCTGCTCTGGATAGAACTCCAGCGGCTGGCCGGATGCATCTTTCAGCGAGTACCTATCCATGAACACCTTCTGGCGAATGCCCTCTAGTTGTGTCCATTGCTGCGAACCGTTCTCGACGGCAGTCTGGACGCCGGAAGCTTGACCCTGTTGCTCTGCCATTACCTGTTCTCCTTCATTCCATGAATCCGTTTTGATGTGTTTTGAAATATGTCGCTCTATCTTATGAGCCAGATCGATCTTACGCATCCAGTATACTCACAAATAACGGGATTTGCAAGGCTTTTGGCACAACATATTGATTTTCTAATCTTTCTAACACAATATATTGATGGTCGTCGGTATGGTATGATAGAGGCGTAGCATTACTTACAGGAGGGATTATGCGCGCCGAAATTATTTCCTGTGGTACCGAACTGTTGCTCGGCCACATTACGGATACCAATGCCACCTTCCTTGCCCAGAGCCTGAGCGCGCTGGGCATCGATCTCTATTTTGTCTCGCAGGTGGGGGATAACCTGAGCCGTATCGTCGAGACGTTAAAGCGGGCATGGGAGCGATCAGAGCTTATCATCATGACGGGCGGATTGGGGCCAACGGAGGATGATCTTGCTCGCGAAGCCATCAGCGAGTTGCTGGGAGAGAAGATGGAGGTCGATCCTGTGCTGGAAGCAGAACTGCGCAGGACGTTTCAGGTGCGCGGCTCCCGCATGCCGGAGCGCAACGTCAAGCAGGCCACCTTGATCCCTTCGGCGCGGGCGCTGCCCAATCCACTTGGCACGGCGCCCGGCTGGTGGGTTGAGAAGGATGGACATATTATCGTGGCGATGCCTGGTGTGCCGAGGGAGATGTACCGCATGTGGGAGCTAGAGGCGATTCCGCGACTCAAGCCATATACAGGAGGGATTATCTTCACCCGTATCCTGCGCGTAGCGGGCCTGGGAGAATCCAGTGTAGAAGAGCGGCTCGATCCCGTGATTCATAGTAACAACCCGACGGTGGCGACGTATGCCAAGCCGGATGCCGTTGATGTGCGGGTTACTGCGAAGGCCGGGACCGTCGAAGAGGCCGAGCGCCAGGTGGCAGAGATGGAGGCGCGGATACGCGAACTGCTGGGCCATCATATCTTTGGCGTTGACAGGGATACGCTGCAAAGTGTGGTAGGAGAGTATTTGAAGGAGCGCGGGCAGACGCTGGCCGTGATGGAATCGTTCACCGGCGGCCTGTTATCGAATACAATCACGAATGTGGCAGGCAGCTCAACATACTTTATTGGCGGTCTGGTGGCATATAGCACGGAACTCAAGATACAGATGGGCGTGCCGCGCGAGGTTGTAGAGCAGTATGGGGCGGCGAGCGAGGAGACGGCCCGTGCTATGGCTCATGCCGTGCGCGAGCGCCTGGGAGCGGATTTTGGCCTGGGTATTACGGGTGCCACAGAGCCAGATATGCAAGAAGGCAAGCCTGCGAGCGCTGTTCATATCGCTATTGAAGGGCCAGAGGGTGTGGTGACAGGTATGGGGCCAGGTTGGCGAGCCAGCCGCGAGGATCAAAAACGGCTGGCTGTGTATGCCGCGCTCAATCTCTTGAGGCTGCACCTTGAGGGTGTGAGACGGGCGAATTAGCGGCGAGGGGATGCAGGGCCGATGAATCGGCGGTGGGCACGATAAATCGGCCCCTACTAGTCTGTCAACCTTCAAGTGGTGGGTGAAAGCCTGGCCCCCACAAGGGAGGCCACGACATGGTATCGGTCAAACGAAGCTTGACGGACTACTACGGCTGATCAACATTGATTACACTCGTCCAGAAATTGAGGCATGTAACCGTTCGACGCCGAGGCGCGTAGAATGTGGTAAGATAGTGTGTGTTGATTCAGAGTGTACCGCGCAGAATTGAGGCCATGAATGCAATGGAAGCCTGACGGCTTTTCTGAATATAGTGAATCCCCGCAGGAGATTGATTATGCCCATCCAGCCTATTACCAGCAGGATACGCTGCAAGGGGCTCGTTCTGCTCAAACAGGTGAGCCGGCGCTGATGTCCGAATACCGGGGCCCAGCGAGCTTGCAAGAGTACGTTGCCGGCCCGGAGACAGAGCGACAGGAGGCGGCTGGTGCGGATGGCAGCGCGGAAGCAAGTAAGAGCCGGAAACGTAAAGGATTGGCAGGTCTTGGTGGCATTGGTGCTCTGCTGGCGGCGCTGCTCAAATTACAATGGGTCGTGTACCTTGCGAAGTTTGGCTTTGCAGGCCTCACGGCAGTGATTTCTATCTTTGCCTATTCCCTCATTTTTGGCTGGACTTTTGCCATTGGCTTAGTCATCCTGCTGTTTATTCACGAGATGGGGCATGCCCTGGTGATGAAGTTGAAGGGCATACCGATTGGCGGCATGGTCTTTATTCCCTTGCTGGGAGCAGCAGTGTTTATGCGCAAGATGCCCAGGAATGCGAAGGATGAAGCAGAGGTAGGCATAGCCGGGCCGATTGCCGGTACGCTTGCTTCTTCTGTGTGCCTGCTGCTGGCCATGCAGCCTTCACAGCAGCAGACGATCTGGGCTCCGCTGGCCTATTTCGGGTTCTTCATCAACCTCTTTAACCTTATCCCTATTGTCCCTTTTGATGGTGGGCGCGTGCTGGCAGCGATTGACCGGCGGGTCTGGACGCTGGGATTCCTCGGCCTGGTGGCATTTGCCGTCTGGTCATGGATGTATGGCAATTTTTCTCCGTGGCTGCTCCTCTTCATCATTATGGCGGGTGCACAATTCTGGTCGCGCCGCCATGTTCCCGATACCCCGGAGGGAAAGGCCTACTATAGTGTACCGCTAGGGGAGCGCATTATTCTCGGCCTGGTCTACTTTGGGCTGGCCGCAGTACTGATCCTCGGCATGTCGATCTCGCACGGCATGATCTTGCCGGTAGCCTCGTAGGTAAGCGCTCAATAATCAACAACGTGTGCTTTTCAGCCAGCTTTAGCCGGCGCCGGCATTGACCGTCACCGTCAGATTCATGTGTGATACTACTGTGCTGGTGATATAAAAAGTACCCTCTGTGTCAAAGACAACATCTTTCGCCTGGCCGGGAGCGAGGCGCAGGCCTGGAGCCAGCAGAACCTGCGGCGGCAGCTCATCTAAAGTAAGCGCAGAGCGATCGCATTGCTGATCGCTCCCGATACAAAGAACCTGGGTCTTTGTAGATGATTTATTGACAAAATGAATTGTTCCGCCTTCGGTGATTTCTATATTCTGCGGTGCAAAGCCGGTGCTCATCACATCTACTTCGGGCGGCTTATGAAAATCGCTGTAGGCAGCCACCACAAGCACGGAGGCAAGCACAAAGAACAGCGGTGCCGAGATAGCAATGAACACAACCTTTACGCGCCTGGGTATTTTCATAA
>CADDZH010000180.1 GCA_902812455.1 Chloroflexota bacterium | reverse complement strand
CCTTTATGGTCGCCCGTCCTTCTCCACCACCTCCAGCCTTTATCTGGAAGAAACCGCCTTGCGCTTGCTGCCCTTCTTGGGAATATACTGCTGGCGCCTCTGCCAGGCCAGGTAATTTGCCCGTTCCTTCGGATACTTGCGCACAAGGTAAACCAGCCATGTTATCGCCCACGCCACCAGGGCAGCCAGCCACAGGTAGCGCCAGAAACGCCACGCAAAGAAGTATTGATCCAGGTATGCCCGCGCAAACATCAATGGATAACCAAGCACGCAGATCACCGCAAACCAGCCCAGATAGCGGTCAAGCATGCGCTTGATGATTGGCTGATTCCTTACAAAACGTTTGCGCCCCTCTACTGCATAGTAGAAGCAGAGCAACAGCCCGGCGCTGCAAAAGATCAGCCAGGGGATATAGAAATGAAATTGCTCCGGCCCCGATAAGCCAGCGCTTGTCCCCGCCGTATATGGGTCTTGAAACAACCAGTTGATGAGATTAAATTGCATTACACTCCACCTCTCTTGTTGTCCTTCACATTCATGCCTATCATAGCACGCCCCAGCCAAAGCGTCTATACCCTATAAGTTTCTTCCCTTGCCCCGGTTCCCAGCGCCCACCATAGCACGGCAACCAGCACAATCAGCAAGCCACAGGCTGTTATGGCCAGCTCTCCTAGAAGACCAATAAAGGCGATGAGCAGTCCGGCAGCAGTGATCAGGGGCCAGATACTCGGACTTGAGGTGGAAGGATGTGGTTGAGTGGCAATATATATCTCTTGCGAAGACTCAGCTTCCGGCTGGACGCTTGCCGCAAGCAACTCTTCAACAGCGCTGTGAAGCGCGCGCGCATCGAACGGCTTGGTGAGGTATGCTATACTTTCTTGCAGCTCCAACTGGCTGCTTGCAGCTTTTGCGCTTACCGGCACAGGCGGCTCCCAGGCCAGCACAACGACCGGCAGGGACAGTAGATATGGATTTGCCCGCACAGCTTCCAGGAGGGACCAATCGCTGGTAACCCCGCCATCAACGTCAATGACCACTACATCTGGACGCTGGGCCTCAAGTACCGGCGCAGGAAGAGCCGCCAGAGAGCTGGCCTCGATTACATCTATTCCTCTATACTGCAAGCCCAGCGCAATCAGCCTGCGCAGCGCTGGATCAGCCTCAACCAGTAGAACTCTTGAGCCTGTTCGGTATGCCATTATGCTGTCCCTCTCTGTAGCATGGGCAAAATGTAGGGGCCCAATTATGAGGATAAATAAAATAATGCTGGGATACCTGTAGGGGCCGATTTATCGTGCCCAGCGCCGATTTATCGGCCCTGAGGTGACCTCTCATTCCTCCAACTCATTTGTTAACCTTCATTATTGCGCCCAATTGTTCGATATGCCATGGGGAAGTGTACCCATCATACTTTACGCGCACGTTACTACGCGGGCTGCAGACCTTACAAGAACCTGAACGGCCTGCAAACATTACAGCTTCGCCAGCTTATATCCTACATCCGGTATGGTTAAGATGTAGCGCGGGCGACGCGGATCGTCCTCTATCTTATGACGCAGGCGGCTGATATAGACCCAGATGAAATCGACCTCGCGGTTATACTCCGGCCCCCAGACCCGCTCTAACAAAACCTCGTGCGTCAGCACCTTCCCGGCGTTGCGCGCCAGGGTGCTCAGCAACCTGTACTCTGTACGGCTCAACGGCACCTGCCGGTCTCCCACAAAGACCTGGTGCTGCGCGTAGTCAATCACCAGTTCGCCTGTAGTGAACACTGCCTGGCCGGGCGGTTGCTCCATAGAGCTAGCCCCCCGCCGTAACAGCGCGCGCACCCGTGCCAGCAGTTCATTCATGCCAAATGGCTTGATAACGACATCATCTGCGCCCAGATCGAGCAGTCGCACGCGCTCATCCTCCTCGCACTCATCGCTGAGCATAACCACCGGCGTTCGCGAGAATTCACGCAGCCGCTGCAGCAGTTCAAGACCATTCATATCGGGCAAGAACGTGGAAAGCAGGATCACATCGGGTTCTTCAAGCTGCAACTGGCGCAGGAACTGAGCGCCCTGGTTGACCGCCAGCACGCGGTAGTGTTGTTCTTCCAGGTTGGCCCGCAGGTAGCGCGCCAGGCGCACATCACCTTCTGCAACCAGGATGTACGAGCGCTCGCTCTGCTTGAGAACTCCCGTTGGGCGAGCAGGCGCTCCAGCCTGTGGAGCGGCCACTGCCTGCGCCTGTGATTGAGCTTCTATAGGAAGCTGGGGCGTGTATGGCAAGGTGATGTAGAAGGTAGAGCCAAGCCCTGCTCCCGCAGAATCGGCCCAGATTTTCCCTCCGTGTGCCTCAACTATTGCGCGCGCCACAGATAAGCCTAGTCCGCGTCCACCCGCATGCTCATCCCCACGCTGCACCCGGTAGAAGCGGTCAAAGATACGCTCCAGCAGCTCTGGAGCGATGCCAATACCCTCATCGCTGATGCTCACGCGCACCTCGCTCTCACTATGCTCCAGGCGAATAGTGATCGTCTTCCCCGCCGGCGAATACGTGACGGCATTGCTCAGGAGCGCATCGAAAGCCTGTTCAGTCCGGGCGGCATCGCAAACTATGATGGGCGTTCCGGCAGGCATATGGAGCACAAAGAAGTGATCGGATTGCTGTTTCTGCCATCGTTCCACAAGTTGACGCAACAACTCTGCTATATGTAGCGGCGTGAACTGCAGGCTCGCCGCTCCTGAATCCAGTCGCCAGACATCTAATAAGGTATTCAGGATATCATATAAGCGATCGGCCTGCGTATCGATCATCTGCAACATCTCGCGCTGCATACCAGCATCCCAGCGCAGCGAGTTAGCGAGCAGCGTGGTAGCGGCGCCTTTGATGATCGCCAGGGGAGTTTTTAGTTCGTGGGCAGCGAGCGCCAATGCCTCACTACGGGACTCAATGGAAGCCCGCTCCAGCGTAATATCATCCAGCAGGATACCCCGGCCCAGCAAGGAACCAGGCTTATCATGTATGGGGAAGCTGCGCAGCCGCAGCCAGCGCGTGGTTCCATCCATCAACGCCAGCTCCGCAGCGGTCTCTCGCTCAGGATGCTCCCAGATGTAGTTAAGTTCGTCGCGCGCCCGCTCCGGCTCAACTGCGCGCGCAAGCAATTGCTCGCGAATATCGAATCCTGGTTGTTCGATCAGCTCCTGGCTGCTTACATCAAGCAATCGCACCGCGCTGGCGTTGAAATACGCTACCTGCCCCTTTTGATTCAAAAGAAGGAAGCCGCAACTCATCGTGGCAGCGACTGCCGCGAGCACAGTATATTCCTGGATGAACTTCTCTGAAACGATAGCGCCGTCTTCTGTCGATGCCTGCGATGGAGATATGTCTACTGCCCACCAGCCATGACCGCCTGTGTTGTACGCGCCCGCGCCGCTACCAGCAGCCAAATCCATACCTGGACAACCTTTCCCATCTGCTTGCTCTACTTGAGCCTCACGCTCTCAATATTGATTGTAGCAAATGGGTCAAGGTTCAGAATCGTCCTACCTCGGCTCTCCATCCTTGAGGTTGAACTGTAGGGCCCGATTTATCGTGGCCAGCGCCGATTTATCGGCCCACCTCGGCAATCACCCTAAAAATGGAAACCCACTACCTCGCGATGTACACAATACCCAGAATCAGCACCAGGTGCAGCAGCATGGCAATGATAAACACCCACGCAATAAACACAATCTTGCGGTGATCATCGAAGACAGAATGAGACCGCGATGGGGATGCGCCCGGCCAGCGCTCAGCAGCCACCATGCCTATAGCAATGCGCAGGCGCAAAGGGGAGTGAACCGGAGAACGACGCAATTCCTTGACCAGCGCCTTATAGCAGCTCTGGCATAATACCCACGAGCGGCGTGGCTCCGGCACGTCTTCCGGCTCCGTAAGAGGAATAGCCTGATATTTCAAGCGCTCGTAGCAGATCGAGCAGCGTTCTCTGGCGCGCCTCTTCTTGCGGGGGCTCTCATGACTTTCAACAACGGGGGAACCGTTTCCGCGCCTTGCTTCATTCATCGCCGTCAGTCCTTCCTGTCTCCCTGCTTCCAGTACCGGTACCGGCCAACAAAATAACCCGCAATCAAAGCAGCGCACTACCTATTAATATTACGTAACGGCATATTCAATTGTACCACATTTTGTGACTCGTTTGTGATTTTGAGGGCAGCACAATAAAAGCCCATTCACCTATCTGGCAGGTGAATGGGCTTTACATGCGATTGTTCTTACTTCGTGGTCGCCCGTCCGTCCTTGCTTGCACCACCCATGCAGCCGCACGACGTATATAGTAGGGGCGAGCGGGGATGCAGAGTGGTGGAGTGGGCCTTTATGGTCGCCCGTTTGCTCCCGCCCGTCCGTTTCCCCTCCTACCATATAAGTGGCAGCAGGTACACCGTACTGAATACCGCAATCCACACAAAGTCAACGAAGTGCCAGTACATCTCGGCCGCCTGGATGCCAAAGTGCCTGCGCGCCGTGAAGTCGCCGCGCACCGTGCGGATGATCACGATCAGCAAGAAGATCAGGCCCACGGTGACATGCAGGCCGTGAAAGCCTGTGAGCGTAAAGAATGAGGAACCGAAGGTCTTATACGTTGGATTAAAATTCTGTGCGAAGAGATTCGTATACTCGTATGCCTGGCCACCCAGGAAAATCGCTCCCAGGATAAAGCTACCGATGAAGCCCAGCGCGACATTGCGCATGTTCCCTTTGTGCAGGCTGTTCCCGGCGAAACGCGCAGGTATGCTGCTCGACAGCAGGATAACTGTATTAATCAATGGGTATATCACGTCCAGGCGATCTCCGCTGGGAAGCCGGTATGCGCCATTTCTAATTTCCAGGTACAGGTAGGCTGCGATCAAGTTGGCGAAAATCAAGGCCTCCGAGGAAATGAAGAAGATCATTCCCCACCAGTTGATATCTCGCTCCGCAACTTTATGTTCTGCAGCTCCGGTAATCGGTTCACCATGAACAGTACTCATCTCTCAGTTCTCCATCTATTCACTCTACTGGCGTTCAATCCCCCATCCAATCACGGCCACAAGGATCAAGATCACACCAATAACCAGAACTACCGGGTGTGTGACCACCCCCATGAGAAAGATAAAGATCGAGCAGGCCAGGACAAACGGCCAGTAACTCATATGCTTGCCTAGCGTTTGCTCCTGTGCTCCACTTGAAGTTTGCTCCTTTTTCGTTC
>CADDZH010000179.1 GCA_902812455.1 Chloroflexota bacterium | reverse complement strand
GATATCGGCGAGCATCTGACGCCAGGCGGGATGCACGCTCCCGCCCCCGGCCAGCCGCAAACTGCTGGCCTTGCTCGCTTCAGGGAGCGCCTCAAGAGCAAGGCGAATGCCCAAGGCTACTCCTTCAAGCGCGGCATGCAGCAGGTGCTCCCGCTGGTGGTTGATCTGCAGGCCGAGGAAGGCCCCGCGAGCGTGAGGGTTCGGGTGGTGCGGGCGCTCTCTCGTCAGGGAGGGGAGAAATGTCAGCCCTTCGGCGCCAGGTGGCACCAGATCCGCGCTTGCGTAGACCTCCTCCCACCTGGCACAAAGTCGCCGGCGAACCCAATCGAGCACAAGTCCAGCGTTTTGGACCGCCGCCATCCTGTACCAGTTAGCCCCATCTGCGGCCCGATAGAGGTGGGTGCGCCGTGTGGGATCGGCTTCTGGTTCCGAACAGAGCTGCACGATCTGGGCGCCGGTCCCCAGCGTCAACTGGATGGGACCTGGCGTCAGTAAGCCAGTCCCCAGCGCTGCGGCGGCGGTATCTGCTGCGCCCGTGGCCACCGGCAGCCCTGTTGGGAGGCCGAGCGCTTGGGCAGCCTGGGCGGAGAGCCTCCCGGCGACCGCGCCAGAGGGGAAGATCGGGGCAAACAGCTCCCGCTTCAACCCCAGGGCAGCGATTACCTCGTCCGCCCAGCGATCGGCGGGCAGGTCGTAGAGCAGCGTGGCCGAGGCATCGCTCTTGTCCGTGGCGACGACACCGGTCAGGTGAGGCCGGAGCCAATCCTTCGGTTGCAGCGCCCAGCGGGCCGCCTGGTAGGACGATGCTGCGTGATCGGCCAGCCAGCATAAGAGCGGGCCGGCCATCCCGGGGACGAGCGGATTGGCCAGGCGCTCCAGCAGGGAGGGAGCGAGTGCACGGTATCGCGCAAGTTCCCCCTCTGCTCGCGTGTCAGCCCACAGCAGGGCTGGCCCGGTTGGCTTTCCCTCTTTATCCGCCAGGACGACCCCATGCATCTGACCGGAGAGGCCCATCGCCGTGATCCTGGCCGCTGGGGCCTGCGCCAGCGCGGCTTGCACGGCGGAAACGGTGGCAGACCACCACTCTGTGGGATCACTTTCAGCCCAGCCGGGTCGTGGAGCCATGACTTCGTAGTCCGCTTTGCTCGTGCTCAAGGTGCGTCCCTGCGTGTCCAGAACGATGACCTTGACCGAACTCGTGCCCAGGTCAATGCCGAGCATTGCCATCTGCCTGACTCCTCACGCTTCCATTGGTGCAACCTGTGCACCGCGCAGTCCAGCATCGATAAACTCACGTGCATGCCGGGCTAGATCGATGGCATCACATCCATCATCATGAGCGGCGTGAAGGCGCCCTCGCCTCACAAGGAGCCTCGATAGACAGACCTGGCCTCCATGCTGCTCGCTTTGACTACCAAACCCAACGGCCGTTTCGCTCTCATCCACACTCGCCACTCTGGCTGTAGCTTCTCTATACTGGAGGTTATGAGGCAGGAAATGCCCAAAGCCGTTCCCATTGCTCGGCAATGTCTTCGGGCGTAGCTGGCTTCATGCCAAAATCGATCTCGGGACCAACCTGCCAGCGCATCAGGGAGAACTGCCCATCAGCGGCCCGCACAATGATGCCGGACACCTGGCATTGGCGTGAAGCCAGAAACGCTACAGCCGGGGCGGCCTGCTCGGGCCGGAGTGTGCCAGGTGTCACGCTCTGGCTATACATGCGGGTGGCGGCAACCGGCGAGATGCAATTGACATGAATGCCCGCACTGGCTCCGCTGGCGGCCAGCGCGTTCATCAAGCCGATCTGGGCAGCCTTGCCAATCGCATAGCCAATCAATTCTGGTTGGGCATACTCGGCCCACAGCGCGCGGCCAGAGGTCGTCAAGACCACGCGACCATACTGCTGCCTCTTCATTATAGGAAAAGCCGCCTGGGCTAACCACAGAGGCGCGGCAATCTGGATCGCCAGAGTACGCTCTACTTCTTCGGGTGCTAGCTCCTCAAGTGGGGTGCGCGCGATCCAGCCGGCGTTACTTACCAGGATATCCAGCCGGCCAAAATGCGCAAGCGCCGCCTCGATCACGCGCTGGCAGCCCTGGCGCGTTTCGATATTCTCGTAAGAGGGAACAGCCTTGCCGCCAGCTTCGGTAATGCTCCACACCACGTTATCAGCAGGAGCCGGATCGAAGCCCTGGCCATCCAGGGTGACGCCAGCGTCATGCACCACCACACTGGCTCCCCTTGCGGCGAGCAACCTGGCATACGCCTCGCCTAGCCCGCGCCCGCTGCCGGTTACAACTGCGACCTGCTCATCAAAACGAATCATACACGCTTGCCCTTCTTCATGCAGCTTTCATCCAACTGGTTTCATATGATAAGCTCAGTATAAGGCACAAGGCAATCCCATCTCATTTATGGTGCAGCTTGTAGAGGCATCTATAAGTTGAGCTTTGAAAAGCCTCTTCATTCAGAATCACTCCACCAGAGCAGCCAGCGCTCCATCAAGCTCCGCCTGCTCTCTGCTTTGGCAACCCATGCTCGAAGCAGTAGTAGAGCGTCTGGTAGGGCTGCCGGAAGGCTCTGATCTCCTCTCGCACCTCTGCTGGCGCTACCCGCTCGACCAGGACGCGGGCGATGAAATCGGCGATGCTGTCCATCTCGGCTTCGCTCATGCCCAGCCGGGTTACCTCAGTGGTGCCCATGCGTAGTCCACCTGGGCGATCCCAGTCTTCCGGCTTATCGGTAGGAATGAGGTTCTTGTTGGTGATGATATTGGCCTCGGCCAGCAGCTCGGCCACCGGCAAGCCCCCGCCGAACTGGCGCACATCGGCGATCACTTGCTGGGTGGTGGTGAAACCTTTGTGCGCTCCCAGGATGGGGATGCCACGCCGGTCGAGGGCGGCACCCAGCGCTCTGGCATTGGACACAATCTGGGCCATGTAGACCTGGCCAAAGGCCAGCATCTCAGCGGCGGAGACGGCCAGAGCCGCCACGCGGTTGACCTGGTGGGTAGCAGCCAGGACGGGAAAGATAGCGTGGGTGAGCGGTACGGTCAGCTTGGGATCGTCCCAGACGATGATCCCGCTCTGGGGGCCGCTGAAGGTCTTGCCTGCCGAGCCGGTCAGCACCGCTGCTCCTTCGCGCAAGGGGTCCTGGAATTGCCCGCCTGCTACGAGGCCCAACTGATGGGCGCCATCAAAGAAAATACGCCCTCCCCATTGCGAGACAATATCATGCATGGCTTGCAGGGGAAAGGGAAAGAGCGTCATGGAGGCCCCCAGCGCCACCAGCTTGGGGCGCACCAGCGGGGCCACTTTGCGGAAGAGGTCGAGATCGACTTCCAGTTCGACCGGATCGAAGGGGATATCTACGATCTTCAGACCGCGCACGCCGGCAGGCCCATCCGCGCGATTGCTGGAATGGCCCCCAAAGGGCTGCGCGAGACTCATGATGATATCGCCAGGCTCAGTGAGGGCCGTATAGACGGCCAGGTTGCCGATCATGCTGGCCACCAGGCGGTGGTCGGCATAGCGGGCCTGAAAGACGTGCTTCAAGAGTTCGACGCACAGCGCCTCGATCTCGTCAATGTAGCGCGTGCCGGCAAACCAGCGGTTTACGGGGCCGATATGGCCCTCGGCGGCGCGCGTTCCCACTTCGGAAGAGAGTAGCGCTCTCACGGTCGGGCTGGTGGGCGCTTCAGGGGCGAGCAGGTTCAGACACTGCTGGCCGCGCCACGTCTCATTGCGCGCTACAGCCGCTAGCACGGCTTGCCCCATCTCCTGCGGTGTGCGGCAGGCGTCCAGAAGTGCTCTGGCGCTGGCAAGGATGGCCGGGTCATGCACTTCTCTCTGGTCAGATGGACGATGTGTATCTTGCATTCGGAAGCTCCTCTCGGTCTTTGCTTATGGATGAGTAACGCTACGTAGCGGGAATCTCCCTCTCCTACAAGCAGGCTTCTTCTTCATGCAGACCCTGCTCTTAGTAGGACACCCACAAGGGGTGTCCCTACCCTGGACGAATCGGGTTGCACCGTCCAGAGTAGGGACAGGGCTTGCCCCTGTCCTGGTTCTCCTTCAGGATATCACCTTGGAGAAATGTGCTGCTCTCTCGTTCGCTCGAGATGGTTGGTGGCCAGCACCTTGCCATGACGAAGCACCCACCTGGGCGGCTGCCCGAGGCGCAGCACCTCACGCACGGTGGAAGCGGCCAGCACATTGAGGTCGGCCAGGCAGCCAGGTTCGAGACCGTAATCCGGCAAGCGCAGAGCGCGGGCCGCATTGGCGGTGACGAACTCGAAAGCGGCCTCGATCTCGCTGGGTGCCGTCATCTGGGCGGTATGGCAGAGGTAGGCCAGCACTTCCTGCTGGTCATTGCGCCCAAAGGGATAGAAGGGGTCGGCTACGTCGTCCTGGGAGGAAAAGACGTTGACGCCGTGCTGCCAGAGCTGCTTGACGCGCGTGATGCCACGACGAATGGGTTCCTGATCGTAGCGGCCCTGCACCACCAGGCTGATATGCGCATTGCTACTGATGCTGACCTGGGCCTCGTGGAGCAGGTCCATCACCTTATGGGCATGTACCTCGTTGTAGGCGGAGAGTGCCCCGCAGTGGCTGGCCGCCACCCGCCCCTGATAGCCTTCGCGCAGCGTCTTGACGGCCAGGTATTCCAGCGAGCGGCTTAAGGGATTATCGGTATCATCCACCAGCATATGGATGTCCTTGTCGTAGCGCTGGGCCAGTTCAAAGCACAGGTCGATATGCGCTCGCGCCTCCTCGTCGAGCCGTTCAAACCAGGGCAGACCTCCCACCACATCGGCTCCCAGGCGCAGGGCCTCCTCCAGGAGGTCTGCTGTGCCGGGATCGCGCAGGATGCCTTCTTGCGGGAAAGCCACCACCTCGATATGCACTACGTCGCGCCAGCGCTCGCGCAGGGCCAGCAAACCCTCCAGCCCACGCAGCCTGCCGATGCTATCCACATCGGCGAAGGCGCGAAAGACGGTGGTGCCGTTGGCGATCCCTTCTTCGATGGCCCGCCCGGCGCGAGCCAGGATATCCTCGGTGGTATAGCGAGCTTTATGCTCCCAGGTCAGTTCGAGACATTCGCCGAAGGTGGAGTCTGTGTTTGGACGCATCTGTTCCTGGAGGAAGCACTTGTCGAGGTGAATGTGCCCGTTGACATAGGTCGGCGTGACCAGCAGCCCGGCAGCGTCGATCTCGCTCACAGGCTCATCGGT
>CADDZH010000178.1 GCA_902812455.1 Chloroflexota bacterium | reverse complement strand
CAAATACCATCATAGGGCGCAACATCTATCGCACAACGGCGGGCGGTTCAGCACTGGCATTACTGGCGACCATCCCCGATAACACAACCACGACATGGGTAGATACGCAGCCGGACAGCGCCCTGGCGAGTAAGCCCTCGCCGCCTGCGGTCAATACATCGGGCGTGATGCTCTGGCCACCCTACGAACGAGACTTTTCGGAATACAGCAACGTGTTTGACTCGACCATGGCCCTGGCTGCCGGAGGGAATCTGGGCAGTAGTGGCGCAGTAGGCGTGGGCAGTTCGCCAACGGGCACGCAGGCGCCTAGCTTCACTCTGAAGCTATCAAGCGCGGAACTGCCCAAAGATAATACGCTGGTCATGCGCGTGTTCTACGCCACCAAGCACCAGTTGGACGCCAGCGGCTCGACCATTCCAGAGGTTCACCGCAATATTATCGTGCAAGGTGCAGTTGTCTATGCTATGGAAGCCTACCAGATTCCCACCAACGACAACTTCGACTTCCAGGATGGGGCGTTGCGCGACCGGGTTGACGACACAATGATCCCGCAATCCTGGCTGGCCACGATCCAGGACAAACGGGCGCAATTCGAGGCGAGGCTGGAGGAGATCAGGAACCAGCGCGATTTTGCAACCTCGGCCCGCCTGCACTGGGGCGATATTCCTGTGCGCTGGCCACGATTGTAATGAATGGTATGTATTATGAATGAATTATTGCCTTACCTCAATTTGAGCATGGTTGTGCTGATTGCCCTGGGAGGGGTAATGGCCTTTCGCTACAGCATTGCCAGGACCTCGAGCGAGATCCAGGAGCGCGTGATCCACGCGCTGCAAAGCGAGATCCAGTCGCTGCAAGACCGCATCGCCGCCATCGAGAAGGAGAATGTGCGCCTGCAGCAGATCGTGGGCATTATCAAAGCCGCCCTCAAGAAAAGGGGAGTGACGGTGACCATTGACGGAGACCTGGTGAGCATTCACGATGAGAAATCGGGCGATACAACGCAGGCATCACGCATTACGGGGGGATAGATATGCCAACATCCTTGATATCCATGCCTCCAACGCCGCTTGATCGCGGCTACTGCTACACAGTCAGGAGGCATGATGAGTAGTATCGGTATCGATTGCGAGATCATCCTTGATGGGACGGGCTATTATGTCAAGCCGGGGACGTTCAAGATGAAGCAGCCGCGAGTGCGCAAGGCGACGATCCGCGCAGATGGTGGTGAGTCGTATGTTGATCTGGGGCCGGGCAAGCGCACCTGGAGTATGGTGGTGCTTTGCCTGAACGACATGCTCAAGTACGACGGCACACTAACGGGCATGACGGGCCAGCAATATCGCGACGCTTTGCGCACGAGCTACACCAGCTCGGTTGGAACAACCATCCAGTTTACCGATCCTCTCAACGGCGCACCCATTGCGGTCCACTTCGATAGCTATGCGGAAGTGATCTACGACCTGCACGTGCAGGAGGTGCCGCTGGCCACCGGCGGGCCGCCGGGGCTATCCTACGAGGTGGCCATCGCACTGGTAGAGGCCTGAGCCAGGTACGGTATGGTACTTTTTGACCTCGTTTCTTGACGTACACAAGACAGCATTTTACATTTAAAACATGGGGAGGAAGATTTTTTTCGCAATGCTATGTCTGGGGCTTATGATTGGCTCGTGTATTCTGGCGAGAGTGGATACGTATGCCACCCGGGCCAGTCCAGTATTGCAGCGGGAGCCTACGTGGATTCCAGATGCCACAGTCTCACTGACTATGCCCGCCTGGCCGCCGACAGGAATCCCAACCCTGATTATAACACCCACACCGATAGTAACCCCCAGCCCAACCGCGACCATGACACCCACACCAACTCCCACGCCTCCCCCTACCCCTACACCGAAGCCGACGCCTACTCCCACACCAAAGCCAACTCCTACACCGGTTCCCACGGCGCCGCCTACCCCGACTCCAGGCCCGGCATCGACCCCTACTCCAACTGCCACACCCACGCCGGTAGTTCAGGCAACGCCAACACAGCCGGCATCGTTCGCAGGCCAGACGCCCACAGCGCCGCCCCCAACGCCAGGGCCACCAGCTCATCAAAGCGGCCATAGCTCTTCTGCCAATCCCCAGCCAGGAGGGGGAATGGAAATACCCCTTTTCTTGCTTATTCCGGGTATCCTGGCAGCCCTCATGCTCATCGCCGCGCTGGCTGCGTTGCTGCTGCGCAGGCTGCTCATGCCTGCGCCTCTCACAAAGGGGAAGTTACCACCCAGCGGCGCCGGCCCGTGGCAGCGCTTTCGCGGCCTATCAACCCTGCATGGCTTTACGTCCTGGAATGGCACTCCTCAACCTGATTTTGAGGATGCATCCCAGGCCGGTCTTCAGCCTCAAGTGTTGGCTCAACCCGGGCTAGCTAGCACTATAACACGACCTGGAGCTGTACTTCCGAATACGGAATGGCCAACCTCGCAACATGCGCTTGCATACCAGCAGGGTTTCTACTCCCCGGCCACGCCGGGACAGGGAGAGGCCCCTGGCTTTTTCATGGGCACTCCTCAGCAGGCAGGGCGATGGGGCAACTCGCAAACATTTGCCAGCCTGAACCGGCACTCCGATCCCGGAAGTTTTGGCATACGCGGCAACACAGGAAAATTCAAGCGTAATACGCTGCGACCTCTCACGTAAGCTAGTTGCTTACTGCTCTCGTTCCGGTGGCCCGTCGATCACAATGGCTTCGAGCGGCTCATCTTCTGTCCAGACTGTATGATCGAGTCCGGCGGGCCACAAGACGGCATCACCGGCAGTGACAGGCTGCGTCTCGCCAGCCGGGCCCCCGATACGTACAAAGCCACTCCCGCGTGTGACCAGGAAGAGGATCGGCACGGGCGCCGGGTGCTCATCCATGGAACCGTGCGGCTCCAGGTACATGGCCACGACTATCATAGCCCTGTTGAGCAGGATCGGCAGGCCATTGAAGCGCTGAGACAGTTCTTCCATGTTTTGCGTGTTCAACTGTGTACGGTCAAGCTGGATGGGAACGCCGTACAGGCCTGGATGGCCGCCTGGAATCTTCGTTTTCAAGTCAGCAGAGAAACGTCGTATTTGCATCTTTCCTCCTTATAAAAAGCTATCAATATGTCATCCTGAACAGAGTGAAGGATCCAATGTCCACCGAGAGAGATCCTTCGCTGCGCTCAGGATGACATGGGTGAGCGGCTCAGCATGACACGTGGGAGCATTTTCATCCTTAATGGACTTTGCCAACCAAATGGGGAAAAACTGTAGGGACAGTGCCTTGTGCCTGTCCTGCTCATTCCCTGTTTCGGGTGTCAAAAATCATCAAGGGAAATATAGCCCATGATACGGTATAATGAGGATGGTTTACAAGCGGCAAAGGAAAAGAAGGTGCGTGTTGAACGACCCCGAAGACACCATTGATGATGGTGAGGTAGAAATCATTGACCTGGATGCCCCGGCAGGGGCCGGCCATGGTCCAGGTCGCCCGTTGCCGTTGAGGCGTCCTCTATTCTCCCCGTCTCGCGCTCGCATACGCACGTGGATGAGTGTGCTGCTGGTCATAAGCACAGTGCTCCTTCTCGTATGGGGACTGGCAAGCCTGCCGCATCCACCAGGAAAGACGGCAAGTATACCCACAACAACCCCGCAGGATTACAAGCCGTTGTCCCTGTCAGTGGCCAATGGCATAGCCTATGCCAGTTCGCCAGATGGGACCCTGGAGGCGCTGCGGTTGGGCAGTGGCTCTCTCCTCTGGCGCCATACGCTAAAAGAAGTGAATGCCGTGGCCGATCCACCAGGATTTGGAGAAGAGACAACACTCGTCGCCGGTGGAGCGCTCTATGTTGCCGCGCTTACACTTGATTATGATAAAGATACGCTGAATATCACGCTTGACGCCTTCCGTGCCGGTAATGGATCTCTGCTCTGGACGCGCACCATTCCTACGTATTCGCCTCCACCCACCGAGCAGCTCGCGGTAGCCGGCGGGGTAGTCTACATTAGTTCAGAAGTGGATACTATTGAAGCGCTGCGGGCCAGTGATGGCTCCCTGCTCTGGTATTACACCTCGCGCAGCCCTTTTACCGTGGCGCCATCTGTAGTAGATGGAGTGGTCTACCTGCTTACTGTGGATGGGCATATATCTGCGCTGCGGGCCAGCGATGGCTCCCTGCTCTGGACTCATACTTCCCCTTTTTCCCTCTCTTCAGTGCTGCCGGCCGTGGAGAATGGCATTATATACATCATGAGGGAGGATGGCACCCTGGATGCCTTACACACAAAGGATGGCTCCTTGCTCTGGCAATATACGCCCGGCTCTCCCTTCGTCGATCTGTCGCCACAGGTAGGAGATGGAGCAGTGTATGCGATTGCGCTCGATGGCAGTGTATATGCGCTACGAGCCGCTGATGGCTCCTTGCTCTGGCACGATTCACTGCATGTGTTTACCGTTGCCCCTACCATGAATATAGCAGGTGAAGTGGTCTATGTCGGTATTCAGGATGGGAGTATAGACGCGCTGCGGGCCGGCGATGGTTCCCTGCTCTGGCGTTTTAATGATGGAATGAGGAGCACCCCAGCAGTAACCATTACGAATGGAGTTGCCTATATCATTTCAGCGGGCGATACTGGTAGGATAACCGCGCTGAAAGCCGCTGATGGTTCCCTGCTCTGGCAGGCTATCTCGCCTGTTCCTCCCGTTCTGTTCCCACAATTAGCTCTGGTTGTGTCACATGGCCTTGTGCTGATCGCCCTGGAAGACGGCAGCCTCGATGCGTTCGAGGCCGGCAACGGTGCGCTGGCCTGGCACATTCCCCGTGAGTAGATGGACAGGCGGCCATGAAGGACCTTGTTGGCGAAGCGATGGGGAGGCGAATCGGCGCCGGAAGCAGGGCAGGGACAAGCCCTGCCCCTACTATGGTACGGCTGCGCAGGCCGAGGCGTGAAGGGTAGGGACAACCCTTGTGGTTGTCCTGGCAGGCCCCCACAAGAGGAATCACTACATTTCGTCTCGCGCGTGGCCAGAGATGTAGTGGCCTCCCTTGTGGGGGCCAGGTTTTCGGATAAGCTCTTACTGGCCGGTGTAGCCGATCACATCGGTGCCGCCCGGCTCATTGCCTGCGAAAATGAAGTACATGGGTCGCTCGGCCACGATTGTCCCGTTTGAGCCTATCACCTGCACCACCATTGAGACCGAGTCTGCGCCCATCGGGTTGAGCAGGTCGT
>CADDZH010000177.1 GCA_902812455.1 Chloroflexota bacterium | reverse complement strand
AAAGACGCGCTCGACATCTCCCCATCTGGATTGCAGTGTGTAGGCTGCGTTTGTGCCAAGTTCGTCATAGAGCAGGGGAGCGCCGGGCGCGAGCGCGGCTTCAGGATCGCTGATTGCCGGCAGCGGGGTGTAATCAACTTCGACCAGGTCGCGAGCATCGACGGCTGTGTATGCGTCCTCGGCCAGCACAACTGCAACGGGGTCGCCAATGTAGCGCACGCGATCAACCGCCATGGGGCGCCGCTCCGGTTTTTTCATACCCGGCAAGGGAATGGTATTGAGCGACGGCATGCCGGCTACCAGTTCCGCGCCGCTAAACGCTGCCACCACTCCCGGCAAAACGCGAGCCGCGTCAAGCTCGATGCGGTCGATTGTGGCATGAGGATAGGCGCTGCGAACAACCGCCATATGCAATGGGGCTGGCCTGCCATGCGGCACTCTCAAATCATCAACATAGCGCCCATGACCGGTAATGAGTGGGTAATCTTCTCTACGCCGTTTGTATTCTACTGGTCTATTCATTTCCTCCGTTGTCCTTTTGTTGCTGAATGATGAATGATAACAAATAGATCTCCCAATGGTGTAGTTCACCCATAGGGCCGATGAATCGGCGGTGGGCGCGATAAATCGGGCCCCTACAGATTGTTATTGGTGTTTTCATGTTAGCATATTCTGACGGGGCTTGCAGCGAAAAAATGCATTGACTTCAAGAATGAAATGCCTTGTTCAGATTATTAAGGTTATTCTAAGGCATCTGGTCAAATTTTTAATGCTATTCTAAGCATTCTTTTACCTGGCATTTACTAAGGTGATATACATCCATTTATATAAGGAACGTGCATCAATATACCGCGTTCCTGCTGCGACACAAGCGATGAGGATGCCGTGCGTGTCGCAGGGATCAACCATAGGAGAGAAGGAAAGGCCAAAGGTGCCAGAGGAAGTGGAGGCAACGCAATTAATACCGGTGTCTCATTATCTCTTCAAGAAAGGATGGTTTTCACATGGCTCAACAATATCCAAGTCCTATGCAACAACCCACACCATTTCCACCAAGACAGGAAAGGGAAGAAATAGCCCCTGTCGTGAATGTTGCCAGCCCCGCTCCGCTCGGACTCAATGTGCTGGCGTTCGCGACTGCGATAGTAGGCTGCTACTATACTGGCTTCATCGTCCCCTATGAAGCGGCAGGTGTTCGTTCTGCAATTAGTGTAGCGTTCCTTATATCGGGCATTATCCTGGTCCTGGCAGGGATGTGGGAGTATCGTAAAAATTACATGGCTCACGCGACCAATTTCACCGCCTATGGGGGGTTCCTCGCTATCCTAGGCGTGGTCTTCATGCCCAATGCTAACATCATGACCGCGCTTACGAGCAGCGGGAGTCTCTACGCGGTCATGGGTCTGTTCTTCCTATGCTGGACAATCCTGGCAGGCGTGCTGGTTTTAGGGTCCCTCAGGACGAGCTTGTCCATGACTATTACCATGCTGGTGTTGTTCGCCGCTTACCTGTTACTCACCATCGGGGAACTGGCGGGCAATAATTTCATCGTGGTGCACGTTGGTGGCTGGATCGCCATTGCTACTGCCGTCATTGGCTGGATTGTCGCTGCTTTCAGCATCGTGAGCACCACCAGCCCTCCGGCGGCCTTCCGGCTTCCATTTGGACGCCGCCTGGCCGTAGTTGAGTAAAGCAACAGAACGCTAGTGGCGCAAGTATGCCTCCGTTTCCCTGGCATGACTGGGGCTGCCAGAACGCTGTTCATCAGTAGCCAGTGTGCCAGATGGCCCCTCCTTTCCGAGTCCGGTGCCATGTTCCTGCATTATTCACAGGAGCATGGCACCGGTTGCTATTACTTGCTGAATGCATGAATATTTTCAGAGTAGCATAGCCTGCCTGGGTACAACCAGATTGATGAATTTTCACAACCAAGATTAGTAATGATGCGGAAAGGCCATCACGAGATGATCACATAGACATCTCCGACTGTTTTGCCATCTGTCACATGTAGGTCCCAGCAGCCGGAGCTGGGGAAGGTAAAGCCTGTTCCCCATTCAGCGCCAGGACGGTTCCATGTTGAAGCGGCATGCCTCTGGAGGAAGAGAGGTCGCAGGTGTTGCCCATGGGGGCCGAGCGCGAAAATCTGAACCGGTTCATCGAAACTCATGCCCATTTTCCAGATAATTTTCCCTGGTTGTCCGGCTTGTGGCACGCCGCCTAAAAACAAAGCCCAGAGATCCCTGGCAGGAGTTGTGCCGCGAGCTTCCGGGAAACCCAGATTGGAGGTATCCAGCGGGGAGGGAGGATGGCAGCCCTGCCTTCCCAGTTGTGGTGTGGGTACGGGAGTCACATGCCTGAGAGGGGGTGCCGGCGAAGGGCCCGAAGAGCATGCCGCGAAGACCAATCCCGCAATGAGGAGAAGGCAAGCCGCAAGGGTCTGCCAGCGCCACAGTGCAAGTGCTGCGATCGAGACCATCGGATTGCGATCAGCACTGGTCTGCTGCGGTGAAGTCGATATTGGGATCAGCTTGGACACGTGCCCGCCTGCCTTCCTGTCTATGCGTTATATCTGGTAATTGTACGGCAGGAGAGTGCCTGAGCATCACAATGCTGCTGCGTCACCTGGCTCTCAATTTGCTTCGTCGAAAGAAGACTGCTTACCTCGGTATTAAGGCCAAGCATCTCAAGGCTGGTTGGAATCAGCAGTATCCCTTACAGGTTCTTGATGGGTTTAATTAGATACGATTACCCTGCTGACAACCCACATGAGGGTATATTTGTAAGAGCGTAACGGTGTTATCAGTTGCGGACAAACTCACTCGGGTCGGCGATCAAAAGGTGTAGTCCCATAGAAAGGGGGGCCTTTCTAGAGCGTACAGATTTGTAGGCTTTACCTGCCGTCGTCTATACGCTGGTTCCCAATGTACGCTTCATCTAGCTCTACAGTAAATTTCCATTGGAGATATATATCAATCCTATCATAGGGTGATAAAAGGATCAAGAATCGTATTTCCTGATTTTCTGGCGGCCATTCAGAACAGGTGAGTGACATGATGGCCGCCAGGGTCATCACTACTATATACGGCTCGGTCCGCGCCATCCTTCGTAGTGGCAGAGCTTGCCTCTGCCATAGCCTCCCCATCTCTGCCATCGCTTCCCACTTTACCATCGCTCCTCTCATGTTCACTGGGCCAGCATCAGCTATGCTGCAAAAAACTTTGGGGGTAATTTATGAGGGTGCCGATAAATCGGCGCTGCCCGCGATAAATCGGGCCCTACATTTCACCTGGAAGGATGGAAACTCCTCAGGAAAAATCTCTTGACAAACGAACCATCTCTGAGTATGCTTATCATAATCGAGAATGATCAGATCATCATACCAACTGATCAGGTAACGTTCCTTTCAAGTCCATTAGCCTATCGTATTGTTTTTCCTGGTGAACTGTAAGGGCATATAGAAGTTCGATAATGAATGTTAACAAATTCATTGGGGGTAATAGAAGGGATTGCCCTGGGCCGATAAATCGGCGGTGGGCACGATAAATCGGCCCCTACATCTCTCCCCGTAGTATTTTGTTCATCCTCATTATCGAAGCTGTGGGTGGTGTGGATGCCGGGTTGGGGCCTTGCGCTTGCCCTCGCCACTTCGCATGGAATCGCTCCCCAGGATTGTCTCGCGTTTTAGGAGTTTATGTGTATACACCCATACGCGCAAACAGGCTCTATGAGCAAATAGCAGAGCAAATTGAGAAACTTATCTTGAGGGGCGAGCTGCGTAGCGGCGATCGCTTACCAACGGAGCGTGAGCTGGCTGAGCGATTTCAGGCCAGCAGGACAGCCGTGCGGGAGGCCATGAAGTTATTGGCCCAGAAGGGGCTGGTCGATATGCGTCCTGGCCGGGGAACGATGGTTATTGATGGTACCTCTCAGGCCATGCGGCACTCATTAGGCTTGATGATGAGGCTGGGGCAGGCAGGCAGTTCGGTCAATCTGGTGGAGGTGCGCGAAATACTCGAACCGGAGATCGCTGCCTTGGCTGCTGCACGAGCGACAGAAGAGCACATTGCTACCATGCGTGAAGCGGTGGAGATCATGGATGCCAGCCTGGATGATGCCGATGCCTTCATTGCTGCCGACAATGACTTCCACCGCGCTCTTGCCAAAGGAAGTGGCAATGCTCTTATTCTCGCATTAGTAGATTCCATTGTTGATCTGCTGAGCGAGCAGCGCAAGCAGATTTTTACTGTTGATGGCGGTCCCGAGCGCGGGCAGTTTCACCATAAAGCCATTCTTAAGGCAATTATGCAACATGATCCAGAGGCTGCGCGCGAGGCTATGCGTGCGCATTTGCGGCAAGTTCGTGAGGACGTAGCGAAGGCGACGGGTGAAGATTAGACATTATATTATAAAGGAGTTGCGAATGACGACCCTAGGTTTTGTCGGGCTGGGAGCAATGGGCAGCCGTATAGTCAAGCGGCTCCTGGATGCCAGGTACACCGTAATCGGCTATAATCGCACAAAGTCGAAGGCTCAATGGTTGCTGGACGCCGGAATGAAGTGGGCCAATACGCCGCGCGAAGTTGCCCAGGCAGCCGATGTCATCTTCACGATGGTAACCAACACACAGGCTCTTGAGGCGGTGACGGGCGGGCCTGACGGGATCCTTGCCGGCCTGGGAGAGGGCAAAATTTATATTGATATGAGCACCGTCAGTCCGGCTGCTTCAAGAGAGCTAGCTGAAAAGGTAGCTGCCAAAGGTGCTCACATGCTTGACACACCTGTATCCGGCAGCGTAGTTACTCTTGAGCAAGGGCAGTTGTCGCTCATGGTTGGTGGCGATGAAGCAACCTTCGAGAAAGTCAAACCTATTCTTCTCGCTATCGGCCCGAAAGTGAATTACGTTGGAACGAATGGGCAGGCCGTCTTGATGAAGATCGCCATCAATCTCAACCTGCAGGTGCAGCTTATGGGCTTCTATGAGGGCTTGCTGCTGGCCGAAAAAAGTGGCATCCCTCGCGAAACCGCGCTTGAAGTCATGCTCAACAGCGTCATCGCCTCGCCAGCCCTCAAATACCGCACGCCGCTCATTCTCAATGAACCGGATGAAGCCTGGTTTGATGTCAATATGATGCAAAAAGATATGTTGCTGGCGCTGGAGATGGGGCGGCAACTGGATGTGCCCATGCCGACCACGGCGGTGAGTAACGAATATCTGACGGCGGCGCGGGCGCTGGGCCTGGAGAAGCATGATTTTTACATTGTATACAAGGTGCTGGCAAAGATGGCGGGGCTAGAAC
>CADDZH010000176.1 GCA_902812455.1 Chloroflexota bacterium | reverse complement strand
TCCGTTGAACACCTTTTGAGGCACAAGAAAACCGCCGTCTCGACTGCTCATCACTGCTCGCTTCCTTTCAAGCGGCCTGTAAAGCACTTCGAGGGCGACGATCTAATAAGAAGAGCGGGAGACGGGACTCGAACCCGCGACAGCCTGCTTGGAAGGCAGGAACTCTACCACTGAGTTACTCCCGCATGGTATTTCTTGATTCTTGATGCGCTCCGGCGTGGCTAGTCTACATCCTTTAGGATGATTGAATCAGGGCGGGCCGATAAATCGGCGGTGGCCACGATAAATCGGGCCCTACGTTTCACCCGGAAGGATAGAAACTCCTTTTACTTAAAGAGCCGGTACAATACGACCGATCGGGGTGCGCGGACTTGAACCGCGGACCTCATGGTCCCAAACCATGCGCGCTACCAACTGCGCCACACCCCGCCATGCCTTGGCATTCTCATCAAGAATGTGTATGCAATATAGCACGCCCCAGGCTATCTGTCAAGTGCCATTTCTGGCTGAGTGGGCTTCTGTTCTCTATTTAGTGATCACGTTTCCGGCGGTAGCGCATTTTGAGGAGGAAAAGATTCCAGCGCGTTGCAATGCTGTGTAGCGGATTGCGGCGTATAGGGCGCACCTTTTCATACCGAATAGAGTTCCTCGGCCTGGCGGTGCTGCGTGAGCGAACCATGAACGGTGAGAGAATAGTTAAAAGGAGACACAGGGCGCTTACTAGAGCTAAGCCTCCTGTAATGATATTCTGGCTATGAGCCGTATAGGCATAACCCCCAGCCGCAAGGGCTGTGATAATCGCAACAACTATGAACCAGTCTGACGCTTTGAAATGCAGGGATGGCAGGATTGGCCGCCGTGGCCTGCCAGGATACTCCGGTCTTCTGTGAAGGCGATCACCGAATTTCTGCCTTGCACCGCTCTTCGGCTCTGCGCTTTCCAGATTGCGCAGGATTTCTTCGATCTCACGTTCGTATCTGTTTGGCATAGATGCTCTGTTCCTTGAACTCGCCGAACTCGCCAAAACGCGCTTGTCTTGTTTGTAATGATACCAACTTTTAGGCTGAGAGACAAGTATTTTCTCTCTCAATTTTGGGCTTCTGCTTGCAAAAGCGCATTTACCCTTTCTACCAGTTCAAGTGGATGAAACGGCTTGGTAATGTGCTCAGCCGCTCCCAGGTCTGTGCTGATCCGCCCATAAATGTCTTCGGTATGGGCCGTCATGATCACGACCGGTATATGCCGGGTGCAGGCATCCTTTCGCAGGCTGCTGAATATTTGATAGCCATCCTCTCCCGGCATCATTACATCCAGGATGATTAACTCTGGTAGTTGCTCTGCTAGCAATTGCTGCAACTGCTTGCCGTTACAAGCCACTGCTACCTCAAAACCATTGTGTGTGAGGACAAACCTCGTAATTTCTCGTATTTCTTTGTCGTCGTCTACAACGATAATCCTTTTTGACATGATCAATGCCTCTTTGCTCACCCGCTTTCCATCGTGTCTTCCCCGGTTGCTATGCCTCTGCTCGTGGCCATTCGCAGGATATAATACAGTATACCGGCGACGATCAGTCCTATGTAATAGGCAATGTCCGCTCCATGCAGGAGGGTTGCCGCTACCGGCCCTTCGTAGAGCGAGGAGTCCATGAACGGGATTGAGGCTCCGAGGCCGATCAGGAAGGCCACTAACCCAGGCCATTCCACTGCTCTACCTAATGCCGCTCGCAATTGCTGCCCTGCCGGTCTGGATGGTTGTCCTGGATGCAGGAAGAAGTCAACAAAGATGATGCCCAGCCAGGGGCCGATCCAGTAGGAGATCAGCAGCAAGAAGTTCTCGTATTTGCCCGAGAGGCCATTTACTCCATAGAGGGCCAGTGCGCCGCCGATTATCCCTGTAGCGATGACCGATATCCAGCGTCTAATTGGCACATCCAGTGTCAGGAGCGAGAGCGCCCCTGTGTAGATGTTCAGGGCATTAGCGGCTATTGTACCGAGAATGACGGCAAGCAGCGCTACGATCCAGATCGGGCCCATCACTTTAACTACCAGATCGATAGGCGAGAGATTGAGGCCAAGCGTAGCTACGGCTACACCCAGCACCTGCAGCCAGATGCACCCGATGAAGGCTCCGGCAAAGACCGAACCAAACACCCTCAACCTGGAGGTTTCCGGCGGAAGGTAGCGGGCATAGTCCGAGGCATAGGGCGACCAGCTAAAGACGTAGGAAGCAACTGCTGTTGTCATGAGGACAAATAGCCCGATATGATCGGCCAGAGGAAGTTTTGAGGCCAGGCCAAAGTTGGCTTGCGGGAAGCCAACGACTGTCATGATCACGAAGATGATAGCCAGGAATATGGCACTGATGGCCTCAAAGCGGTGGATCATGTTGTAGCCATAGATGCCCACCAGTATTTGCACCACTGATAATATCACCAGTGAGATCCAGAATGGTAACGTTGTGAGGTGTGCGATGGCCAGCGCTCCGACAATACTATTGACAGCATACCATCCGCTGGCGCTCACCCAGTTCAATGCAGCAGGCAGGTAGGCGCCACGTGCCCCGAAACTATGGCGTGTAAACGGCAGTTGCGGCATACCTATCTCCGGCCCCATACTCGCTGTGATGGCCAGGAGCGAGCAGCCAATGATGTTTCCTACGACGACGGCGGCTATGCCATCAGCAAAACCCAGGTGAAGGGAGAAAGCAAGCGTCCCAACTATCAAAACAGGCAAGCCCATGTTGGCCGAGAGCCAGAGGGTGAAGAGCGAACGAGCGCTGCCGTGCCGCTCACTTACGCGAACTTGCTCAATTCCGTGCGGCTCGACGGTAAGCACCTGCTCGCGATATTCCTCTCCTGTATCAGGCTGCTGGTTAACCAACTGATTCTTTCCCATGCAGTGTTTCCTTCTACTAGCAAATGCCTATGCACCAGGTTCTCCATCCTTTGGGGTGATTGACGAGAAGTAGCCGATAAATCGGCGGTGGCAGCGATAAATCGCGCCCTACGTTTCATCCGGAAGGATGGAGGCCTATGCACCATTGCTAGTTGACTGAACATATGACCTCTGTTATGATAACACGTGGAAGGTGGTTACGGCTAGATATACCAGAACATGTAGTTTTCTTACTCTGGCTAGAGATGGGATTCTCCGAGCTCTATCTTTCGTTGTTGTAGTAGAAAGGCACGGGCATGGATACATCGACGACGCAAACGTGGCGGAGCATTCTGCAGCGCGTGCTCAAGGTTCCTGGAGAACGGCAGCGGCTAGCGGCAAGTCTTGGACTTTCCTCTATGACGCTTGTTCGCTGGGCCAATGGAGAAACTACCCCTCAACGCATACATTTAATGCGCCTGGTTCAGGTTGTCAATCCCCTGGTGCGCGAAGAATTGCTCGAAGCGCTCGAGATGGATTACCCGGATGTGTATTCCTGGGTGAAAGAAGATACTTCTGAGCCTATTCCTTCTGAATTTTTTGCGGAAATTCTCAGTATTCGCGCAACTACGCCTGACTCGTTACGCTTCTGGCGTATCAGTGAAATGGTCCTGCTGCAGGTGCTTACGCAGTTGGATTCCAATAGCCTCGGCATGTCTGTTACTTTCGCTCAGTGTATGCCGCCACTGCCAGGGTATGATAACAAGGTCTGCTCCCTGCGCGAACGGGCTGGCAGGGGAACGTATCCCTGGCCTTCTGATCTTGAGCCATTCGCACTTTTTCTTGGAGCAGAATCGCTGGGTGGATATGTTGCTGAGTCGGGCCGGGCTATGAGTATTGATGATCTGAGCGACGAAAGACTCCTCCCTGCTTATCAGTCTGAGTTTGAAGTGAGCGCTGCAGCCCATCCTATTATGCTTGGCGAGCGTGTCGCCGGCATCCTTTCAGTTTCAAGTACGCAGCCAGGATATTTTACACCGGAACGCATGGCGCTGCTGGTTACTTTCAGCGACATTGCCTCGCTCGCCTTCAACAAGGATGAATTCTATCCCCTCGATATGATCGAACTGAAAGTAATGCCGGAGCCTGAAAAACAACGCCCCATTATTGCTACCTTCCGCCCGCGCGTTGCCAGAGCTCATCTTGTTGCGGCTCGCCAGCGCAGGCATATCAACAACCTCGAAGCTGAGCAACAAGTATGGCGCGAGATAGAGAGAGAGCTTATTTCTCTTTCAGAAGATGAGGGTTGATTGTGGTGTGCCTCCTGCTATGGTTCACATAGTTAGAAGGAGTTTTTTTGGTATGCCTATGCCTCATCAAACCTATATGCAGCTTATTAAACGCCGCCTTACTGGCAAAGAGGGAAGCGAACGTGTGCGTGAACTGCGCGCAATTCTGCAGGAGCTTCCTGGCTACCGCAATGGTCCCTATGCAGATATACGTAAATGGGTACTCAAGCAGATAGAGGAGACGCGCACTCGTTCGCGTGTCGTACAGCGAGATAGCATTGCTGTGCGCCGTGAAGGGGTTGCGCAGGTAGCGCTGGTAGGAGCGCCCAATGCCGGGAAGTCATCTCTGCTTCATGCCCTTTCGCATGTCCAGATCAAGATTGGCGATTATGCCTTCACCACGCTTCGCCCGGTAGCCGCCCTGACCCGTATAGGCGGTGTGCTTGTCCAGCTTGTAGAGATACCAGGACTGATACAAGGGGCCAGCGAAGATCGGGGTGGTGGTCGAGCTTTGCTTGGCGTGCTGCGCGGAGCTGATGCCATCGTGTATTGCCAGGATGCGCATGCCCCGTGTGAAGCGCTCAAAGATGTGCGCAAGGAAATAGCGGCTGCCGGCATTTCCCTTCCATCCATGCTCGCTGTTACCAAGATGGATGAAGCAAACGAGGGCGATCTAGCTGCACTACAAGCTGCTATGCCAGAGTTGCCTGTTGTGGGCGTTTCAATCATCGATGATGAAAGTCTGGCCCGCTTCAAGGAAGCCGTGTGGAGATTGACCGGTCTCATGCGTGTCTACCTTCGTCACGACAATCAAACCGATGAAGAGCCTTTGGCAATGCAGCCAGGAGCGACGGTAATCGACGTTGCAATGAAAGTCCACAAAGATATGGTGGTATCCTTTCGTGGCGCACGCATCTGGGGTCCTTCAGCACGCTTTGCTGGCCAGCAGGTTGGGATGCACCACCAGGTTCAGGATGGTGATACCGTTGAGATCGTTGTATGAGCAGCGAAGCAGTTTTCGCCTGAATCGTTTTGAGTCCGGTGATCGCCGTTGATTTGGTTGAGATCATCGCATGAGCAGTGAAGCGGTATTCACTCAATATTGTGTTTGCGCATCAAGTAGCGCAGTTGATCAACCTTGGCCATGCCGAGGAGATCGGCTGCGCGAGTGCGATTGTGCTTTGTGGCGTCCAATGCCCAGCGAATGAAATACTGCTCCAATTTGTTACCGATCTCTT
>CADDZH010000175.1 GCA_902812455.1 Chloroflexota bacterium | reverse complement strand
GCTCTATACCTTCGGAGATCCTCATCGTGACCCCCGGACTCGCGTGATTACGGTTGTGTACTTTGCGCTGCTGGATTCTGATCGCCTGCACGTGAGGGCCGCGAGCGACGCTGCCGATGTGGCATGGTTTTCGGTCTATCATCTCCCGCCGCTGGCCTTTGATCACGAGAAGATCATTCGCTACGCCTTAGACCGGCTACGAGGCAAGCTTGAATACACGCCCATCGCCTTTAGCCTGCTGCCTGAACAATTTACATTGCATGAATTGCAGCGTGTCTACGAGATTATCTTGAATAAGAAGCTCGATAAGCGCAATTTCCGCAAGAAAATTCTTGCGACAGGCATCCTGGAAGATACAGGAGCCAGGAAAATGGAAGGAACGCATCGTCCTGCCCGGCTCTATCGCTTCAATCCGGCAGCCGAAGGCAAATTGTAGAATTTGTGGTTCTCCATCTTTCAGGTGAAATGTAGGGCCCGATTTATCGCGGCCAGCGCCGATTAATCGGCCCATTCTCGTAAATCACCCCAAAGACGGGGACTCAATTTGTAAGCAGGTGTTGTTTGTAAAAGCAATTTAGAATACCTTGTAATAAAGAAGGAGGGACGAGCAAAATGGCAACCTCTAGTTTACCTGTGAATTTTTTGGAGCAGGCCACCCGGTTCCTGGAAGCTCTTGCCACCTGGGAGCGCAGTTTACCCAGCATGAAGTGGGACGATTTGCGCGCGGATGCAGAGCAAGGGGGCGTGGCGCTGTTTAGTGTAGATATGGTCAATGGATTTTGCCACGAAGGTGTGTTATCGAGTCCGCGTGTGAAGGACATTATCCCGGCAGTAGTTGCAGCCTTTGAGGGGGCATATGCCATAGGCGTGCGTGACTTTATACTGGCACAGGATACTCATACACCTGATGCTGTAGAGTTTGCGGATTTCCCACCCCATTGCCAGGTTGGCACAAGTGAAGCAGCCACGATTCCTGAACTGGCCAGGCTTCCGTTTGCTGACCTCTACAAGGTTGTCCCGAAGAATTCGCTGAATGCTTTTTATGGCACATCCCTCGGCGAATGGCTGGACGCTCACCGCGATCTGCGCGCTGCAGTGGTTGTGGGCGATTGCACCGATCTGTGTGTCTACCAGACGGCGATGTACCTCAAGCTCTATGCCAATGCATATAATCTAAAGATGCGCGTGATCGTACCGGCAAACGCAGTGCAGACCTATGATTTGCCGGTTGAAGCGGCTAACACGGTGGGAGCCTTACCGCATGATGGGGATGTGACGCACCTGCTGTTCTTGTACCATATGCGCCTGAACGGCGTCGAAGTCGTCCGGGAGATCCAGTAACCCGGCCCCTATGGGCTTATTCAGAAATTTCCAGCAGATCAAGAACCTCGTTGAGCGAGTGAATAAGCAGGCAATCGACGTTGCTGGCCTCTAAACTTTGGGAGCGGTCGAGCAAGACGGGAGTGATGCCAACTGCCCGTGCCCCTAATACATCGTAGATATAAGAATCGCCTACATGGAGTGTATAATCGGCAACCGCGTTGGCCCTCTGCAATGCCAGCTCGTAGAGAGCGGGAGAAGGCTTGGCATAGCGGGTCACCGCTGATACGAGTAAGCAGTCAAAGTAGGGGGTCAGGTTGAGTTGCCGTAAGATGCGGCCAAGTGAAATGCCCCAATCAGAAATGACTCCCAGGGTATATCTATGAGCGCGTAAGGCCTGCAAGGTGGGCAATACGTCAGGATAAATTTGCCAGCTCGTATGCTTGTCAAATTCCTGGCCGATCGCTTGCGCAAGCTGGTAGAGGCGAGGCTCATCGTGCTCTTCAATAAAAGGGCGCAGCAGGTTCATGTAATAGCCTGCCCAGAACTCATTGATAGCTTGCTCGCTGCTCCAGGTTTGGCGGTTCAGGCGCATGTAGCGGAAGTAGTAATCTTCCGCCTCGATCATTCCTTGTTTCACCTCATCGAGATGAATGTGCAGGCCAAGACGCTCGCACACCCGCTGGCAAATTTCAGCAGTGGAAGGATTGGGGCCGAGCAGTGTGAAACCGGCGTCGAAAAAGACTGTACGGATAGCTTGTGGTTCTTCAAGCGGCATGATTCGGCCCCATAGGCATTTTTTATGTTTGTTGCCGGTATACGGCGTCGGCGGCGGCAAGAGCAGCGCCGGCAGGCGGGGTAAAGCCGCAGCGTGGGAGAAGATGCTCGAGCGCAGCCAGCACGGTATCGACATTCTTGCGACAGGAATTGTAGCCCATCAGGCCAATGCGTAACAGGCGACCCTCGAGAGGACCAAAGCCGCCACCGATTTCAATGCTATATTCTTCGAGCAATCCCTTGCGAACAGCCAGCTCGTCCACTCCCTCCGGCAAGCTGATAGCTGTCAGGACCGAGAGTTCATAGCCGGGCCTGGTAAGGATATTGAGGCCCATGGCGCGAATCCCTGCTTTGAGGGCATCGCCGTTGAGCTGGTGACGGGCCCAGCGAGCCTCTAATCCCTCCTCTACAATGATGCGCAGGGCCTCTCGCATGCCATACACGATGTTACTGGATGCCGTGTGATGATAGGTGTGATCACCATTCCAGTAGCGATTCAGCTTTTCGAGATCGAAGTAATAGCTCTGCACAGGTTTCTTACGCTTCTTGATCGCCTGCACGGCTCGCTCGTTAAGCGTGACCGGAGCCAGCCCAGGGAGAGCTCCCAGGCTCTTCTGACTCCCCGCATAGCAGGCGTCGATCTTCATAGCATCGACGTTCATGGGCACGCCGCCAAGCCCACAGACGGCATCGATGACGAAGAGCGCGCCGTGTTCATGAGTAATGCGCTCCAGGTCTTGCAGTGGCTGCAACAGCCCTGTGGAGGTTTCTGCGATGGCTGTGGCAAATATTTTTGCTTCTGGATGCTCCTTGAAAGCCCGCTCAAGAACTTCTGGCTCTAAAGGGGCGCCCAGTTCTGTAGTCAAATTGACCACTTTTGCTCCCGCACGCTCTGAGATTTCAACAATTTTTCCGCTGAAAAATCCGAGACTGCCTGCAATAACGGTATCGCCCTCTTCGATGAGGTTGCACAGGACCGCTTCCGCGCCAGAAAAGCCTGAGCCGGAGATGCAAAGGGTCATCTCGTTTTTCGTCTGGAACACCCGGCGCAGCAATTGCGCGGTTTCTTCCAGAATGGTGAAGAACGCCGGATCAAGATGCCCAAGCTGTGGGGCCGATGCTATACGCAGGATGCGTGGATCGACGTTGCAGGGGCCTGGGCCAAGCAGCAGCCTGTATGGTGGATCCAGTTCAGAAAGTGTATCCTGGCGAATATCCAGATGTCCTGCGATCAATTGCGCCATTGAAATTGCCTTCCTTTCGATAAAACATCAATGTTACACCTTGACCTCTTCGTCGAAGAGGTGCTCCAGTTTGTTTGCCTGATCGACTGCGATCAGGTTATCGATAAACTCGTCAAGATCACCATTGAGCACGCCTTGCAGATTATGGCGTGTAAGCCCGATGCGGTGATCGGTGACGCGGTCTTGGGGGAAATTGTACGTGCGAATCTTCTCGCTGCGATCGCCCATCTGCACCTGCGAGCGGCGGGATTTGCTCAGTTCTTCCTGCCGGCGCGCCTGTTCCATATCCCAGAGGCGCGCTTTGAGGACGCTGAGGGCTTTCGCTTTATTTTTCAACTGCGACTTCTCATCCTGGATAGTAACGACGAGGCCGGTTGGTAAGTGCGTAATGCGCACAGCCGAATCGGTGGTATTGACACTCTGGCCACCATGCCCGGTGGAGCGATAGACATCGACACGGATATCATTATCCTTGATATCGATATTGATGTCTTCATCAGCTTCTGGCAAGACAATGACCTTTGCCGTTGAGGTATGAATGCGCCCATTTGCCTCTGTCACGGGCACACGTTGAACGCGATGGGTGCCACCCTCGTATTTCAAACGCCGGTAGGCGCCTTTGCCCCTGACAACAAAGGTAATATCTTTGATGCCTCCCTGTCCTGTCTCGTTCATATCCAGGATTTCGATCTTCCAGCGATGTTGATCGGCATAACGGCTATACATACGGAAGAGTTCGGCGGCGAAAAGGGCAGCTTCGTCCCCGCCGGCACCTGCCTGGATGGTGACGATGGCGTTTTTCTCATCCATAATATCTTTCGGCAAGAGAGCCACTTTTACCTCTTCCAGCAAGCGTTCCCGTTCGCCTTTGAGGCGCTCTATCTCCTCGGCGGCGAGTTCCCGCATCTCGGGCTCGCTATCGTACATTTCCTGTGCTTCGGCGATTTGTTTATCATTTTTGACGATCTGGTAATATTTACTGACAACGTCTTCGAGTTCGGCACGTTCGCGGCTGTAGCGCTGTAGTAATGGGATATCCTCGATCACCTTCGGTTGGGCCATCAACGTGTTGAGCTCTTCGTATCGCCGGGCCAGATTTGCAAGCCTATCCATTAAATCCATAGGTCTATGTTCCTCTTATCTTTCTCCTCTGTCCGCCCAGCCCAAAGCCTGCATGTAGATTTTTAACAACCAGGATCGGTAAACATGTTCGACGGATGCTTCAAGCATGTCATGCTGTAGGGTCAGGGCCTGCCCCTGACCTGAGCCGCAGCAATGTCATCCTGAGCGCAGCGAAGGGGAAACATCCGCTGCCGATCGATGGAGATCCGCAGGCTTCGCTCAGCATGACATGGATGACCGGTTTTGCTCGTTAAACTTCATCACGCAAGGTAGCAGCCTATACATCATGGTACCATATTTTCAGAAGGGCCGGTACGGGCGAATGATTACAATTTGAATGAAGTAACTCTAATGAACTTTGACACCCGCATGGGGAAAGCCTGTAGGGACAGTGCCTTGTGCCTGTCCTGCTCGGGGAGCCACTCATTCCCTGTTTCGGGTGGCAAAAATCATCAGGCTCAGGCGCTCTTAGGTGTAAGAGAGATAAAGCGCCTGGAAGGCCTGGGCAAAAAGAGGCATAAAGAAGCGCCGCTACCCGGCAGCAAGCAGGTAGCGCTCAGCGGTTGGGCGACGATGCTCGCACATCGTGCAGGCGATGTGAGTTGCTAAGCTATACGATAACGATCTCATATGCATATTATATTATATCATGCCCTGACATGCTTCGCTTCGCTCAGGGTGACATCCAACCGGACCCCTACATTCGTTTGCCAACAACCCTTTCATATACCTTTGGGCGGATGAAACCTCATGAAGCCTTGAAGCGTGTTACAGTTGTGATCTATCCTTTAAAGAGAGGCAATGTTAACGTATTTCGTTGCCTGCTTACTATAAAGATAAGGAGGGAGAAATAATATGGCCATGACCAACACGGATCAATACAATGGTGCAACCACTCAGAGCGTGACCGATAAAGTGAAAGGTGCAGCGCAATCCACGGCTGCCACTGTACAAGAAAATGTGCAATCTACCGCGGCAAAAACGCGGGACGTGCTCTTTGCCGGACTTGACCTGGCGCAAGCGTTTCTGGGCCAGGGGAATAAACAAGCCAGCAAGCGCGCGAAGAAGGCAAAGAAACAGGCAGCGCAGGCTCAAGATACACTGCAAGATACCATGCAAGCGAGTGCGGCTGCGGCCCAGGAAGCCCTGAGCGAGAATGTGAAGCGGGCGCGCAAGAGCTTAAAGAGGGCACAGAAGAACGTGAGCCAACTTCAGGACACATTGCAGGATACCATGCAGGCGAGCCTGTCGAAGACGCAGGATACGTTGCAGAGCGGCGTAGAGA
>CADDZH010000174.1 GCA_902812455.1 Chloroflexota bacterium | reverse complement strand
CGGGCGTCTCGTTACAGGCAAAGCCAATCATCATGCCCTGGTCGCCAGCGACGATGCGCTCTGATTCGTCGTCGCTCAAGAGGAGATCGCTGCTCTTCGCTTCGAGCGCGCGGCTGACACCCATATCGATATCAGGAGATTGCTTGCCAATAGAAGTGACGATGCCGCATGTGCGATGATCAAATCCATACTCGGCATTGGTATAACCTACCTGTTCAATAGTCTTACGCACAATAGCAGGAATATCAACCCACGCGGAGGTCGTGATCTCACCCGCCACAAGCACCAGGCCGGTGGTTGTAGCCGTTTCGCAAGCAACACGTGCCATCGGGTCCTGGGCAATGATCGCGTCGAGGACGCCATCTGAAATCTGGTCGCAAAGTTTGTCCGGGTGGCCCTCAGTCACTGACTCGCTGGTAAAAAACAACTTGGGACTGTCCATAAAACTGCTCAAAGATTTTCTCCTTTCTTTAACTGATCAACATAGAGGTCTCCATCCTTTAGAGTGATTGACAAGGACGGGCCGATAAATCGGCGCTGGGCACGATAAATCGGGCCCTACATTTCACTGCAAGGACGCAGAGCCAACAAAGAGGGAAATAAATTAAGGAATGAGGATACAAAAAACCCCTGATGTTCAGGGGTTCTAGCGTTATGTTGCTCATTCCCCCTCATCTTGCGGAATACTCCGCCGGAATTGGCACCTTCCTGCAACCGTGACAGGGCTTGCAGGGGGTTGCCGGGCTTCACCGGGCCGTTTCCCTCCACCTCTCTGGATGAGAGCAGATGCGACTGCATGTATTCAGTTGTTACCCATAGTATATGGAATAATCTCTGGTGATGTCAAGGATTTCAGGTTCCAGATTCCCACGAGCTCAAGTACTGCTCCTGTTCAGGCGTAAGCGTATCGATGCGCACGCCCATGGACAACAGTTTGAGGCGGGCGATCTCCTTATCAATTGCCGGGGGCAAGATATAGATACGGGGCTGCAATTCCCCGGCATGCAGGAGCATGTATTCAGCGCCCAGCGCCTGGTTGGCGAAGCTCATATCCATTACGCTGGCGGGATGGCCTTCGGCGGCGGAAAGGTTGACGAGGCGCCCCTCGGCCAGCAGGTGAATGTGACGCCCGTCAGCGTAGGTATATTCATCGACAAAGTCGCGCACGCGGCGCTTGCCACCTATAGCCAGTTTCTCCAGGGCTGGAATATTGATCTCGTCGTTGAAGTGGCCGGAATTGGCTACGAGAGCGCCATCCTTCATGCGCTCGAGGTGTTGCTCATCGATGACATTGACATCACCGGTGACGGTAATGAAAATATCGCCAATGGCGGCAGCCTCTATGCCCGGCATGACGCGATAGCCCTCCATGACTGCCTCCAGGGCGCGCACAGGATCAACCTCGGTCACAATGACATTGGCTCCCATACCGCGAGCGCGCGAGGCAACTCCTCGACCGCACCAGCCATAGCCCATGACAACGATAGTCCGGCCAGCAAGTAGGAGGTTGGTAGAGCGAATGATGGCATCGATGGTGCTCTGGCCGGTCCCGTAGCGGTTATCGAACAGGTGCTTGGTGTCAGATTCATTGACAGCCAGGATCGGGAAGCGCAGGACGCCATGCTTCTCCATGCTACGCAGGCGAATAACGCCAGTAGTTGTCTCCTCCATGCCGCCAATGACATCGGGAATAAGCTCGGTGCGGCTGGTATGCAGCGTAGAGACGAGGTCGCAGCCATCATCCATCGTCATGTTAGGCTTGTGGTCGAGCGCGGCGTTGATATGACGATAGTAGGTTTTTTCGTCTTCGCCCTTGATGGCAAAGGTGGGAATGCCATATTCGCTGACGAGCGCAGCGGCCACGTCATCCTGAGTTGAGAGAGGATTCGAGGCGCAGAGCACAAGTTCTGCTCCGCCGGCTTTCAAAGTGAGGGCCAGGTTGGCCGTCTCGGTTGTGATGTGCAAGCAGCCCGACATGCGCACGCCTTGCAAGGGCTTATCTTTGGCGAAGCGCTCGCGCACAAGACGCAGCACAGGCATATCTTTGGCTGCCCATTCAATGCGATCTTTGCCACGCGGGGCTAATGCGATGTCTTTGACATCGCCATGAGTTGAAGTTGTCATACGATACTGTTTCCTTTTCTTTTGAATTCTTCTTGCTATCTAGACGCACTAATGAATATGAACAAATAAATCTACCAATGGTGTGGCCTAGACATAGGCCGATGAATCGGCGCTGGGCACGATAAATCGGCCCCTACGGCTTATTGGTGAGCTCTTTTGTTAATCTTCTAGAGTGCGCCCAGGCAGCAGGTTTCCAATCAGGGTTAAAGCGAGAGCAATTGACGAGAGCCTGGTAGCGCCGGGCAATATCGTCCAATGTCAAGGTGCGCAGGCGCTCGATGCTAAAATCCTCGCAGACGAACGAGCCGAGGATGTTACCATGCACTATGCCGCACTTGATATCTTCGACGGAGTACTGGCCGTCAGGGCCCGGCTCAATGGTCGAGAGGTAACCAAGCAGGCCACCGGCGAAAGCGTCTCCCGCGCCGGTAGGATCAATGACCTCTTCTAGCGGATAGGCAGGAGCGCTAAAATAGGTGTCATCAGCCCCAAAGAGGAGCGCTCCATAGCTCCCTTGCTTCACAATCACATATTTCAAGCCCATATCCAGAAGCTGGCGAGCACCTGCCAGGATACTGGGCCGGTTGGTAAATTGCCGGACTTCTTCCTCACTCATTAAGAGGATATCTACCCGCTTGATCACCTCGGTCAATTGGGGGCGGGCAGTCATAATCCATAGCTCCATTGTATCCAGCACGGTCAGGCGGGCATCCGGCACCTGCTCAAGCACCTCCATTTGCAGTTCCGGCTGGATATTGGCCAGGAAGAGCAGAGGGCTTTCGCGATACTCGTCGGGAATGATAGCATGAAAGCCTGCATAGACGCCTAACTGAGTATCCAGCGTGTCCCTGGTATTCATATCCATATGATAGCGGGCCGTCCAGCGAAAGGTTCTGCCTTCCTGTACTTGCAGGCCGGCGAGATTGATGGAGCGGCTGCGCCAGAACTCAAGATGCTTGCGAGGAAAATCGCTGCCGATAACGGCTACCAGGTTGACCTGGTTATAGAGCGAAGCAGCGGTTACGAAATAGGATGCCGCTCCCCCAAGAACTTCTTCGACCCTGGCAAACGGCGTCTCCACCGTATCCAGGGCAACAGAACCAACGACCAGAATGGTCACTCTTCCCTCCCCTAATGAAACATAATATAAAATAGCAGCGAAATACGTCGATAGCACATTTACGAACATTAACAACCAGGATCAGTAAACATGTTCGACGGATGCTTCAAGCATGTCATGTTGAGCCCGTTCGCTTCGCTCAGGGGAAACTCCGCGAAGGATCTCTGGCGATCGGCAGCGGATGTTTCGCTTCGCTCAACATGACATGCCATACACTGGTCTTGCCGATCTTGATTGTCACATTTCATAAATGTGCCCCGCATATTGTACAACATTCTTCCGCTGTGTAAACGTAATGGGCTATCATACAGGCGTTGCATCGCTTAAATGCTCGATGACGCCATCGAGAAAGGCGAGCGTATTGCCAAACTTCGCCTGGGCCATTTCGCGTGCCGGCGCAGTGTTTAACGACTGGTATAGCTCGACGAAGCGCTCTTCGATGTGGCGTAAGATAGCGGCCAGGGTATCAGCGTTGATGGCCCGATCAGGGTAGCGAGCGCCGAACTCAATCAAGGATGTTACGACTGCCAGGCCGCTCAAACGCCCTAATTGCTCGGCATCATACAGGATGCGCCCCTCGAGAGATGCACCATCGCGTTGCTCAGGTAATAACGCAGTGGTATGAGCCAGGATAGCCTGTTCAACCTTCTTGATCCGCTCCTCAGGAACCTCGATGGTGCGCAAGAACTCAGACGCCATCTTCGCGGATTTGCGGTGGTGATCGTGGAAACCATGCTCGACGGTAGAAATATCATGCAAGTAGGCGGCGATGATGAGCGCTTCCATATCTATATCTGCAGGCTCGCTTGCGCTAGTGGTATCTTCCTGCTCCTTCTGCCCTTCTAACTGCAATGCCAGCATTTTGCAATTAGCCACAATCGCGCTGGTAGAGCGAAACTTTTCTTTGCCCAGCACCTCTTCTACGTGCTGAGCAACAACCGGCACAACTTCTGTCTCCATCATCAATAACTTCTCACTATCTACGAAAGTCCGAACAGACCTGGCGCAATCCATCCTCAAAGGGGGGACGAACGATGCCCTTTTCAGTAATAATGGCGGTCACATAGGAGTGCGGGGTAACATCAAAAGCCGGATTGACAGCATGAACGCCTTGAGGAGCAATAGGTATGCCTCGCAGGCTAGTAACTTCTTCAGGATTGCGCTGCTCGATGGGAATATGCTCACCGGAGGGAAGATTGAGATCGATCGTGGAGCAAGGGGCAGCCACATAGAAGGGGATGGAGTGAGCGTGGGCGAGCACAGCAATCCCATAGGTGCCAATCTTGTTCGCCACATCCCCATTAGCCGCTATACGATCGGCCCCCACGAAGACAGCTTTGATGGCTCCATGCCGCATGAAGTGAGCTGCCATATTATCGGTGATCAGGGTCAGGGGAATGCCCTCCTGTTGCAGCTCCCACGCGGTCAGGCGGGCTCCTTGCAGGACGGGGCGAGTTTCATCGACAAAGACATGAATACGTTTTCCCGCTTTGTGGGCCACATACATAGGAGCCAGGGCAGTGCCCCAGCCCGCAGTTGCCAGGGCCCCGGCATTGCAATGTGTCAGGAGATTATCGCCATCGGCAATCAGCTCTGCCCCGTAGATGCCCATATTCATGCAGGCATCGAAATCTTCATCCGCTATAGCCTGGGCCTCGTCACGTAAAAGCTGAGTAAGGCGCGGCAAGGAAACCTGCTGCGAGAGCGCTTCGTGCGTGCGGGCCAGCATACGCTCGATAGCCCAGAACAGGTTAACAGCAGTAGGGCGAGTAGCGGCAAGCAGGTCACCAACCAGGCGCAGGTGTTTTTGCGCTTCGAGCGGCGTAAGTGCAGCACCACGCTCCTGTAGCAAGCGATACAGGGCCAGCGCCATACCAAAGGCCGCAGTGACGCCAATGGCCGGCGCTCCACGTACCTTCAAGGTTTTGATGGCATCTGCAACCTGCTGCTCGTGGGTTAGCCTGAGGTAGACAACCTCTTGAGGAAGGAGGGACTGGTCCAGCAGGCAAACAGCCGGGCCGTCGCTATCTTCTTCCCACCAGACGGTGCGCACGCCATGCAATGGCTTTCTCTCAAGCCTATGATCAAGTATATGGTCGATGTTTTTCATTCTCAATTCTAATTCGCAATGGGTTCACGCCGCATAGGTATCGAGAAGCCAATGCAGCGTTTTCTCATCGGGAGCAGTGGCCGCCTGCTTTACCAATTGCTTTAGAAGAGCCGTGCTTCTAATCGAAGTGACTCGCTCCTTTGCCAACTTAGCAAGTGTGGGGAAACGGGCTTCGACAACGCCGGTCACCAACTCCTGGGCTATTTGTATTTCTCCTCGGATAACCCGTTCCTGTACCTCCGGATCCTCGTCAAGTAAGCTATCATATTCGTAATCCATGTGAGCCTCCACGATCTGCTTGTCCTGCATCATAGCATGTTTACGCCTTGCATATCAAGTATGCTTGCCTGTCTGGATGCTTACACGAGCAGATTTCTGCATGAGTCCGCTTGGAAGGCGGATCGTACCTGTAGGGGCAAGGGGTGGACGTGGAG
>CADDZH010000173.1 GCA_902812455.1 Chloroflexota bacterium | reverse complement strand
TTTGAAAACCAACATTGAATACAGGGTTGAGCGAGGTCATCGGATCCTGGAAGATCATCGACATCTTGCTTCCACGTATATCCGTCATTTCATCCTGGCTTTTCTCCAGAATGTTCTCGCCGTTGAAGTTGATCTCGCCGCCTACAATTTTTCCCGGAGGGCTTGCTACCAGCCGCATGACGGAAAGAGCGGTAACACTTTTACCACACCCGCTCTCTCCCACTACTCCTAATGTTTCTCCAGGCTTGATCGTAAAGGAGACATCATTGACCGCTTTCACCACTCCGCTACGGGTGAAAAAGTACGTTTTCAAATTATTTACTTCAAGCAGGTTCTCTGCCATCTTGATCACTCTGCCTTTTTTAGTCTTTCGATCGAGGATTGAATGCATCGTTCAGCCCGTCTCCCAGGAAGGAGAACGCCAGTACGATGATTGCCAGCACAATAGTGGGCAGCAAGATCTCCCAGGGATACACGCTGATGGTGTTCTCGCCATTGACGATCATGAGACCAAGACTGGAACCTGGAGGTTGCACGCCCAGGCCCAGCAAGCTGATGCCCGCCTCACCGATAATTGTGTTGGAGATATCCAGTGTCGATGCCACAATCACTATACTGAACAGGTTCGGTACGATATGACGCAAGATAATCTGAGCATTGCTGGTTCCTGCCGTTCGTGCGGCTTCCACAAATTGTTGCTCTTTGAGTTGTAATGTTTGCCCACGCACGAAACGAGCCATGAGCGGCCATGCCACAAGCGCCAGGCCAATGGAAACGAGGATCAGGCGAGCGTCTCCGTTTGCCCCAATCAATGGAATCTTACCGAAGACCACATCAGCCTGCGGCCCGAAAATACCCGTCAGCATGATGACGAACAGCAGCCCGGGGAAGGCGAAGATAATGTCGGTGAGGCGCGCCAGCACCTGGTCGATCCAGCCACCAAAGTATCCTGCCAGCACTCCGACAAGCACGCCCACGCCAATATCAACAATTTCAACCAGGAGCGCTACTGTCAATGAGATCAGTACGCCTTGCATCAAACGAGCGAGCAGGTCACGCCCAAGAGCATCCGTGCCCAGCCAGTACATGGGTGAGATAAACTGGTCCTGGTTCAGCAGTTCCTGGTGGAAAGGAGAATGGTAGACAGTTGGTCCTATTGGCCCATTGAGGGGACTATCATAGATGCCCCCAATGTGCTGGTAAATGGGGGGGCCGACGATGGCGAGCAAGATAAAGAAAACAATGACACCGATACTGGCCATAGCTCGCTTATCTCGCCGCAGGCGCCGTAATGATTCCTGGAGGGGAGTTGGCGATTTCTTGCGTTTTTCCGCTTCCACCTCTTTAATGGCAGCAGGCGGCATAACTGCTTCTGCGCCCTGGGCTGGCCTGGTTAATTCTTCTACCTCCATTTGATTGATAGAAGTATCAGGAAACACCACTCCTGAAGAGATAAGCTCTGGATTCTTATCCTTCGTATCCATCTAGGTTGCCTCCTCCTATTGAATCTTGATACGCGGATCAGCTATGGTGTAGAAGATATCCGCCAGTAAATTGCCAATAACGACGCCTACTGCCAGCAAAACTACGGTTGCCTGGATGACCGGGTAATCACGGTCACCGATAGATACTACGGTTTCATAGGCTATGCCAGGGATATTGAAAATGTTCTCGATGAAAAATGCTCCCGTGACGAGTGTGCCGAGTAAGAGACCGACCACAGTGAGCAATGGGATCAAGGCATTGCGCAAGGCGTGGCGATAAATGACGACTCGCTCGGACATGCCTTTCGCTCGCGCTGTGCGCACATAGTCCTGTCTCAGAACTTCGAGCATGCTGGCTCGCGCAAGGCGCGCGATGAAGGCAACGCCACCAGCGGCAAACACCAGTATGGGTGCTATCTTAAAGGAGAGATCGCTCGGTGAGTACAGCCAGGGTGTGCCCCAGTTCGATACCGGCCAGGAGCCGCCGGTGCGCTGATCAACCCATACAATAAACACTTGCACAAATACCGCCAGCACGAACGACGGTAAAGCGAAGAGGATCAGCATGGCGCCCATGTTCATGGTATCAATCCAGGAGTTGGCTTTGAGGGCAGAAAGAATACCGAGTGGTACACCTACAGCCACCTGTATCACTAACGCCCAGAAGGCTAGTTCGGCTGAAACCGGTACGCCTTCGGCCAGGATACTGGCGACAGAACGGTTTTGATATTTGAAGGAAGTTCCTAGATCAAAGCGGGCGAGGTGCGCCAGGAAGTTCAGGTATTGCTGCCACCACGGGAGGTCTAAGCCATAGGCGTGTCTCAGTTGCGCGTAAACGGTCGGATTGAAGTGGGTGCCCATCATATCACGGATAGGGTCACCAGGAGCAAAGTAGCCTAAGATGAAGGTGATAAAGGTTACACCGACGACCACAAAAATGAGGCCGATGAACCTTTTTATCAAGAATTGAGCCATATCGTGCCCCCTACTGCGCTGTCAAAGCATTGTCGAGTGTATGTGATTTACAAGCATTATGCGCTTATCGCACAAACTAATACTGCCTCGTTGCTTTCATCCACAAAGAGGCACCACTTCGCGGGTAGGAGCAACGAGTGTTACATAAGCCATTTTTACTAATTGTATGTAATGCTTTCCCTTATTGTCAAGAGAACAACCAGATATGCCAGGACGATGGCAAGCATTCCCCTAGCCTCTATCCTGAGAGGCGTGAAAAGCTGGGTGGTCAAGCTATGACCACCCAGCCCTGGAACGCACTCAGTGGACGGAGATGTACACGTTGGCCCAGTCGTTAGGCGGGGTCAACTGCTGCGGGTTGACGATAAAGTTTTGGACATATGGCTTCAGCACATAGGCGTAGCCAACCTGGTACATGGGCAGCCAGGCCACATCGTTGACCAGTTGCTGCTCGGCGCTGTTATAGGCCGCGTAGCGAGCCGGGCCATTGGGCATGGCATCGGCAGCCTCGAGCTGCTGCTGCACCTGCTGCTGGGCTGTCGCATCGGCGGTGTGGTTCTGCCCATAGTTCATGTTGTTGTTCTGGCAGCCATTGCAGAACTGCAAGGTCGTCCAGTCTTGCGGGTCGGGATAGTCGGCAATCCAGCCAATGTTCCAGAACTGCAAGCCATGCGGATTGTTCGTGGCAGCCTCGATTTCATCCAGCAACTTGTTGAAGTCGGTGGGCACGACGTTAACGGTGATGCCCAGATTGGTTTGCCACATCTGTTTGACGGCCGCCATCTCGTTGTCCAGGTCGGTTGAGCCGCTAGAGTAGGCCAGGCTGATGGGCGGGATTTGCGAGATGCTGGTGTAGCCTTCCGCCGCCATACCCTGCTGGAGCAGTTGTTTGGCTTTGGCAACATCTCCACTGGTACCCTTCACGCCGTCTGGCCCGATCAGGTTGGGGTCATACCCCGGCATGCCCTGGGGCACGATATGGTTGGTGGGAATCACTGTATTCTTCCAGACACTACTGGCTATCAAGGTTTTGTTGATGGCCAGCTCGAAGGCCTGCCGGATCTGGATGTTGTCAAAGGGCTTGACCAGGTAGTTCATGGCATCATAGGCGATCCACAACTGGGGAACCAGGTGATACTGGTTGTTAGGCAGCGCCTTTGCTATGTTGAGATCAGCGGTAGGGACACTGGTATAATCGACCTGGTTGACCTGGTAGGCGCGGAATCCGGTATCGGTTTGCTTGTAGAAGGGGAAGATGACCTTCGCCAACTGCGGCTTCGGCCCGTAGTAGTACGGGTTGGGCACAAAGTCGATCTCTTTGCCGTGGATGTAGGAAGAGACTTTGAAGGGGCCATCGCCGCCGCCCTGGGTCAGGTGGTCGGTGAAGCTCGCGCCATACTTCTGCACAAGGCTCTTCTCTACCACATAGGAGCACGAGTAGGTCAGAGCATCCAGGAAGTAACTGGCTTTCTTCTTCGTTTTGATGATAATCGTGTTAGGATCGGGCGTCAGCAGGCTATCACCGATGATAGTCTTGATCTTGCCACTGTTGAGCAGGTCGGAGTCCTTAACCAGGTTCAGGTAAGCCGGCCCGACAACAGATTTGGTCGCCGGTTGCAAGGCGCGGTCGATGGAGTAGGCCACATCAGCAGAGGTGAGTGGCGTGCCATCGCTGAAGTGCAGGTTGGGCCGCAAGTGGAAGGTGTAGGTCAGGCCATCGGAAGACACATCCCAGGAGCTGGCCATCTGCGGCGTGACCTGCAATTTATCGTTGAGCTGCACCAGCCCCGTGAAGACCATATCGATAGCAGCTATCGATGGAAGGTCGGTTGATAGACCTGGGTCGAAAGTAGCGATATCGGCTACTCCTAACTCCGGGTCGATGAAGACTTGCTGGGAGGCAGGAGCTTTCTGGGGAGCGGATGTGCCGCTCGGTCCGCCACCGCCGCCACAGGCGGCAAAGAACAGTGCTACCAGAGCCAGAAAGGCCGGCAGCAGCTTGGTCGTAAGCTTGGTCTTTGATCGCATGGTTGAATACTCTCCTTGTATGCAAGAAAATACGATGAAACACGAGAAATCACGTCACATTACGCCTTTGTAAATTTGTGTCGTGCTGGCTAGGTGCTTCCTCCTTTCTCTCTTGGCTAGATGCATGTCCAAAAATAAGATTTGCTAACTATTACGTCGAATGCCAGGCGAATCTCTCATAACACCCCTTGCTTGCTTTTGGTTTTTATGCTATACTGAACATAGCAAACACTGCTCGTTTGCTACTGATCGTCCTGTAGCCACGTTTCGTAGTCTAGCCCTGTATCTCAGTCTCTTGATCCGTGTTTGCTCATACACTCGCAACAGAAAGGTTTACCCCATGTCCCAAACGGCGCTGTCCCCCTTTGAGGATGCTCTCGACCAGACCCTCTCCTCCTACTCCCTCACAGATGTCCAGGCTCGCCCCCTCCAGTGGCTCTGGCCAGACCGTATCCCCCTGGCCCACCTGACCGTTCTTTACGGTCCCTCCGGCTCCGGTCTCTCCCTGCTCAGCTTGCACCTGGCCGCCATCGTCACCTCCGGTCGCTCCTGGCCCGATGGCTCCCCTTGCTCCCAGGGCCATGTCGTCCTCGTCGCTCCCGCCGATTCCCCCGCTCACACCATCCGACCGCGCTTCGATGCCGCCGGTGGCGACGCCTCCCGCGTCAGCCTGCTCAACGCCGTCCCCGTCTCGACCCTTTCGGCTCCTAAACACCCAGGCGCTGCCTCCTCTTCCACTGCCGCTGAGCGCACACCGGCCACGCTCACTCATCGTCCCTTCTCCCTGGTCAGCGACCTGCCCCTGCTCGAAGCCATCATCCGTCGCTCACACGCCCACCTGGTTATCCTCGACACCCCCGAACTGGCTCGCGACGCCCTCTTTCGTCGCCTGGTGCCTCAACTCACCTTGCTCGCTCAAGAGACTAACTGCGCCATCGTCCTCATCCGTCCCCTCACCCGCTCGCTCCCCAAAGTCCTGGACCCGGCTCGCTTGCAGAACCTGCCTGGCCTGCCTTCGGTGCATAGCGCGCTCTTGCTCGCTCCCGACCCTGAAGCTGATCCCGTGGACGACTCCCTCCGCTTGCTCCTGACTCCCAAGCACAGCCTGGCGGCCTCCTCACCCTCCACCCTCTCCTTTAGCATTGACACTGACTCCTCCACTCTGGCAGCTCCTATCATCTCCTGGCACCAGCCGCCTGCTGGCGCTCTCACCTCGCCTGCCCTCACCTCCCATGAGCGGCTCACGCTCACCCAGCACGACATCTTGACCGCCTTAGGCACCCATCCGGCTCCCATGACGGCTGTGCAACTGGTCGAGCAGGTTCCTGTCGGCTATGAGGCCATTCGCAAGACCCTCCAGCGCCTCTGTCACTCCGGCAAGCTCATCTCTCCTGCTCGCGGCCTCTACACCCTGCCTGACCATCCCTGCTTGCAGCAGCCTCCCTTCAACACCCTAACTCACCATCCTGCTGTCCCACCGTCCCAATCGTCCCCACCCTGACCTGCCCACCCCTCCTTCTCCTGCACCAACCAAGCCCACAACTATGCACAATTTCTCCCCATGCGCAGCCGTATATGGT
>CADDZH010000172.1 GCA_902812455.1 Chloroflexota bacterium | reverse complement strand
TACCTGATCATGATAATGGCTATCGATGGCATGGCTGAGGATCGGGAGGGAGGCGGCAAGGTGAATCATCGCCATCGTGGAGACTCCCAGTTCACGATCACTATGCATCCCCACGCCCAGGCCAAAAGCTTCGGCCACGGCCGCCATTTTCTGGTTGGCACGGAACCCGCCCCAATAGTGAACGTCGGAGAGAATAATATCAACGCTGCGCATTTTGATCCCCGGGGCAAGCTGCTCGTAGCTCACCAGGCACATGTTCGTTGCCAGAGGGATACTACTAACGGCGCGGCGTACCTGGCTCATGCCTTCTAACCCCGCCGTCGGATCTTCCAGGTATTCGAGATCAATGCCTTCGTCATCCAGGCGCCTGGCTACGCGAATAGATGTCTCAACGGACCAGCCGGCATTGGGGTCCCAACGCAAGGGGCTATGCGGGAAGCGCTCGCGCAGCAGGCGCACAGCTCGCAGTTCCTCATAAGGCGGCAATACACCCCCTTTGAATTTGATCGTTCTGAAGCCATAGCGCTTGACCAGCTCTTCGGCACGCGTGAGGATAGCTTCGGGAGTGCTCTCGCCTCCTACACCGGATTCTCCAGGGTAGCGGAAGAACAGGTAGGCCGCCACCTCTACGCGATCGCGTACTGCTCCACCGAGTAAGGCGTGTACTGGGCGACCAAGTGCCTTACCAGCCGCGTCGAGGCAAGCCATCTCGATACCGGCACGGGCAACTGGAGGAACTTGCGTCTCATAGGAAATACAAAAGACGCCGAGCCGGTGCTGTAAGAGCCCGGTCTGCAGGGGATCAATACCAAGCACAAAAGGTTTCGCGGTCTCAATTGCATGCACAATCTCGTTGCCGCCGTACGTCTCGCCAATACCGGTAATGCCTTCATCCGTCGAGATTTCTACGATCGCCCGTGTCGTACTTGTCTCTACCCCCATGCTCCACCTGAGCGGAGCCTCTAAAGGCACCATGACTGGAGTCACACGAATATCGGTTATTTTCATCGTTCATGCTCCCTTCGCTTAGACCTTATCAGATGTATGCCTTTACGCCTTGTATGCTGCTATCAAGTTGCCGATATATTTGCCAGGCTTGCATCCAGCGCCTCGAGGGCAGTCTCTAGATCAGCCTGTGTATGGGCCGTCGAGAGATACCAGCGCCCGTCAGGCAGGATGAGAATACCCTGCGTGCGCAACTCCTGCACCAGCGCAGCACTCAGCTCAGCGTTACACACGGCAACCGCGCGGTAGTCACGCACTTCCAACTGGTCAGTAAAGAGGATCTGCATCATCGGGCCGATCTGCTGGACAAGTGCAGGAAGGTGGTGCTTTTCCAGGAGCCGGCGCGCGCCATCAGCTAGTACCGTTCCAAGAGCATGGAGGGTCTCATAAGTACCAGGGAGGCTGAGTTGTGCCAGCGTTGCCTCTGCCGCAGCAAGACTGATAGGGTTGCCATTGTAGGTGCCACTATGCTGTACAACTCCCTCTGCAATCAGGTCCATCACCGCTTGCCTCCCTGCAATGACACTGAGAGGGAAGCCTCCGGCAACAGCTTTGGCATAGGTAGCAATATCCGGAGTAACGCCATAGTATTCCTGGGCTCCGCCAAGTGCCAGGCGAAATCCGGTAATCACTTCATCGAAAATGAGCAGGACGTTATGTTGCTCGGTGAGCTTACGTACTTCTTCCAGGTAGCCAGGGACGGGAGCAACCATACCAGAGTTACACATGGCCGGCTCCATGATCACCGCCGCGATTTCTGATGCGCGTCGTTGCAATGTCTCTTCCAGTAGCTGAGGATTATTCCAGGGTAGAACGATGACATCGCTTAGAGCTGTTTCGGCCTGACCGGCAGTTCCAGGAACCGGGATAGGGTGATCAGGGGGACCAGCCTTGCTCAGGGGAGGATGATAACTGATAAGCATGCTGTCGGTCCAGCCATGATAGTGCCCCTCGAACTTGAGGATTTTGGGGCGCCGGGTAAAAGCGCGGGCCAGGCGGAGCGCGACCAGTACTGCTTCAGAGCCGGAATTTGAGTAGGTGACGAGATCGGCGCACGGTATGGCCGCCTGGAGGCGCTCAGCTACACGAATCTCCAGCTCATGCTGCGCCCCGAACATATGCCCGCACTCCAACTGCGCCTGCACAGCACTGACAATAGCCGGGTGCCTATGACCGAGGATGAGAGGTCCCCAGGCCAGCGAAAAGTCTATATACTCATCTCCATTGGCATCTACCAGGCGTACTCCCCGCGCTTGATCCACAAAAAGTGGTTCAGGCTTGACAGCAGCACGAAAAGAGCTGCTCACTCCCCCAACAAGCGCTCTCCTGGCCCGCATGTAGAGTTCGTGAGCACGGGTTGGCATACGTGTGGTCATTGACTATTCCCTTTCGTTTCGTAAAGTGATGGCCCGGCTGGCTGCTTTCCTGCATAAAGACACGCTAGCGCTCCTCAGGAGACTACGCCGGCAACCTCCTTGCTACGATAGCCAAGGCCAAATGAAATGGCTTTGCAGGCAGCGCAAAGACTTGCCCCAACACGTGGGATCACCTCGTCTGTGAGCCGGGCCGAGGCGGCGGAGACGCTGATGGCTCCTACAACCTCACCATCTCTCCCCAGTATCGCGGCTCCCACACAGCGTGCGCCCGGTTCTCTTTCCTCGTCATCGATAGCGAAGCCCCGCACACGGACACGCCCTAATTCCTCTCGCAATTCAGCCCGCGTGGTAATCGTGTGCGGCGTAAAGGCCGGCAGGCCAGCAACGTCCAGCATATAGGCCAATTCCATTTCCGGCAAAAGCGCTGCAATGGACTTGCCGGCAGCCGTAGCATGCAACTCGACGCGGCTGCCCAGGGCTGTCTCCATACGGAAGGGATGCAGGCCAGAGAGCACATCGATAAAGATGGCCTCCCCATGGGAAAGCGCGGCCAGGTTGACACTATGCCCAAAATCATCGCGCAGGCGGCGCATGTACGGGCGAGCCAGTTCACGCAAGGTTGAACGCGCCAATACTCCCATTGCCACATGGACCAAATGCAGACCCAGGCGGTAGCGGTCGGGCTGATCGGCGGTCTCAAGGTACCCCCGGTGAACCAGGGTTGTGACCAGCCTGAAAACGCTCGGCTTAGGCTGATCGAGCATGCGTGCCAGTTCAGCCAGCGAAAGGCTCTCATGTCCTTCAAATGCCTCGAGCACATCGAGCGCTTTCCCTACTACTGCAATGTCATACCGCCCATCATTTTTGCCTGTCATCACAGCTCTCCATCTCTGGTTGCCACCTTCAAGTTCACTAGAATGACGGTATATTTTACTCTATGAAACATAAATCATGCACGCCAAATACCGCTTAAGGTAGTTCAATTATGTACTCTAAAAAAGTTCTTGTCAAGGTATTGACAAGCGCATGATCTCAATGGTATACTTCTTTCAATTCATCTAACAATATAGTATTTCACTAGATGAAACAAATGGCGCAGCAGGAGCAAGCAATGAGACTACAGTCCAGGGTAGCTCTGGTGACGGGGTCCGGCTCTGGTATTGGCGAAGCCATCGCCAAGCGCTTTGCGCGTGAGGGCGCGGCAGTCTTTGGCGTGGACTGGAATCGTGCGGCAGGCGAGCGGGTGGCAGATGAGATCGCTCGCGAGGGCGGCAGTATTGCCTTCTATGAAGCCGATGTCTCACAGGAAAGTGCCGTACAGGCAGCAATCACGGCCTGTCTGGAACGGTTCGGGCGGCTTGACATTCTGGTGAACAACGCCGCCATTCAGTACGAGGTGGCCCTGCACGAGACGAGCATGGAGCAATGGCGCAGCATGATCGATATTAATCTCGGTGGGGTCTTCCTGGGCTGCAAATATGCTATTCCCGTAATGATCGCGCAAGGCGGCGGCGTCATCATCAACATGAGTTCAGTGATGGGGCTGGTTGCCGACCCAAAACTCGCAGCGTACTGTGCTACGAAGGGCGGCATCCTGGCCATGACTCGAGCTCTGGCCATTGCATATGGCCGGCAGGGAATCCGAGCCGTATGCATCTGTCCCGGCGATGTGGATACTCCCCTCAACCAGGTCTATTTCAACAGTTATCCTGATCCTGCCGCGGCGCGTGCCGCCATCGAGGAGCATTATCCCCTGGGACGGATAGCATCTCCTGATGAAATCGCGCGAGTGGCAGTGTTTCTGGCTTCTGAGGATGCTTCCTTTATCACAGGCACACATGTGCTGGTGGATGGAGGAGTGCTCTCAACGATTTACTAGCCTGTATCCGATGTAAGTACAGGCAAGGAGGGATGTTTTATGGCGACATCATCGACACAAACGTTGAAGTATGGTGCCCTGGGTTTTGCCGGGGCAGCTACCATGGGCGCCGTCATGATGGCCCCAGCCCTTGGTATCTACGCCAACTTTGGCCCGCTGGCAACCAACGCTGGCAAAGTCGCGCCCGTCATCTTTTTTATTTCGCTTGTGGCCTCACTGCCCACAGCCATCAGCTATGCCCTCGTCTCGCGTGAAATGCCCTCGTCCGGCAGCGCCTATACCTGGCTCTGGCGCACTGTACGCCCGACTATTGGCGTGGGCGTAGGGATCATGATGGCGCTCTACTACTTTATCGCCGTTCTCCTGCAACCCATTCTGTTCGGGCTCTTTTTCAATGACCTGCTGACCTATGTGGGTGTGCAAGGGACCGGTTTTGGCACGTGGCTGATCGGGTTTTTGATCGTCACCGTGCTGGTAGGTATCCTGGTGTACCGGGGCATCAAGCTCTCGACGCACTCGGTGCTCACCATGATGCTCATTGAAGCCGGTGTGGTCACGCTCCTTGGACTAACGATCTTTTTTGTGAAGATCAGCCAGGGACAGCTCGATTTTTCGCCGTTCAATCCAGGGGCTGCGCTCAATGGCACAACGGGCCTCTTCGCCGGGCTGATCTTCGGATTGCTCAGTTTTACGGGATATGATGTGATCAGTACGCTGGCCGAAGAGACACGGACGCCTCGGTCGCTCATACCCAGAGCCACCATCGCTGCCTGCGTGGGTGTAGGTGTTTTCTGGATCGTGATGTCATGGTTCTACACGATGGCGGTGCCCATCAATGAAGTCGCAAAGTATACGACATCGGGAGTAACGCCCATTACGCCCATTGCTCGTCTTTACTGGGGACCCGCTAATATCCTGGTGATCATTACAGGAATGACGGCAGCTACCGGCGTGTACATCGCTACTGTCGTGGGAGCCTCCCGTGTGCTCTACGCGATGGGTCGCGAGGGATCGCTGCCCAAGTTCTTCGGTGGGCTTCACCCGCGCTTCCAGGTGCCATGGAATGCGATGCATGTCATCTTTGCCCTGACGATAGTGATCGATGTCATCTGGGCGTTATGGGTGGGGCTGTACAACGCCTTTTCGTGGTGGGGGTCGGCCATCGTATTCTTCGCGCTGGTGACCTACCTGTTCGTCAACCTCTCCAACATGATCTTCTTCTGGCGCTTCCGGCGAGAGCAGTTCAATATCTTCCTCAATGTGCTCATTCCGCTCATCGGCATTGCTGTCGGGGTCTACCTCCTCTACAACAGCTTCTTTGTAAGTTTATGGAGCGCCGGCTGGCAGATGGGTCAGAGTATAGTCGTGCTCTCAATTGCACTCCTCGTGCTTGCCATACTCTATACTATTGCGTTACGTACCACACGGCCTGCTCTCTTCACTGTGACCCCGGCGCTAGCGGCAGAAAGCTCGGATATACAAGAGTGAACTGCCTATTCGTCCATGAGTAAACAAACGCTTTCCTGATAGGAAGGAGGTAGGAGGAAAGACGGTGGCAGCATGGATTGAGACGGCGTGGAGTTATCGGGGTCTCAGCGTAATACGCATCGAAAATGAGTACCTGCGGCTGGATATCCTGCCAGAGCTGGGGGCAAAGATCTACAACGTGATCCACAAAGCGGCCGATCGCAATGTGCTCTGGCACAACCCCCGCATCGCGCCCCATCGTGCGCCGTTTGCAGCCAATTTCGACAACCACTGGGCGGGTGGCTGGGATGAGCCTTTCCCCAATGGGGCAGAGTGCGTCTATGCGGGTGAAACACTGCCCTATCTGGGTGAATTATGGGCGCTGGAATGGGCATACGAGGTGCTCGAAGGAGGCCCACGGCAGGTGCAGGTACACCTGTGGTGCGATGGCCCGATCACGACCGCGCGGGTAGAAAAGACTATCACAGTGGAAGCTGGATCGCCTGCGATCCGCTTTGATCACCGCATCACCAATACAGGCACACTCCCATTTGATTTTAATTGGGGCATCCACCCGGCATTTGCCGTATCCCCTGATAGCCGTATCGACGTACCTCCCTGTAGAGGGGTGGTGGCGGAAGCTGCAGGGGGGAAGTTGGGCCAGGTGGGGGTAACGTTTGCCTGGCCTTTTGTTCCCAGG
>CADDZH010000171.1 GCA_902812455.1 Chloroflexota bacterium | reverse complement strand
GCCCCTACAGGTACGGTAGATATGATAGAGGTGCAGGTGGCCGATTTGCATGTGCGGGCATTTGTCCCCTCCGATTATAGATTAGTTCGGGGGCAACGTATACATATCGGTATTCGTGCCGAAGAGGTGCGGGTACTTCCCGCAGGCATGATCCTGGAAGAACCCGAAGGAAGGCTAGACGCTCCGGTGTTTGCCCAGGGGTTGGTAGTTCGTGAGCAACCAGCAGGGATGCTGCACAAGATTGTTGTGCGGCTCGGCGCTGGATTGCTGCTAGAGGTTCCCCTGATGCAGCGGGAATATCGTGAACTCGGTCTTGCTGCCGGGATGCTGGTCACCTTAGAGATTCCTGCCAGCACTGTACATGTTTTTGAGCCTGAAAGCCTATAGTGACTCCACTTTTTCCTCTACTTCGCCTTCTTGGGTCTGTGCTGGCCTGACTTCCTCGGCTTTGGGCAGCTCCGCTCTTGTGAGAGAGATTCCTTTGCGCCCGGCCAGTTCGGCAATGGCGTCAGCAAGGTGAGAATCACGGATGAATTCATCACCGGCAGCCACACGAATACGGTGAGCCGTGACGAGCACATCAGCGTAGGTGTAGCCTTCCGGCGGAACGAACTTGTAGCAGGCTAACTCAAGCAGTTGCCCATTGGGGTCTCTAAAGTAGATCGAGTCCATAAAGCCACGATCGATATTGCCTGTGTTCCAGATGCCCCGCTCATTCAAGCGCTGGGCAACCTGTGTGTAAGTGGCACGCGAGACGGTGAAGGCGATGTGGTGAAGATTGCCAATCCCTTCAGGGTTGGGAATAGGGTCGTTCTCGCGGGTTGGCCGGACAAAGAAGGTGATCAGCCGCCCATCTCCTGTATCGAAGTAGAGATGTGTTTCCCCTGGGACATCCAGGTTGGGCTGGTCGATGATAAGCGGCATGCCAAGGACGCCCTCGTAGAAGTCAATGGTTGCCTCACGATTGGAGCCGACAAAGGTGATGTGGTGAACGCCCTGTGTTTGGATTTTTTGCATCGTAGTTCCTCCGTCATATAGGTGGACGTATTAAAACCTGCATTACTTACTATACTAACCCATAATGGGAAGAGCATCATCGTACCGTCATTAAGAAGATGTGCCCGTTCATCCTGGTGGCAACTGGCCGGGAGCAGGATAGACGGCGATGCTGCTAAACGTAGCTTCCGCCTCATTAGAAGTTGGACTATTCTGAACAAAGAGGGCGATCTGGCCTTTAGTGTAATCGAAATCGGTCAGCGAGTTGACGATTGAGCCATTGATCTCTAACACCATCTGGGGGCCTTTCATCATGACCGTCAATGTATTCTGTCGGCCCAGCGGATTGAGGGAAGGCGTTGTGGTTGGGCCAGCGAGGAAGGCTATCTCCTGCTCTCCATCAGCTCCCACGAATTCTTTGCTAACGGAATAGGTGTTGTCGCCATACACATCGATGCGGTAATCATGATCGAGATAGGTATCACCTCGTAGATAAAGTCCTACGCTATCGGCCGGCCCGGCCTCTATAAGAGTGAAAGTAACAGTAAGGGTGAAATCATCAAAGGTTTTGCTGGCCGGCAAGCTCTCCGTGAGAATGGTGTGATTTGTATCGGCCAGGAGCAGGGTACCGGTGGCAATCAAGCGTGTATAGCCGGCAGAATCTCCAACATACCAGCCCTCATCTGGGCCTGTAAAATTATCAAAGAAGAGTGGCTGCGGTGTCGATGAGGCTGCCAAAGTTGGTGAGGGAGTACTTTGCGCTGGCGTGACTGTGACGACGGCATTGCCTGGATGGCCTTGCGTATTTTTCTTTCCCTGAAGGGAAAAGAAGATCATGCTACTGATTACTAACAACAGTAAGAGAAGGAGGCCAGCAACGATAGTTAGCTTCAGGGTTTTGGGGTGATCTCTGCTTACCATACTCAATGACTCGATAACCGTCTTTGTCCGATGAACAGCTTTGTTCTCTATACTCTCTTAGAGAGAGACGAATTGATCATCCCGCAAGGTAACTACGCTGGTGCCGGGTAGACGATTATCTCATTGAAGCTGGCTTTTACTCCATCAGAGGTCATACCATTTTCGGCAAAGAGAGCGATCTGGCCGTGTAGATAGGCATGGTTGGTATCGGTGACCGAGGCAACCTGTGTATTGTTGATCTGCACGATAATTTGCGCTCCCTTCATGATGACCGTCAACTTATTTGGCTGGCCTAAAGGATTAATTGCAGGCGAGGGAGTAGGCTGGACAAGATAGGCATCATTGCCGGAGTTAGGGAAAATCTTGTAGATATCAAACATGCCATTTCCATAAACATCGATCATGTAGCCCTGTGTGAATGTCCTGTTGCCACGCACATACAAGCCGGCACTATCGCCTGGATCGCCTTGCAGAAGTGTCAGGGTGGTCGTTGCAGAAAAATTGGTGAACATTGTCTTCACAGGAATAGCCGAAAAGAGCACTTTGTGGTTAGCCTCGGAGAGGATCATCTGATTGCCACCAACTGTGCTACTGTAGCCTTTCCCCTGCCCGATTTCCCAGCCTTTCCCATCGCTGGCAAAGTTATCACTAAAAAGTGGCGCCGGAGTAAGGGCAGCCGCTCGCCCTCTTTGAGTCCTGGCAGGAGTATGATTCCCGCCAGAAGTACTACTCCTGCTTCTCACAGCTACGAGGATAGTACCTGCTATGAGCACAAGCAGCAGGATTGCAACTCCAATAACATATCCAACCTCGGGGATCCTTTTGATCGTGGCTGTGACCGGCAAATTTTCGATATGAAGATTTTTGAGATAGCGGTGGAAGGGAGACAACCGAGGAGACGATGTGCTAGCAACTGCTTGCTCTTGCTGGTCATCCTCTTTAGAACGTCCCTGGTCAGAAAGCTCTGATAAGTCTTCCAAATCAGAAGGCTCAGGGAGAGACACTGAATTCTGGCTATCAGGTAACCTGGTATCTTCCATTGTCCTATCCTGTTCTATACTCCGGGCCCTTTATGGTTTATGATCCTAGTGTGAAACCTGACAAAGATCAACGGCAGCAAGCTCTATTTTTGGAGTAGAGGGTGACTTTGGGTTCGAGTAGAATATTAACAGGCAAGGAATATATACTGAGAAAGGCGCCGGAATGACAATGCTCGCTGCTATGTTTTACGCCCCGATGGATGTTCGCCTGGAAGAGCGTCCTGTGCCGCATCCAGGGCCTGGCGAAGTGTTGTTGCAGGTCGCGGCTGCTACGACCTGCGGGACAGATGTCAAAACCTACCTTCGAGGGCATCCCCTGCTCTTTCGCCAGGTGCCCGCAGGCTTTGGCCACGAGGCCTCAGGGATCGTCGCTGCGGTAGGTGAAGGAGTGACACAGTGCCGTGAAGGCGATGCCGTCGTTGCTGCCAATTCCGCCCCATGCCTGCATTGCTTCTATTGTAAGCGCGGGCAGTATAGCCTATGTGAAGACCTGCTGCTGCTGAACGGAGCCTATGCTGAATACCTGCTTGTCCCCGAGCGCATTGTGCGCCTGAATCTGTATAAGTTCGCCCCAGGCACATCATTTGTGGCAGCAGCGCTTACAGAGCCGCTCGCATGCGCGTTGCACGGGGTCGATGCAAGCAATATCCGGCGCGATGACACAGTTGCTATCCTGGGTGCAGGGCCATTAGGCTTACTGCTGGCGGCAGTTGCCAGCTTGCGAGGGGCGCGCGTGATCATCACCGGGCATGGTGCCGAGCGGCTCTCCCTGGCAAGGCGCTTTGGGGCTGAGGTGGTGATCGATACGAGCGCAATGACTCCTGAAGAGCAGAGGGAAGCGGTGAGAGCACAAACGGATACCGGGCGCGGAGCCGATGTGGTGATCGAAGCAGTGGGTAGGCCGGAAACATGGGAACTGGCTGTGACTATGGCCAGGCCGGGAGGCCTCGTCAACTTCTTCGGTGGCTGCCCATCAGGAACACAAATTAGCCTGAAGACAGGTCCATTACATTATGGGGAATTGACACTCAAGGGCGTATTTCACCATACTCCTGCCTATTTCGCCCAGGCGCTTGAGTTGATCACGAGCTGGCAGATCGATGTGGAGGCTCTTATCACTGCCAGAGTTCCACTGGCATCGCTACAGGATGTCTTGAACCTCTTGCTACAGAAACAGGGCATCAAGTATGCGCTGATTCCTCCTGCTTTTGAGGGGCAGCAGAGCCTGCCAGCAGCCCATGCGTGATCATTTCGCTATAAATATCGATCACTTGCTGGACGGTGAGTCTGCCGCTGGGTCGAAACCAGGTGGCTACCTCGGTACACATGGCAATGATCGCGTATGAGGAAATCTTCACATCGCTGCGGCGAAAAACACCCTGCTCCATTCCATCGGCGAGGATTTCTTGAATGAGAGCCTCGTAGCGGTCGCGCAATGAAAGGATGTACGTGCGATTCTCGCCCTCAAGCGCTCGGATCTCTGTGTCGATAATGAAGAACTCGTTTTTATACGTCGTGTGAAGACGGATATGGTTGGCAATGGCTGCATACAGGCGGCGCTGCGGGTCATGTTCGTCGCGCAGGATACGCTCCAGGCTGGCATTGAGTTGCAGCATGTAGGTTTCCATGATTTCAACCAGCAACGCCTGCTTGTTGGCGTAATGGTAATAGATGCTGGCAGCCTGGATTCCGGTCATGCGCGCTATATCACGTAGTGGGGCAGCATGATATCCATACTCCGCAAAGAGCTGCACGGCCGCCGCAAGAATGTTTGCGCGCACAGAACGACCTTCGTGCCGCCTGTTTTCTTCAGATGTCTTCTGTACCATGCTGGTATTCTAACAGAAAAGCGAGAGCATGCATACTACACTTCCGCGTGGGTTTTGCGCTGCCGTTCAGCCTTGACGACCGTTGTACCAATGGCGCGGCCAACGAGAAGGGGTGGATCAAGGACATCGGCAGCCGAGTTGCTGATATCGCGCCGCGCCGCAATGATCTTGTAGGCTTCAAATTCGATGCGCCGGGAGGTACGACCAATCCTGGTAATGCGACCTACCGCCTCGACATAATCCCCGGCAAACAGGGGTGCAAGAAGTTCAACACGCTCATAGCCTACCAGCAGGCCTTCATCTCCATCACAGAGGACAGCAAGCTCGGTTGCTACATCGCCAAAAAGCGAGAGCACATAGGCCCCGTTGACCAGTTGCCCTCCATAATGCGCGTCTTTTTCACTGATACGCACACGCAACCTTGAAACATATTCGTTATGCTCATCCATATTATGGCTCCTCATTTATATTATCTACTTCATAGCCTAACTAACGTTTGATAGATTCGATTTAAGTATGCACCATAGGACGAAGAAAAGCAAGGGATGAAGAGGGGCGATGGCAGAAATGGGGGCAATGGCATGCCCTCAGCTCACCGCTTTCTTGACGAGCGCGGCAATCTTCGCCTCTTCGGCGGCAGTCAACTCCTTCAACGCGAAGGCGACCGGCCACATGGCGCCTTCGTCGAGGTTCGCGCTATCGTTGAAGCCGAACGTCGCGTACCTCGTCTTGAACTTGTGCGCGGGTTGGAAGAAGCAGACGACCTTGCCGTCCCTGGCATACGCGGGCATTCCGTACCAGAGCTTCGGCGAGAGGGCTGGCGCGCTGGCTGTGATGATCGCATGGAGTCGCTCGGCGAGGGCGCGATCCGGTTCCGGCATCGCGGCGATCTTGGCGAGTACGGCGCTTTCCCCGTCCGCCTTGTCCACCTTCAGTTCCTGGACGCGCTCCCTCATCGCGCCTCGTTCCTCATCCGTGAATCCCTTAGACGTCTTGTTGTTCGCGGTAGTGCTCCTGGCGGACTTCTTGTCGCCTCCTTGCATATTTTTCATGTATTTTCCCCTCCTCTAAGGTGTTGCCACCACTATCTATCACAGAGCTATTCTCTCATACACTGTCAAATGCGGAAATGGAGAAGAAAGAAGGAAACGCATGAGATGTATTGGTTGGCGTCATGTCCAGGGTAGGGACAGGGCTTGCCCCTGTCCTATTGTTCTGATACAATCGCTCTAGACTCGAGGTTCATCTTATCAAGGAGGATTCTGTATGGCAACAGTCGAACAACAAGGCTATCTCCCGCGTTGGACGCTCAAAACTGAAGGTGTTATTGCCCCCGATGAGCGGCTTCCCTGGGGCCAAACAATTCTTGTGGGACTACAACATGTCCTGGCCATGTTTGGCTCAACGGTGCTTGCTCCCATCATTATGGGATTCAACCCTAACACCGCTATTTTCTTTTCAGGTATCGGCACGCTCATTTTCTTCTTCATTGTTGGCGGCCGTGTACCCAGTTACCTCGGCTCAAGCTTCTCATTCATCGCTGTCATACTCGCGGTAACGGCTTATTCTGGCACAGGCCCTAACCATAACATCCCGCTTGCGCTGGGAGGCATCATCGCCTGTGGCGTGCTGTATGCCATTATCGCCATTATTG
>CADDZH010000170.1 GCA_902812455.1 Chloroflexota bacterium | reverse complement strand
CTACGACCCGGTCCTGATTACCCCAATTGATCGGGAAAGCTCATCAGGCGGCGGGATCGTTTCCTCATAACCAAGTTGGATCGGCAAAATTGATAATTACATCCCTACAGCCCGTTTTTTTGTTGAAACCACCGCTAAAGCTCAGTTTGCGGAAGATGGGAGAGAAACATACAATGGAAAGCAGAGACAACCATATCAGGGATCGGCCTGGAGAAATACTAATATCCTGTTACCCTTCACATGACATGTGACATGCAGTAGAGTGCCAATTCATTGGCACGTTGGCTCCCTTGTGGGGGCCATGTACATCGGAGGGAAACGCTTATGACTCAGGTTGAACAACTTGCTGACTTTGTGGTTCGTGCCACGTATGAGGACCTTTCGCAAGAGGCGCGCCAGGCGCTCAAGCTTCACGTGCTGGATGCGCTGGGTTGTGCCATTGGCGCTCTGAAAGGGCCACCTATCAGGATGCTTGCCGCCCAGATCGAGCAGTTTGGAGGCAATGATCTTGCTTCACTGATCGCTGGCGAAAAAACGGCCCCAGATCGCGCCGCCTTTTATAATGCCGCCCTTGTACGCTATTTAGACTTCAACGACACCTACCTGGCGAAGCATGAGACCTGCCATCCAAGCGATAACCTGGGGCCGGTACTTGCTGCCAGCGAGTATGCCGGGAAAAGTGGCAAAGATTTCCTCACTGCCCTCGCCGTAGCCTACCAGGTGCAATGCCGGCTCTCTGACGTTGCTCCGGTGCGTGCCAAAGGCTTCGATCACACAACCCAGGGAGCTTATGCAGTAGCAGCAGGAGTAGCGAAGGCTCTAGGTCTCAGCCAGAAGAAAACCGCCAATGCCATTGCGATCAGCGGTACGGCCAACAATGCCCTGCGTGTCACGCGCACAGGAAGCCTCTCGCACTGGAAAGGTCTGGCTTACCCTCATACCGCGTTCGTCGCTACTTCGGACGCCTTTCTTGCTATGCAGGGTATTACCGGACCGGCGGAGGTCTTCGAGGGCAACAAAGGTTTCATGGATGCTATCGCCGGGCATTTCGAGATCGACTGGCAGAAAGAAAATCTTGAGATCGTCCGGCGCACGAATATCAAGAAGTACAACGCCGAGTTTCATTCGCAATCTGCGCTAGAGGGTATACTCGAACTGCGCGAGGCACATCATCTGCAGGCGGATGACATCCAGCGCATCGAGATTGAGATCTTTGACGTGGCCTATAACATCATTGGTGGCGGCGAGGAAGGCAACAAATACCATGTGCAGACCAAAGAAGAGGCCGATCACAGCCTGCCGTACATGGTAGCTGTGGCCTTCCTGGATGGCGAGGTCACGCCAAAGCAATACACACCAAAACGCATTGAGCGCCGTGATGTGCAAACGCTGCTGCACAAGGTAGAAGTTCATTCCAGCGATGAGATGAGCGCCTTATTTCCTGATGCGATGCCCTGCCGTATCCAGGTCTTTCTCAATAATGGCCGTACCTTCAGTATTGAGAAGGAAGACTACGAAGGCTTTTACACACAGCCCATGTCCTGGCAAAAAGCCACTGAGAAATTTGAGCAGCTTGCCAGACCATTTACCGATGAAGAGCTGCGCCGGGGCATCATAGAGGCCGTGGCACGCCTGGAGACGCTTGAAGTGCAGCAATTGACCGAGCTTTTGACGTATGTGCGAAACGGAGAACGATAGGAGCATAATATTATGAGCGAGAATGAACGCGGCTTTACCTACCTGCGAACGAATGCCCGCCAGGGCAAGCCACGCACGCGGGGTATCACCGAGATCCGCGCCGCTTACTACACGCCTTTTGGCAAACGCTACTTTGAGGATATCCTGGAAACGATGGGTGAGTACGTGGACTCCATCAAGTTCGCAGGAGGCTCCTTCACGCTGATGCCCAGGAAAGCTGTCCAGGAGATCATCGACCTTGCCCATCGTTATAATGTGCTGGTCTCGACCGGGGGCTTTATCGAGCACGTCCTCACGCAGGGGCCGGAGGCAGTGAATCGCTATATTGAGGAGTGCCGCGAAATCGGCTTTGACATCCTCGAAATCTCGAGCGGCTTTATCACCATTCCCGTGGATGACTGGCTGCGTTTAGTGGAGAAGGTGCAAAAGACGGGACTCAAAGCCAAGCCAGAAGTTGGCATCCAATTCGGGGCTGGAGGAGCCACCTCTGCCGAGGAACTTGAAGCCGAGGGTACACGCGACGTGGGTTGGGCTATCGGGCAAGCCAAACGCTTCCTCGAGGCCGGGGCCTACATGATTATGATCGAGTCCGAAGGCATCACCGAAAATGTGAAGACCTGGCGCACCGATGCCGTCGCCAAAATCATTGACGAGCTGGGCCTGGAGAAGGTGATGTTCGAAGCCGCCGACCCCGAAGTGTTCGCCTGGTATATCAAGAACTATGGCGCGGAGGTAAACCTGTTCGTAGACCACAGCCAGATCGTGCAGCTTGAGTGCCTGCGTGCCGGCATATGGGGAACGAAGAGTGTGTGGGGAAGAATCGTAACATATAAGGGGTAGGAAAGATGAACCAGCATCCCGCTCTCCAGCATGGCCCGATCTATCTCGATTACAACGCCACCACGCCCGTTGACCCGCTGGTTGTCGAGGCCATGCTGCCTTACCTCTCGACGCATTTTGGCAATCCATCCAGCACGCATCATTATGGGCAGGTAGCCCACCAGGCCATCGACACTGCCCGCTCGCAAGTTGCTCAATTGCTGGGATGCGCGCCGGGCGAGATTATTTTCACCGGAGGCGGCTCCGAAAGCGATAACCTGGCTATTCGCGGTGTTGCCCTGGCGAAGCGTGCTTATGGCAAGCATATCATCACCCAGGTGACAGAGCATCCCGCCGTCATCAATACCTGTCGCGCGCTGGAACGACTGCATGGCTTTCGCGTCACCTACCTGCCTGTAGACCGGTACGGGCGTGTTAACCCGCAAGATGTCGCAGCGGCCATCGACGAGCAAACCATCCTGGTCACGATCATGCACGCCAATAACGAGACGGGCACGCTCCAGCCTCTCGAAGAGATCGCGCAGGTAGCTCATCGTTCCGACGTGCTTGTGCATACCGATGCTTCGCAGTCTGTAGGCAAGATTCCGGTTCATGTGCGAGAGCTGGGTGTTGATCTGCTGACCATCGCCGGGCACAAGCTCTATGCTCCTAAAGGCATCGGCGCGTTGTATGTGCGCAGCGGTGTACAGCTTGAGCCGCTCATTTATGGCGGCGGGCAGGAAGCAGGACGGCGAGCAGGCACAGAGAATGTGGCATATATGGTAGCACTGAGTACCGCCTGCATGCTGGCGGGCGAACAACTGCCTGAGAGCGAGCCTCGTTTGCGCAGCTTACGCGATCTGCTCCAGCAATGCCTTGAACAATATCTCCCTGGCTCAGTCTACCTCAACGGGCATCCAGCAGAGCGCCTGCCTAATACGCTCAATATCAGTGTTGATCGTGTCATAGGTGAAGAGGTTCTGGCCGCAACACCCGGAATTGCCAGCTCCACAGGCTCGGCCTGCCATGAGGGAAATACTGAGCCATCGGCAGTCTTGCTCGCTATGGGACTTTCACCCGAACGCGCGCTGGGAGCTTTGCGTTTAACCCTGGGGCGCTGGTCTACTACGGAGGAAATCGAGCAGGCGGCAATGTTGCTGGCTAAAACTGTAGATTCCCTGCGGGCAAAGGATTATAATATGGGCATCGCATAAAATAGAAAGCCAGGAAGACCAGAAGGAGCGTGGAAGCGATGACAATGAGCGAATTCAGAATGCAATTTTCAGCTCCAGCCGCTATTGAGCATCCTGACCTGATCGCATACCGGGCAGAGTTTCCGATACTGCAGCGCAAAACCTACATGAATAGCTGCTCGCTGGGGGCCCTTTCAACGCGCTCGATGCAGGGCATCAATCAATTTATGGAAATGTGGAATGAATGGGGCGCCCATGCCTGGTACGAGATCTGGATGGGAGAGATCGCTAAAGTGCGCCAGAAATTTGCTACGATCATTGGCGCTCAACTGCACGAGGTCGCTATAGCCCCAAGCGTTTCCGCCGCGCTCAGCTCTATTGCTACCGCCCTGGACTACAGTAGACGCAATAAAGTCGTTATGGCCGATATGGATTTCCCCACGCTGGCCTACCAATGGCTCGTAAAACAGCGCCTGGGAGTCGAGTGCGTCTTTGTTGAAAGCCCCGATCGTATTTATACGCCTCCTGAGCTATTTGAGAGCAAGGTTGATGATAAAACTGCTCTGGTGGCAACTTCGCGTGTCTTCTTCACAAGCGGATATATTCAAGATGTGCGCGCCGTTGCGGATATCGCGCATAAAAATGGAGCGTATCTGCTGATCGATGATTATCAGGGCACCGGCCAGATTCCCATCAATGTCAATGCCCTGGATATCGACTTTCTGGTCACCGGCACGCTCAAATGGCTCATGGGTGGACCCGGCCTTGCGCTTGTCTATATCCGCGAAGGATTGATACCCCAGTTGCAACCAACCATTGCAGGCTGGTTTGGCCATCGCGAGCAGTTCCAGTTTAAGACGCGAGAGTTTGAATTTCGCCCGGATGCTGCCAGGATTGAACTTGGCACGCCTTCTGTCCCTACCATTTATGCCGCCAATGGTGGCATGGATATGGTGCTTGAGATCAGCGTTGAGCGCATTTGCGAGCGCACTCGCTACCTGACCAATGATCTGATTGCCCATGCTCGCGAGCGTGGCTGGAAGGTGCGCGCTCCGCAGGAACCCGAACGGCGTAGCTCCATCGTTATGTTAGAGCTGGAACGCCCCGAAGAGGTTGTCGAAGCCCTGATTGCGCGTAACATCATCGTTGACTCGCGACCCGGCTTGTTACGTATCTCCCCATACTTCTACAATACTATTGAGGAAAATACGATTGTCATTGAGGCAATTGCGGAGATACTACAGAGCAGGAAGTAAGCAATATTCGCGTTTTTGCATAGAGGAGGAAGTGTATGGTATGTCCTTATTGTCACGAAGAAAATCCGGAGGGTGAACAGTATTGCCGTTATTGCGGTGAAGACTTGACAGGATCATCTTCGAGGAGCCTGGTTCCGTTTTCGAGCCGCCTGCCAGCGGTGTTACATAGCCCGCAGTTGCCCCGCATTGCTGCCGGAGTAGGCGCACTGGCAGTGGGTGTGGGTCTTGAGCTGCTGCGTCGCAGCCTGGTTGCTCGCGCCACCAGAGCTCTTCAGCCGGCGAGCAATGCACTCCCTGTCGTAAGCAAGGTGCAGGATATGCTTTCTCCCCAAAACGAGAAAACGCTCAGGGTGCCAAAGAACTACGAAGTGCAGGAAACGATTGTCTATATCCAGCGCGTGATCCGTCGCAGGATTTAAGCTTATCAACTATGCTATAGAGAATGTAACGATGGCGTTAGTATTACGCGAGGACGATGTCCGGCGGCTTTTGACGATGCCTGATACAGTCACAGTACTGGAACAAGCCTTTAGCGCGCTTGCCGAAAAAAGTGTGGCCAATCTCCCACGCAGTCGTATCGTCATGGCCAACGGCGTCTTGAACATGCTGGCTGCGGCTATTCCAACACTGGGAGTGCTGGGGCACAAAACATATACCGCGTTTCGTGAAGGCGTCCGCTTTATCATCCTGCTCTTTAGCGCGCAAGATGGGCAACTGCTCTCCATTATTGAAGCTGACTGGCTTGGTCGTATGCGCACCGGTGGAACAACCGGCCTGGCAACACGCTACCTTGCGCGTCCAGATGCCTCAATCGTTGGTCTCATTGGAGCCGGTAATCAGGCCGTTACTCAGTTGATGGGCGTGCGGGCAGTGTGTCCTATATCCTCTGTCTATGTCTATAGCCGCACGCCTCAATCCTGTAAAATCTTTTGTGATGAAATGTCGCGCTTGCTCAATGTAGAAGTGAGACCTGTAGCCAGCGCCCGGCAGGCAGTAGAATATGCCGATATCTTGATTACGGCTACAACCTCACCGGAACCCGTTCTCTTCGGCGAGTGGTTGAGGCCGGGTTGCCATATCAACGCCATCGGCTCAAACTGGCCAACCAAACGCGAACTCGATCTCTCCACGCTGCAGCGCAGCCATCTCATTGTGACCGATTCCATAGAGCAGGCGCGGGTCGAAGCAGGCGATTTTATTATTCCTTTTGAGGAGGGCCTGTTCGACTGGAATAGGGTCTATGAGCTGGCCGATGTGGTCGGGGGGCAAGGTCCACAGCGCGAATCGCCCATGGATATTACGCTCTATAAGGGCCTGGGCATAGCAGTAGAGGATATCGCTACAGCCGCCCACGTCTATAACCTGGCGCGAGCTCACGGCCTGGGCGAAGAACTACCTCTCTTGCAATGATATCGAGGGCTTCTATGCGGCAACTCCATTCATTTAAACATACACTCTGGTTGATCCTTGCTCTCC
>CADDZH010000169.1 GCA_902812455.1 Chloroflexota bacterium | reverse complement strand
GAACACCAGGGACAGGTCCTGGAACTGGTTGGGTGGTTCGCCGGTAAGGGACTCCATGGGCAATCCGATAGAAACTCCCCCTGCCTCCTGCGCGCCTTTGTTGGCAGCTTCCATAATGCCCGGCCCACCCCCTGTGATGATGCCAAAACCTGCCCGCGCCAGCAGGCGAGACGTCTCGACCGCCGAGAGATAGAAAGCATCCCCGGGCGCAAAACGCGCCGATCCCCACAGGACGACGGACGCAGGGATGGCAGCGAGCGCTGCGAATCCGGCGGCAAATTCACGGAAAATACGCAGCGCCAGCTGGTATTCCGTCCGCGGGAAGTCCGGGCGGTGCATTGTCATCTCCAGGTCGAACCATTCCTCGCTCTTTGGCACGAGCGCAGTTATGTCCCGCTGGTTCGGCCCATGGCCGTTGGTTCTCGCCGGGGGCTCCAGTGACCCCCAACCGGTGTCGATGACTACCATTCGATTGACTCCTTTCTACACAGCTCTGGCAACGAACGACAACGCAAACCAATCAAGAGCTCTCTTGTGGGCGCTGCGTCACCGCAGATTAACCTGCCTCAAGGCCTCTAAGATAAGGATGGATAGCTGCCTGCCCTACCTGTGGAACCCATGCCAGGGGCGGGCGGTGAGCTTCGTCCTGCGGTCGCCCGGCAATTTGCGCAGGGCGGCCAGCCCACAGCCGGCTGCCAGCGCGACTGCCACGCAGGCCAGGGGAACCGCCAGCGCGGAGGCCGGCGCGGCTTCGCCCGCCAGCCCAATCCCGAGCCATACACAGCCAAGGAACTGGCTCACATGTATGCGCTCCCCCAGGAGGAAGACGCCGGCCAGCAGGGGAATCACGCCATAGGCGGAACAGATCATCCCGGCCACTCCAATGGAGCCCGACGCCGTGGCCATGCTCAGCAGGGTCAGCCCCTCCATGTCGAAGCACCCGACTATTCCCGCCAGGAGATATCCCCAGGCTCTTCCCGCCTTTCCCGCCTCTTTGGGCGAGTTGGGCGAGTCCGGATGCCGGAGCGCCGCGATGAAGAGGAAGGAAAAACAGCGGATAAAGAGAGCGCTGATGAACCAGTTGGTCTGGCGAGCGGCCAGGCCGAGCCCGAAGGCCAGCGCGCCGAAGCACAGGAGCGCGATCAGGGCAAAGAGCGCCCAGGGACCAAACAGGGACCTTGGTTTCACCTGCGCCAGCTTCCCGATGTTAATCGAGGCCAGCAGGACCCCCACGAACGTGAGCAGGAGGAAAAACAGCTGGAAGCGCCCCAGGCGCTCCTGCAACAACACCACCGAAAGTAGCAGCGTCACGCCGCCCTGCGCAGAAACGACCGGGCTTACCACAGCGAGCGGGCCGGCGGAGAGGGCCTTATACAACGCCATGTATGCGCTAGCGCTGACTCCTCCGAGCGCTATTCCCCACAGGACGCTTTCGCCGAGCGCTGTTGCTGAGAAGGACAGCAGGCCGAGTCGCCCGGCAAAGGCCAGGCCGAAGGCCGCCATGAGCAATAGGCCGGCGCTTTGCGCGACGAAGGTCGTGGTGGAACTTCCAATCCTCTGCGTGGCAAATGTGGCGAGCGTGTCAGCGCTTCCCCACAGGATAGCCACGGCCAGGCCCAGAAACACGGTGTGTATCATTTCAGCTTCCTTGTTGCAAACATCTCTTCCAACACCAACGTTCTTACATAATACTGGCGGCCTGGACGATAGTCTGAGCCTGAGCCGGCCAAAGATAGTCGAGGAGAAGCCGTTGGCAGGCCTCCCGGGCCTTCAACACGGACCTGAAATCCACCCAATCCTGGACATGGGAGAAAACCGATTCAGCGCGCAGGAGCGATGCGCAATCCTCCGCGAGGACAACCAGGAGGCGTGAAACGGTGTTTTGCTCCTGCGCGGACGCTACCCGTTCTTGCAGCGCCAGTTTGCGCTGATGCGCTACAAAGGGCTCCCCAGTGGTCAAGAAGCCGGGAGTAAGCACGACAATGATGCGCTCAGCCCCGCCAACGAGGTGTTCGAGGTAGTGCCTCCAATATCCCAGAGCCCAGGATTTCTGCGGCGCTACTGCCACTTTCCCAAGGCATCCGGCAATCCAGGATGCGCACTGCTGCGCGTGGGCGTCCTGGACATCATACGCAATAAAGTAATACCCTTCCATGGTCTCTCCTTTCTTTCTCCCGCGATGCGTGGCAGCGATGGCGTTTCGCTTGCCGCGCTCAGCACATCACAGCGCGCACGTTTCCCCCGCTGATGTTCAGGGTAGTCGCGGTGCAAAAGCTGGCGGTTGCGAGATACAGCACCGCCTCCGCTACTTCCTCCGGCTCGCCCAGCCGGGCCAGCGGCACCCCTCTCTGCGCGAGTTCCAACTGCTCCGCGCTCTTGAGATCGGCGCCAAACTCTTTCGCCCGCTGCTCCAGCAGGACCTCGACCAGCGGCGTCCTGGTCATACCTGGCGCGACCACATTCACGCGGATGCCGCAAGGGGCCAGCTCACGCGCGAGCATTTTGGCAAAGCTATGGGTCGCCGCCTTGGCCTGCGCGTAGGGTCCCAGGCCCGCATCCGGCTGCAGCGCCTGGTCGGAACCGGTGAAAACGATGCAGCCCGCGCCTCGCTGCTTCATCAGCGGCACGGCAACGCGGCAGGCATAGACATGGGTGAAGAAGTTGATGGCAAACGCCTCCTGCCACTGCCAGCTTTCCAGCGTCTCAAAAGGGCCCGCTATAAGCGCGCCAACGTTTGGCACCAGGATGTCGATAGCTCCTTCATACGCGGAGAGGGCTGCCTGCATGCCTTCCTGCACGCCCTGCTCGGTGCGCAGGTCGGCCACCGCCGTGTGGACAACCGTTCCTGTGTGACGCAGCGCTGCCGCCAGTTCCTCCAGGCCTGCCGCATTGAGGTCGAGGAGCGCCAGGCGCGCTCCTTCCCGCGCAAAGGCTTCTGCTATGGCTCTCCCGATGCCACCCGCCGCGCCGGTGATGCACACCACTTTGTTCTGCAGATCCATCCTCACGCTCGCGCTCCTTCCTCTTCTTCGCGTTCCCACGAGACGAGCAAAGAGAGGAACAGGAGCGGGTCCACGCTCAAGCGGTTGATGATGGCACGCTCTAGGCCGCGCGGGATGAGCACGTTTAACCCATGCTCCCAGGAGTAGAAGCGCTCCTCTTCAACCGCGATGGTGGCGTTCCCTGCCAGGATAAACAGGTTCTCGTCGTGCGTCTCCTCAACGTAAGGATAGACGCGGCCGCCGGGCGGGATCTCCACCAGCGAGAGGAGGCCCCAGGGCGCTGCAAAATGCCGGGACAGGTCGACTGTGGCCACCCGCAGGCGGATATCTCTCATCCCAATGTACGCCGGGTGGAAGGCCTCCGATTCTTCGAGCAGGGCCGGCAGCGAAGCAATCTCTGCCGGTTGGTAGACGACCCCATCACGTGGGGGCACGAGCTCTACCACAAGGAAGGCCAGTTCCTCCTCAACAGATGTGTTGCGTATACTGTGCCGCGTCCCGCGCGGCGCAATGGCCAGGAGCCCCGGCCCAACGGTGCAGGAGGCGCCGTTGGTGGTCAGCATCCCCGTGCCGTGGTGAATGTAGTAGATCTCATCCGTGCGCTGGAGGTGCTCTCCAATCGAGGATGCCTGCTCATTGGTGGCCGCTGGCATGACCACATACTCGATGCTGTTCCAGGGGTAACCAAGATGCACGGGGATGGCCAGGGCTTTGTTGTACACGACGCCCGTGCCTCCCAACTGGTCATAGGTCTGGATGGGGCTGCCGGTATCAGCGACGGAGAGCCCAGTGAGTTGATGACGAATCATTTCGCTTGTTCCTTTCCTTTCTTTTCCTTGCGGATCTTGCCTGTCTCAAGCTGTCGCTGCTGCTCGCGGTCATGCCCTTAGAGTGCCAAGGGCAGTGCGCAGTTCCTTTTCCGAGACGTAGGTGAGGGGCAGGCCTGGCCGTTCTTCGACCGGCTGGCCCAGGGCACGCAGGAGCACCATGACGTGATGGCCCTCGCGGCGCGGGAGGTAGCCAATTTTGTTGTCGGCGCGGATGATTCTCATGAGCGCATCAAGGTCCACTGTCCGGGGGAGCGTCGTCGGTACTCCATTGCGGCCGAGCAGGGTGTAGTGCTGGCGCACCTCCCTGTCGGTGAGCCACCCGCGAGCATGGGCAATGTGGGCTTCGACCACGAGGCCCAGCGCAATGGCCAGGCCGTGTTTCATCCCCACGAGCGATTCCAGGGCGTGGCCGACTGTGTGCCCCGCTTCCAGCGCCAGCGCGGCTCCCTGCTCATGTGCGTCCTGGCGCATAACCGCCTGCTTGGCTTCAAAGCACCACGCAAACACCTGGGCGAACTGGTCCAGGGAATATCTGGCCTCAGGGTTGAGCAGGGCCGTGACCTCCTCGTAACGCTGGGGATGGATCGCGACCACATTTTTGATGAGTTCGCACAGGCCCGATCGGATCTCGTCCGGCGCCAGGCTCTGCCAGAAGGAGAGGTAGACCAGCGCAAACTCCGGGGCTTTGAAGGTGCCCACCAGATTCTTGATGAGCAGATTGAGCGCCGGTTCGCCGTTGACGCCCTGCTTGCAGGAGAGGATGCCGTCCGTCGCAGCCAGCAGGGTGGTCGGGATATGGACCAGCCGGATTCCTCTCACCAGCAGGCTGGCGGCCAGGCCCGTGATATTGCCGACCAGGCCTCCGCCCATGGCGATGAAACAGGAGGCGTGCGTGCCGCCACCATGCGCGCGAGCCTGGTAGAGGACGGAGAGCGCTGTCTGCATCAGTTTGGCCCTCTCCGAAGCGCAGAGTGGAACCAGCAGGCAGGGAACGTCCAACATACACACCTGTTGGTAGACCGGTTCGACCAGTTCTTGCGGCAGGCCGGCATCGACGACCAGGGTGAAGTGATCGGCGTGCAGGGCGTCCAGCCGCTGCCGCAACTCCGCCCAATCAGGCTCGGCGCGCACATAAATAGGGTATTCGTAGACGATACGGGGAGTCGCTCCCTCCTTTGTCTCAAGTTGAAACAGATAGGTTTGCCGGCTTTCTACGATGGTTTGCATGCGTGCTGTACACCTTTCTAGCTAGGAGTCAGATATACTGGATGGAGCATCTTGGATATGGATAAGCGCTTTCCCCAGGACCTCATGCAGGGCCAGCGGCTCGAGTCCATCCGGGACGAGCGAAGCAAGGGGGATGATGTGGTCGGTGATCAGCGCTGCCAGATCTCTTTGAGAGAGCAGCGAGAGCGCCACGGGGAGGTCGACCTGGCAGACCATGCCGTTGCTGGTGACGATGCTCACTTCGCAAGGCACTATCTGGCCAAGTGGCAGTGGTACCGCGCCATTCGGGATGCCGACTTGCAGCAGCGTGCCGCCCTTGCGTACCACCGCCAGCTCCTGCTGTACCGCTGCGGGAGAGCCGGAAGCTTCGATGGCCAGGTCCACTCCCTGACCTGCTGTCAGGTTCAAGATCGTCTCCTCTGTCAGCTCACCGGCTGTGAGGAACGTGAAGGATGACGCGCCCAGGCGCTCTGCCAGGTGGCGCTTGCGCTCGTCCACATCCACGACGATGAGCGAAAGGTCGCCACGCGTCTGTGCGAGCAGCGCGGCCAGCAGGAAGCTGCCGATGCCGCCCACGCCAAAGAGCGCGGCGCTCTGTCCGGGATCAAGGCCGCTGCGACCAAGGGCGTGGAGCGCCACCGCGCATGGTTGCGCAAGCGCAGCGGCTTCGTTGCTGCACTCCTCTGGCACGGGCACGCACATCTCTGCCGGCACTTTCACCTGTTCAGCAAGGCCCCCATGCGTGTGAATGCCGTAGAGCACATAGCGTTCGCAGATATTGGTGCGCCCCGCCAGGCATGGCGAGCAGGTGCCGCACCACATCCCTGCGCCCGGCACCACCCGCTGCCCAAGGCGCAGGCCGGTCACCTCGGCTCCAACCTCAAGGACAATAGCCACAAACTCATGGCCCAAGACCACTGGCCCCTGGTGCCCACTCACGGGATGGGCGCGATTAAGGGGAATCATCTTTGGCCCTGCGAGAAACTCGGTCACATCGGTTCCACACAGCGAGCCCATGAGAGGGGCCAGGAGCACTTCGCCTAGTCCGGGAGGACCGGGCTCAGGAACTTCCTCGACGCGCACATTGAGCGGGCCGTAATAGACGGCTGCTTTCATGCTGTTACTCTCTCCTTCCTCTTTCCAATCGTGCCGCGATTCAAGGCACAACTGAAGCGAGCTTTCGCTCAACAATGACATATTGGTTGATGAACAGGTTCACGCTATAGGGTCAGAAGCCCTGGCCACTGGCGAGGAATATCGAGCCGGCGAGCGCGACGACATTGGCTCTGGCTACGGGCTCTTTCGCTCTACCTCCTGCGCACCATCTTCCTGGCCGCCTCCTGCTTTTCCGGCGACGAGACCAGGGCCGGTGCGAGCACCCCAACCATCCCCATTGTTCCTTGCCCATACACCGCCTCGAGCCGGTACAACTGGCGTACAAGCGTCCTATCGCGCCGGCGCAGCCAGCCGAAGATCTCGTCGCGGAAAGGGGCGAGTTCTTCCGGCGAGGGCGGCGTGTACACCGCGCAGGCCGCCACAAACTGGGAGAACACAGGCGGTTCCTGCGCATCCCCCTTACAGGC
>CADDZH010000168.1 GCA_902812455.1 Chloroflexota bacterium | reverse complement strand
GTATCGCCATTCGAGAAGGGATTCGATATTTTTTTATTGCGTTTCTCCTCCTTGAGAGGTAAGCGTCATTTTTTGCATGAGTGCGGGGAAAGGATCAAAAGCCGTAGGGGCGAGCGGGGATGCGGGGCGGTTGGGTGGGCCCTTGTGGTCGCCCGTCCGCTTCCCCCACCCTGGGCAATTATGAGCTGAGGGCGAACAGTTGACGCTCTTCTCCTTCAAGTGCTAAAATATATCCTAGTAAAAAGGTCGGATTAATGGGATGACCTGCTTAATGCGCTTTAAAAAGACGAGAAGGAGAAAGCCATGAATTTAGGTATATCGACAAAAGGTGAATACGGCGTGCGGATCATGGTCGATCTCGCTCGTCACTATGGAGACCGCCCCCGTTCACTGAGCGATATTTCGCAAGCTGAAATGCTGCCTCTGGCATATCTGGAGCAACTGGTCAAGCTGCTGCGCGAAGCCAATCCTCCACTTGTGACCAGTACACGTGGAGCGCATGGTGGCTACCAGTTGAGCCGTGACCCATCTCAGATCACAATGGGAGAGATTATTCGCGTACTGGAAGGGCCGATAGCGCCGATGATCTGCGCGACGGAAGGCGAAATGACCCAAATTTGTGGCTTTCTCGACTCATGTAAGACCCACTTTCTCTGGGTCAAATTACGCGACGTGGTGGCTCAGACGCTGGACAGCATGACATTAGCCGACCTGCTGAAGATATCGCCTGAGCAAGAACGGGCGGGATCAGGTGTTGCATCAACAACCCGCTTTATTGCTCTTTCCGATATAGGGGTAGTGCCGAACACGGGATTCGCGCTACCCAGAAAGAAAAATGAATCGAAGGCTCAGCCTCTATCTTAATTAAAGGAGTTGTGTTTCGCGAATGGGATCAGAACTAGTCATTAAAAATCTGCATGCCAATATTGAGGGCAAACCAATCTTACGCGGCGTCGATCTTGTGGTCAAGCAGGGTGAAGTGCATGCCTTGATGGGGCCGAACGGCTCTGGCAAGAGCACGCTGGCCAATGTCATTATGGGCAACCCAAGATATGAAGTGACCGAGGGCGAAATCTGGTTTAAGGGAGAGAATATCCTGGAGTATTCACCCGATCGCCGTGCCCGCCTTGGTCTCTTCCTGGCTTTCCAGTATCCGGTATCTATTCAGGGTGTGAGCGTGGCGAACTTCCTCAGGCGCGCGCTTGAGGCCGTGCGCGAGGGTAACAAGCCACTCGAAGAAGGCGAGAACCCCAGCGGCAGGGTAGGCAAGCGCAAATCCATCCCACCAGGGGAATTCCGCAAGCTGCTGCAAGAAAAAATGCGCCTGCTCAAAGTAGACAATAGCTTCATCAACCGCTCGATCAACGAGGGTTTCTCCGGTGGCGAGAAGAAACGCGCCGAGATCCTGCAGATGGCCGTACTCGAGCCGCAAATTGCTTTGATGGATGAGACGGACTCCGGCCTGGATATCGATGCCCTGAAGATTGTCGCTGATAGCGTGAATGCGCTGCGCGGCCCTGATGTGGGCATCCTGTTGATCACGCACTACCAGCGAATACTGAACTACATCACGCCTGACTTTGTGCATGTCATGTATGATGGGCGCATTGTCAAGTCCGGCGACAAAGAGCTTGCGCTTGAACTGGAGGCGAGGGGCTACGAGTGGCTCAGGCCGAAAGATGAAGAGAACGAGGTGGAGGAGGGCGCCAATGTCTAACGATAGGCGCGATAAATCGGCCTTATCTACAACCCATAATGATAAACCGGCCTTATCTACAACCCAAGCTGATACATCGGCCTTATCCACAGCACGCAGCGCGGAGGTGATGGCAAAGGGGCTGACTCGTGGGGCGGTAGAAGAGCTATCGCGTAGCAAAGAAGAGCCAGAGTGGATGCTACAAAAGCGCCTGCAGGCCTGGGATGTCTATGAGCGGGCTGAAGCGCCTCTTGGGAGGCGCGGCGATCTGGGCATTTTCCGGGCAATGGCTACTTTCAAAGTGCAAGGACTTAACCCCTATGTGCCATCCGATAGCAATGGGAGGCTTCCGGCAGCCATCGAGCAATCGCTGCAAGATGCCCTGGTTAAGGAGCGCGCCGGACTGGTTGTGCAACGCAACTCGTCCGTGGTACAGATAGAGCTGGACGAAGAATTGAAGCAAAAGGGCGTCATTTTGACCAGCCTGGATACAGCCGTGCGCGAGTACCCCGATCTTGTGCAGCAGTACTTCATGACGAAAGCAGTACCCGTCGCAAAGAGCAAATACACAGCCCAGCACGCGGCATTCTGGAGTGGTGGCGTCTTCCTCTATATCCCCAGAGGCATAGAGATCGAGGAGCCGATCCTGGCACAAGTCTGGATCGATGAACCGGCCTCGGCCATCTTTGCCCATACCCTCATTATTGCCGGCGAGGAGAGCAGCGTTCGCTATGTCAGCGAATACAACTCATCCTTCGATGGAGAGCAGCCATCATATCTGAATGATGTCGTCGAGGTTTATGTCAAAGAGGCAGCCCGCGTTGAGTTCAGCAATTTGCAAGACCTGGGCCGCAATGTATGGAACGTTACCAATAAAAATGCTGTGCACTCGAAAGATGCCAGCACGACCTGGTTAATGGCGGACCTGGGCAGCAAAGTCACGCTGGCAGATATCGGCGCGGACCTGAGCGGCAATGGCTGCGCAACCGAACTGCTGGGCGTCTTCTTCACCGACCAGGATCAGCGCATCAATATGCACACACTCTCCAATCACGATGCCATCGCGACCAGCGCCGAGACATTGGTCAAGGGCGCGCTTACCGGCAAGTCCCGCGTCGAGTTTGAAGGCATGATCCGCGTGCAGCCTCACGCGCAGCAGACCGCCTCGTTCCTGGCCGATCATACCCTGCTCCTGAGCAACGAGTGCCGGGCAGAATCGATTCCGGGCCTGGAGATCGGTGCCAACGAGGTCAGCGCGAGCCACGGCGCAACGACAGGCCAGATCGACGAAGAGCAGCTCTTCTATCTCATGGTACGGGGCATCCCGCGTGAGGAGGCCGAGCGTATCATCGTGCAGGGCTTCTTCGAGCCGGTGCTCCAGCGCATCTCCCTCGAGAACCTGCGCACACGCCTGCGCCGCAGTATCGTGCGCCGCATGCAAGGGGCCGATGAGGCCGAGAGCTGGATTGATATCCAGGAGCAATGGGAAATCGAAGATGTCGATCAGTATGCAGTGAATCTCGATGGCAAGAAGAAAGACGAGGAGATCGAGCTAACCGAATATTAGGGCGCCAATCAATGTCATCCTGAGCGAGTGAGCCGAAGCCCTGAACGCCGTGAAGGGGAAGGATCTCTTTCGACAGGCAGCGGATGCTTCGCTCCGCTCAGCATGACATGGCTTCCACCACGCTCTAATTGGTGTTGAATAAAAGAAATCAGGTTGAATATGATACAGTCCAATGAGAAGGTAGAAAAGACCTTATTACCGGCGTTCTCGGCAGAGGATATCCGCAAGGACTTCCCTATCCTGTCGCGCACGGTACATGGCAAGCCTCTCGTCTATCTTGATAGTACGGCGAGTTCGCAGAAGCCGCGAGCCGTTATCGATGCCATGAATGTGTACTATGAAACATATCATGCTAATGTGCATCGCGGGGTCTACCAGCTCAGCGAAGAGGCGACGGCGGCCATGGAAAAGGCGCGCGTAAAGGTGGCCCGCTTCATTAATGCTCGCCAGAGCAAGCAGGTGATCTTCACGCGCAACACGACTGAAAGCATCAATCTGGTGGCTTATAGCTGGGGCGGAGCGAACATTTCCGCCGGAGACCTGATCGTCCTGACGGAGATGGAGCACCATAGCAATCTCATCCCCTGGCAACTTCTCGCGCAGCGCACAGGAGCGAGGCTAGAATTTGTGCCTGTCACAGACGAGGGCCTGCTGCGCCTGGATATCTACGAACAACTCCTGCAACAACAGCCCAGACTGGTTGCTTTTGCCCATATGTCCAACGTGCTCGGCACGATCAATCCCGCGAAGGAAATGATCGCCCAGGCGCACGCCGCCGGAGCCACCGTCCTTGTGGACGCGGCGCAAAGCGTCCCTCACATGCCGGTAGATGTGCAGGCGCTCGATGCCGATTTTCTCTGCTTCAGCGGCCATAAGATGCTAGGCCCGACAGGGATTGGCGTCCTGTATGGCAAGCGAGCCCTCTTAGAAGCAATGCCTCCATTTATGGGTGGCGGTGACATGATTCGCACGGTCGGCCTGCGGGAATCGACCTGGAATGAGCTACCCTGGAAGTTTGAAGCAGGCACTCCAGCTATCGCCGAAGCAATCGGCCTGGGTGCGGCAGTTGACTACCTCAATGCGCTGGGTATGGAGAACGTACACAGGCACGAGCAGGAACTGACCCGTTACGCGCTGGAGCGCTTGCAGAGCGTCCCAGGACTGACGATTTACGGGCCAGGTGCGGAGCAGCGAGGAGGTGTGGTATCCTTTACGCTGGGTGACATTCACCCACACGATCTCGCTTCCATTCTTGACCAGGAGGCAGGCGTAGCGGTTCGCGCCGGACACCATTGCGCTCAGCCCTTGATGGAGCGATACGGGCTAGCTGCAACGGCGCGTGCCAGTTTCTACGTGTATACTCTAAGGGAAGAGATCGACATCCTTGTGCAGGGCCTGCACAGGGCGATTGAGATATTCAGCCTGTGAGGGGTTCTAACCCATGTCAATGGATTATTATCGTGAATGTATCCTGGATCACTATCGCAACCCGCGCAATTATGGGAAGCTGGAGCATCCCACGACCCACGCTGAGGATTCTAATCCCTTATGTGGGGATCAGCTTGCCATCGATCTGCTGATTGAGGGAGACCAGGTGGCGGAGGTGCGTTTCCAGGGACGCGGTTGCGCCATCAGCCAGGCCTCAGCCTCCATGCTCTCAGAGATGATCGAAGGGAAGACGGTGGAAGAGGTGGTACAGCTCGGTAAGGACGATGTGCTGGATGCGCTCGGCATACCGATCAGCCCGGCCCGCATGAAGTGCGCCTTCCTATCCTTGCGCGTCTTACATCGCAGCCTGGCGCTGGCCGGCCTCGAGAGACCTCCTGCCAATGATGACGAGGAGGAGATATAAATGAGCCCGAAGACACAACAACATATAACGGAATTTATAAAAGTGGCGGAAGTTGGTGAGCTGGATGAGGGCGAATTGATGGGGATAGAGGTAGACGGCGAGCCGATCTGCCTGTCAAAAGTCAACGGTAATGTCTACGCCTGTACCGATAATTGCACGCATATCAGCGGCCCCTTAAGCGAGGGCGACCTCGAAGGAAACGTCTTGACCTGCCCCTGGCACGGCGCACAATTCGATGTGCGCACGGGCAAAGTCTTGCGCGGCCCCGCCTGCCAGGACCTCATGACCTACCCCGTCAAGATCGAGGGCAATTCTATTTTTGTGGGCCTGCCCGATGAGGAATAACAGGCCCCAGATGAATGTAGGGGCCGATTTATCGCGCCCATTGCCGATTCATCGGCACACCTTCATAAATCCCCAAAAGATGGAACCCCGAATAGGTATTGACGGGCCGGAAAAGACATGCTATAGTATGGCCCGTAAAGCAAGAAGCCAAGGTAGCTCAGTCGGTAGAGCACAGCACTGAAAATGCTGGTGTCGGCGGTTCGATTCCGCCCCTTGGCACTTTTTGTTTTGAGGAGGTATTATCTTGGCATACCAAATCACCTTGAGCGAACAAGATTACGCCGCACTGGCCGCAGCCGCAGCCAGGAGCGGCACCGAGCCTGAACAGCTCCTGCATGAGATGATCCAGGGCCTGCAACCATCATCTCAAAGAAAACATCCCTTGACGGCTCGTGAGCTAGCCGAGAGGCAATATCACGAAGGCAAAATCAGCCATGTTCCGCCACGACAACCATTAACACCTGAGGAGCGTGAGGCGCGTGAACGCCGAGCGCGCCGTTTTGCTGGGGGAAAGCCTGCCTCTGAAATGGTGATTGAAGACCGGGGGTCATACTAATGGCCCTCTACTTTCTTGACTCCTCGGCTATCGTGAAGCCGCCTGACGTTCTCTTCGTTTCCGCAGATCTTGGCCTGCTCGCGATTGCTCGTGCCGAGGGACTCAGGAGTGAGAACCCGAATACCTATGCTTAGACACCTCTATTAAAGGACCTGATCGGTCGATCCTGATCGGTATAGTAGACGTTGATGACCAGCGTATCTACCCCGCGATTGACCAATCGTATGTCACTCATGAGCCGCCTCCTCTCTTCTGCATATCAGGACACACAACAGTGACCAGGGAAACTACTCCTTTCGAGAGAAACTCTGCTATACAGCAGTACAGTACGTGCTACAAGGAACGAACACCTACGTAAAATAGCAAGCAGGCTACTGGTATGCTAAGTTATACCAATAGCAGACTTGCGTTCTAATATTTTTTCGGAAATAGTGACTAATAACAAGTTTTGTGTTATTCTTATTGTCATTTCAGGGTGCTTTTTGGCAACAAGGTTTTCACTATTGTCAAAAATAGCAATAAAAAAAGGCCAACTTATTCTTATTGTCATTTCAGGGTGCTTTTTGGCAACAAGGTTTTCGCTATGTACTGACCCCGTAAAACTGGACACCAGGGAAATCAACTCAGGTGATATACTTGGGAGATTCAGCAAAGGAGGGTCACATGGGCAAGTATCGATCCTATAGTGCGGAATTCAAAGTCCAGGTCG
>CADDZH010000167.1 GCA_902812455.1 Chloroflexota bacterium | reverse complement strand
ATGCTGCTCGCCTGCCCGATGCCGCCTGCCGAGGGCATTTCTACTACCCAGAAGGCCGGTGAATTCAGCAACAGGGGTGAATGCAGCAACAGGTTGCGTATTCCCTTTCTCTGGTTAAAGGTGCGCATTACTAGCGATCGGGGATTGAACACCCAGAGTGGCATTCCCAGCAATATTGAAAAGAAGCCCGGCTCCGTTACCGCAGCGATGCGTTCGGCAGGCAAAGAGGAAGGAATGTCAATGTAGACCTCCAGTCCCAGCGGCGTGGCAAGCTCGTCCTGGAAAAATCGTCCAAGTGTGCGGTGGTGTGGATCGGTCCGCCGGATGAGTTCACTTTCATACCAGCCAAGACTGAAAGAGTGATACCCATGGTGGGTGCCTGGCTCCCATAGGGGCCGCTGGCGCGCCAGAATCGCCGCAAGAGCATCTTTGTCGGCCAGAATCTGACGCGTCAGAGGTGCTTCAATCACGGCCAGGCCGGCCTCGTGCGCGAGTAACTGGCGAATAGTGATGTGCTCCTTGCCGTTCTGGGCAAATTCTGGCCAGTAGTGCGTGACCGGAGCTTCGTAATCGAAGTAGCCACGCGAGTTCGCCAGGGCCATGGCCAGGGCAGAGAGACCTTTGGTGGAGGAAAAGACAATCACCAGCGTATCTTCCTCCCAGGGTGCCCTGGTACGCCCGTCGCGATACCCTCCCCACAGATCCACGACTTTCTCTCCTTGACGATAGATGGCACAGGCCGCCCCAAGTTCCCCGCGCTCCTCGAAATTGCGGAGAAATTCTTCCCGCACCGGCTCGAAGCCGGGAGCGACAAAACCGTGCACGGGTACAGAACGCTTGACCATAGTTACCCCTCCTCTTTGATGGGCCAATACGGCCTATTTGCTGGCGTTGAGGAGGGGGAGGCTGGCGGCCGTAGCCAGAGCGAGACATGGGTGGGCTGCATCGTCTCCTCGATCACTGCAAGGAGTTGCTCACTCAAGGTGTTCAAGTCCACTTCGGTCCGCAGTGTCGCATTGAAGGCCGCGATGATTTTGGCGGCATCGTACTTCTGACGATAGAAGCGCCGGTCAATGAAGTGTTGGATACGCGAGCGCAAGGGTTGGAACAGGGCGGCGATGGCCAGGGTCGAGGCAACAATGACCAGCGCATTCCCCTGGCCGATGACGCCCTGCAAGAGGAATGATAACCCCACGATCAGGCTCACATAGATCAGCACCAGGCTCACAGAGAGCGTACTGTAGACCAGCGTGCGCTTGATGAGCCGATCAATGTCCCACAGCCGGTAGCGCAACAGTGCAATGCCGACCGCCAGTGGAACGATCAGATGGGCGAGCAGGAGGAGGATGGGGCCGACCACCTGATAGAGCGAGTTGGAGGTCAAGGCGGGAAGACTCTGAAGCGCCCCATAGAGGATGTAGAGCAGATAGAAAGGCACAAAGCCGTAGAGCAACCACTTGGCCTGCTGCTGTTGGGCATGGGTATACAGGTGCCGGTAGCGCCAGGCGAGCACGGCAAAGGAACCGCCCCAGACGAGCAATTGTTCTGCAGCAGAGAGTAAAGGCAGCCTCGCCTGCCCAAGCAGCCTGTACAAGGGGATCTGAACGATCCAGAGGAGGATCACGAGCCAGGTCCAGCGGGGGGCAAAGCGGCCTGTAGGGAATGTCACCAGGACCATGCCTAACGCCGGCCAGTAGAGAAAAAAGCTGAGAGACCCCACGAGGTCAAAGACGAAAGGAAGAGCGGAAGAGAACTGCGTAAAGAAGCCGCCGGCATTGGCGAGGGTTCCCCCGAGGATCAGGACAAACGAGGTGAGCAGCCCGAGGAATTCATTGGACTTGCCCCACAGCCGCCACACGATCACGATCCCGACGAGCAGCGAAAGCAGCGCATGGAACGTCGCGAGAGCGAGCAGCGAGGCCGCGTAGGCGGAGACGGACAGATGGACCGCCTGCAACCACGGGAGCGTTCCGCGTGACAACTGGCCGCTAAACGAGCAACCGGGAAGCGTGGGACAGATGGTCAGCATCTGGGCATAGTATGCCGGGAGGCTGAAAAAGAACAGGAAAACGGCAGAGCCTGTGAGAAGTACGTAGAGCGTGCGAGCAGCCACCAACCACCATCCATGCCGCCGTTGGTTTCCCTTGAGCACCGGGTGGGTAGGCTCTGCAAGAAGGGTATTATGCATCTGCCCCTCCTCTCGTTTCGTCTGTAGCTCCCAACCTCGATCTATTTTCCGAAAAAAGCGTGAGCAGCGTGTCCTGTTCGCCAGTTCGCCATTGTCTATCTTTATACTCAAGATTATACCAGACCATCGTCCAAAAAACGTTACGGCAAACGTTACGAAATGAACAGCATACGAGATGACCGCAGAGCAAGGAACAATCTCTTGTTCTCAACCAAGCCCGGCCTCGCGTGCGCGAATGATGGCTTGCGCCCGATCAGCGACCTGCAGCTTACTCAAAATATTCGAGATGTGGTTGCGTACCGTCTTGGGGCTGAGTACCAGGCGGCTGGCGATCTCGGTATTGCTTTTCCCTTGCGCGATCAGGTCTAAGATCACCCGCTCACGGTCGGTCAGTTCCGGGAAAGCGGCAGGCATTTGCTCGGCTGAGAGTGTGGCGAAGTGCCGCATCAGCCGCTTAGCAATAGCCGGGCTGAAGATCGCCTCGCCACGGCTGACGGCGACGATCGCCCGTAGCAACTCGGCTCGATCCGCCCCCTTCAGAACGTAGCCCTGAGCACCTGACCGCAAAGCTGCAAAGACCGAGTCATCGTCTGAAAACATGGTTACGACGAGGATAGCGATGTGCGGGCTGGTCTGCCGGATGCGGCGTGTGGCCTCGATGCCATTAGTGCCGGGCATCTGCAAGTCCATCAGCAGAACGTCAGGCTGCAGGTCAGTTGCCTGCGCGATAGCCTCGTCACCAGTGGTGGCCTCGCCAACCAGTTCGGTTTCCGGTGCAGCCGCTAGCATCGCCCGCAGGCCATCACGGTAGAGGGGATGATCATCGGCGACCAGCACGCGAATGGTTTCCATCGCTCACTCCTTTGCTAACGGGAGCCGGGCATGCACGCGCATACCGCCTTCTGGCCGCGCTTCAATAATACACGTACCGCCAAGTTCCGCTGCGCGTTCGCGCATTGACAGCAAGCCGATTCCCGCCTTGAGCCTATCCGGCAGCCCCTTGCCATCATCCTCTATGTCAAGCACGAGTTCATCGGTGATGGTAAGGATGATGCAGCAAGTCCGTGCCTGAGCATGGCGCACGACGTTGGTCAGCGCTTCGAGCGCAATACGGTAGGCAGCCACCTCAACGGCGGCGGGCAATGCTGGCAACGATGCCGGTGCTTCGACCGTCACTGTGAGGCCTCCTGCATGATGGTACTGAGCTACCTGTTCGCGTAGGGCGGTCACCAGCCCAAGTTCGTCCAGTGCCGGTGGACGCAATGAGTAGACCAGACGCCGGATATCGTTCATGGCATCCTGCACGTTGGCTTTCAGTTGCGCCACCTGTGCCATAGCAGCGGAAGGGTTCTGCGCAATCAGGTCACTCACTCCATCCAACTGCAATGTGAGGTGGCCCAGAGTTGGCCCAAGACCATCATGTAAATCACGGCGCAAGTGGCGGCGCTCTTCTTCACGCGCTGTCACCAGCCGTTCTCGTTCCTCCTGGAGTGTAATGGTCAGGCGCTTCAAGTCTGCCGTGAGGCGCACGGCATGGGCTGCGATGCCCGCCTGCCTCGCCAGATCGTTGAGCAATCGATAATCAGCGGGTGTGAAGCGCTCGCCAGGGGCACGCGGAGCAAGGTCGAGTTCACCTACCTGTTCAGCTTGATAGACTAATGGGAGACGAACGATATCCCCTTTCGGTGATCCGTGGGAGGCCACGATGACCAGTTCCTCTCCTTGCTTCAAGCTAATTGCCGCATAGGGCAACTTTAGGGCTTGAACAACAGTCTCGACGATAGTAGGAAGTACAGCATCGGGTGCCAGTATTTCCTCCAATCGCTTGCCCAGGCGCGAGATGACGAGGTACGGGTCATCGCGCTCTCCGTACATGAGTCGATTGACCGCTCGTTGCAGCAGGCCACGCAGCGGTTGAAAGACAATCGCTACGAGAGCAGTAGCAATGAGTGCGATTACAGGGCTGCCCGTGGTTCGGAATACCGCCCCAAAATAGCCGACGATCAGGACATACAGGCCAATGACACTCGCCGAGAGCGCGCCGTAGACCAGCGTGCGGTTGATAATCAGATCGATATCCCACAGGTGGTAGCGCAACACCGCTGCTCCAACCGCGAGACCAACACAGAGGGCAAGGAGAAGCGGAACGGGGGGGAGAAACAGCAGAATAGGCGAATCCGGTGAGAGCACCGCCGAGAGTACGAAAAAGCAGAGGACATACAGCACTGCGATAGCCAGGCCGTAGACCAGCCACTTGGTCTGTTGCCGCTCCGCTCTAGTATAAACCTGTTTATAGCGGTAGACCTGTAAGACGAGCGTACTCCCATAGACGAGTAAGGCCTCCAGAGGAAAGAGCGGACCAGGCCAGTTGGTAATGTTGAACGGCGGGGGAGCCAGAAAGGCGATCAATTGCAGGATCCACAACAGCGGGATGAGCCATGACCAGCGTGGCGCAAACTGCCCGTTGGGGAACGTAACACAGAAGACACCGAAGGCCGTCAACAGTACAATCACTAGGCCATTTGCGATCACTCCCATGACTTGAGATGGGAAGAGCGAGGAATACGGACCAACGATGGGCACTGCTGCGCCGACCAGCAGCCATAGCGAGACAAAGTAAGGGAACCACTGGTCAGACCTGCGCCAGAAAATCACACAGCTCACGAGAAACAGGATACCACTCACCACCAGTGAGAAGATGAAGGGGTATAGTTCATACAGAGGGATGGAAAGACCCAGCCGATGGAGTGCCATCACATTTCCTACAGTGATTTGACCAATAGCGCAATTGGACCCGTGACAGGGAATTTGCGCCTGCGCATAGTCCGCCAACAGGCTGCCGGCAGAGAGGACAAGGAGGCCTATAGCGAACACGACCCACACAACACGAGCGATCATCGTACCGGCACGGCTGAAGTGAAGCCCGGCGAAGAGATGTCTGCTGCTTTTCTGGTTCTGGTTCACCCGCTGTTCCTGCTGCATAGGCCTACCTGCTTTCTTAGCAGTGCCAAATTATCCAGATGATGATAGATCAAGCTGTAGTATATCATAATCTGGATATCAACCCTTCACATCGCTTCCCTTCTTTTTTCCCTGGCTTGCGCAACCAGAGCGAGACATGCGCCGGCTGCATCGTCTCCTGCACTACGGCTACCAATTCCTCACTCAATTGATCCAGATCCACCTCATTGCGCAGGGTCGCGCTGAAAGCAGCCAGCGTACGCGCCGCATCATACTTGCGACGGTAGAAGCGCCTGTCGATGATCCTCTGGAGACGTCTGCGCAATGGCCGGAAGAGCGCCGCTATGGCCAGCGTGGAGGCCACGATGATGAGGGGCTGTTCAGAGATGCTTCCTGTCACGAGACGCACGAGCGACTGCAGGCCGATGACCAGGCCAAAGTAGACCAGCGCTAGCATCGCCGAGAGTGAGCCATAGACTAGCGTACGATTGATAATGAGATCGATGTCCCACAGGTGGTAGCGCTGGATAGCAACGCCAACGCTCACAGGCAGGATCACGAGTACATACATTGATAGCGTCCCGCTTACCAGTTGAACAGGCGAGCCGGCAGCTCCAGTACCCGGGAATACGGTAGCGATGAGGCTAAATAGGACATTCAAGGCAATAAATCCTGCAACTCCAAAGACGAGCCACTTCGCCTGCTGGCGCTGTGAGTAGTTGAAGACGCGCACGTAGCGATAGATCTGGACACCTAGCGTCCCTCCATAGGTCAGTAACAGTTCAGCAGCGAAGAGCAGAGGCGGCCAGGACAGGATATTGAATGGCCCCGGGAGCTGAAACACGATCGTCTGCACTATCCAGAGAAGGACTAGCAGCCAGCTCCAGCGCGGCGCGAAACGGCCATCAGGAAACGTCACTAAGAAGTAACCTGCTAATGGCAGTATGTATGTAGCGGAAATATGCCCGAAGGCAACCGCAGGTGGATACGTACTCGAAGTAAAGAAAGGCCACAATCCAATAGTCACAAAGACGAAGGAGGATGCCAGGCAGATTGGTTCGCTCGATTTACGCCATAAAAGCAATCCTCCCACGCCCAGAAAGATCAGCGCCTGGAGCAGCGCCAGTATGAGATTGAGGATAGCATAGCTTGAAGGGGCAACACCTACACGGTGAAGCGCTTGTGCCGTGGCTGGTGTGACAAAGCAGCTTGTAGCAGCCCAGGGACAGATGGTAAGCCCATATTTAAGAGACTCCAACAGCGTGAGCACAATGATGACGAGTTCAGCCAGCACGAAAGCGAGCCATACTCCTCGCGCCACGTGCAGCCAGAACCCCTCTAGCTGAAAGTTCGTCCGTCGTGACTGGCTCTTTCTCATGGGAACACCCCCTTGTCGCTCTTGTGTCATGCCATTCCCCGGATACATACGCTTGCTCCTGATTTGGGCAGAATATCTCATTGAAAACATGCTACTGTTCAATTTTCGCTTGGCAAGCTGTCACTAGCTCCGGTTATGGCCGCTACTCCCTCTTTCTGTACCCTACGCTCGGAAAGCAGGACAAAACCAAATCCAGAAAAACTAAGCCAGAAAAGCCACTCGCCAGGATCGGCGATAAACGGAGCAATCGTAGCAAGATTGTTGGGCAGGAAATTGCCAATGCCGGCAATGATATAGCCAATAAA
>CADDZH010000166.1 GCA_902812455.1 Chloroflexota bacterium | reverse complement strand
ACAATGCCGCTCCGCGTTCTATTGGGTGTAAGCATGCCAGAGAATACACCAGTCTTTTACATCGTGCAGCTTTTGCCGGTTGACGCTCCGCAGTTGGTCAAGCTAGGGCATACACACAACATGGCGCAGCGCCTGGCGTTTATGCGTACCACCTGCCCACCCGCGAGCCTCGTTAAAATGTGGCAATGCCTCGCGCGCCAGGGCATACGATTAGCGACCAGGGCGGAGGCGCCGCGCGGGCGATCTCCGGCGGAGGGTAGAGGCGCCTGCATAGGTCCGCGTGCTATGCAATCGCTTTTTCAGGCTCGCGGGTGGGCGCCTCGCCTGACACCGTAAGGATACCCGCCTTTTGGGCGTATTGCAGGCTCATGCGCTGCAATTCATCAAGCATTAACTTCTGTTCGTTGGAAATTGGCCCCTCTCTTTTTATGGCCCGTTCAACAATTCCCACAATACCCGCGATTCCCTCTTCTGTGGCGCCCTCACGCTCTGCCCTGTCCATAATGGGCTGCGCCTCGCGCGCCATTTGGGCGCTAACACGCTCTAGCTCACTCTGGCGCGGCGCCAGTGAGTCAAAGAAAGTTGCCAGTGAGGCGCGATACTCGCCCGCTACAGAGCCAGCAATACCCGCAAACCGCTCGCCTATAGCGGTTATAACCGCCAGAATAAGCGGCAACAAAGCGGCAAGCTCTGGCGGCATAGGTGGCGCTGCTTGCGCGGTTTGCTCCGCCGGGCGCGCCTCCGCCTTGCGGGCGTTTGGGCGCTCTCCGCGCTTGTAGCGTTCTACATCCTCACGATGCAGCATCTTAAGTTTGGAGCGGAGCGGGCGGAAGTTGCTAATATCTCCGCGAGCCACAGCCGCGCGCAAGGCTGTAACAGTTGTCCCTATGTAGTCGGCTGCCTCTTGATAGGTCATGCTATCTGATTGGTCCATAGCCTGAGCCTCCCTTGTCACTGGTGGTTACGTTCATCAATCCATTGCACGCATTATATCACCTGTAGTTACACGTAACAAACCCTAGTACCTTTGGGGGATGGTTTGTTATATGCGATTATATGTGATAGAATCCAGAGAACAGGCATTCTAACGTCGCCTTAACGGCGCCCGGTTATAGATAGGAGTAGTGTTTATGTCCGCGATCATTGGCCCTGTTTCAGCGGGGCAACGGTACAAAAGAGGCTCGCCCTGTCCTGTCTGCGGCGGGTATGACGGCTTGAAAAGAGGGCGAGGCGTGCGTTGCTCTGGCTATTCTTCCTCTGATAGTAAAGTTGCCTTTTGCACGCGCGAGGAATACGCGGGCGATCTCGCGCCCATAGCGGGCGGAGCGGTGCCAACCTGGGCGCATTTTCTCGCGGGTAGGTGTAAATGTGGCCGCGATCATGCCCACCAGGCGCCAGAGGCGCGGGCGCCGCGCGGAGATCACCAGGCGGAGCGGCGCGGGTTTGCTGGCCCGCCCAAACGGGGCGAGATACCCTATACGTATGTGGACGTGGGCGGCTCTCCGCTCTTTCAGGTACGGCGCGTGCCCACGCCAGAGGGCGGCAAGACGTTCTATCAGGTGCATTATGAGCAGGCGCGCGGAGGGTGGATACATGGGCGTGGCGCCGCTCCGCTCGTTCTCTATCGCCTGCCAGAGATCGCGGACGCCTCGCAGGATACGCCTATCTGGTTGGTAGAAGGCGAAAAATGCGCGGACGCTCTGGCGCGCCTGGGATTGGTTGCCACCTGTAACGCGGGCGGAGCGCTGAAAAATGCGGACGCCTGGCAAGCCTCTTATAGCGAGGCGCTGCGAGATCGCCCGGTTATCATCCTGCAAGACAACGATACACCAGGGCGGAGGCATGCAGAGATCGCCCGTAACGCCCTCTATGGGATAGCGCGGAGCGTTCAGGTATTGCCGCCTTTTGGCGCGGCGCCTGGTTACGATGTGGTTGACTGGCTCGCGGAGGGCAACGGAAAAGAGCAATTGCTCGCCCTGGCGGAGAAAACGCCCACATGGGCGCCAGAGACAGGCGAGGCGTTGCTCTTGCTCTTTATGCGCCAGCATAGCGGAGCGATCAAGGCGGAGGCGCTAGAGGGCGCCCTTGCCCGTATCCGCGCGAGCCTTGCGGAGATCGCCCAGGCAGAGCGCGAGGCGTTGCTCTGCGATCTCGCGCGCCTGATGCTGGACTATGTGACCCGCGCAATAGACACCCTCCGCGCGGCGCCTGTTCCTATTCACGCCTCCGCCGGGCGCGATCTAATGAAGGGTAAACGCGGCGCCCATGTTCGCGCCATGTGCAGGGCATACCTCAAAGTTGCCAGGCGCCAGGGCGCGAGCCAACAGACCGCAGAGCTAGAGATTGCCTGGCGCGAGGCGTTGCAGAGCCTAGACGGCGCCATTATCCGCGCGCCTCGCCAGGCGCCAGAGGGCGCGGAGATCGCGGGCGAGCCAGGCGCGGCGCCTGATGCTCCGCCTCTGGTGTCTGTTGGCATGGGCGATATATACCTGACAGCAGAGGGTTTCTATCTGCAAGGCGTAAAACGCGGGCGCCTGCTCTTAGGCGCGCCAGTGCGAGTATTGCGGGTAGCCTCTGGTGATAATGCCTCGCTCTTTTACCTGGAGATCACCCCCCCAAAAACAGGCGAGGCGATCACTCTTACAGCCAACGATAAAGAAATTGAGAAGGGCACATGCTGGCGCAACCTTGACGGGCGAGTATCACCTCTGCCCTCTACACAGAGCGAATATGACGCCATGTATGCCGCCCTCCGCGCCCTGGCGGCTCGCGCGGACAATGTAAAAGTACAGGTACTCGCCTCTGCGCTAGGGTGGCAGAGCTATAGCGGGCGCTGGCTATGGGTGGCCGCCAATGGCGTACAGGATGGGCACGCCCGGTTAATAGGTGAAGAGGCGCCGCTCTTTGCCAATACGCGCGAGATCACCCACCCACCCTTTACCTTGCCAGAGGGCGATCTCTTGCCCTCTGTGGCTCCGCTCCGCGAGCTTTTGGCATTCTGGCGCAAAGAGCAAACCCTCTTCGCTTATGCGGCGCTAGGCGCCCACGCCCAGGTAAGTAAACCGCTCGCGGGCGAGTATGCCGGTACGCTTGATTTTGCTTTTGAGGGCATTGCAGAAACGGGCGAGGGCAAAAGCACTTGCCTTAATTGGACACATCGGCTCTTTCAGGGAACGGGCTATACCCATGCTACGCATACCCTCCTGAATGACAACGGGCTTACCAAAGATACAGGCATAGCCTCCGCCCGCCTCCGCGCCATGATGAAGTATCACGCCTACCAGACAGCAGACAGAAACGCAAAGCCAGGCAACGCGGACTATGCCCGCCAGCAAGACAACCGCATTAAGTGGCTTATGTCCATTGGGAACAGAGACGCGGCGGGCGTCCGCTCACAACGCGATAGCAAGGCGATAGAAAGCAGAGGCGAGCCTGCCGGGCTAGTCTGTATGGCGGGCGAGGCGGACCCTTACGACTATACCGTAACAGTGGGCGCCCTGGACGCGGACGCCCGCGCTATGACGTTCCATATACCCACAGGCACACCAGAAGAGGGCGCGGAACGTATCACCCGCTCGGAGCGCATAGACGAGCAAAGGGCAGGGCTTGACGCCCTGGCGGTTGCCTGGCGCGCCTATCTGCTTGCGGAGCGGGCGGAGCTTGACGCCAGAGACGCCCATTATAAGGCGGAGGCTGCAAGAGCCTTTGTACTGGCGGTTGCAGAGACAGGCGGGCGCGTCCATGCGCGCGCCTCTGGCAAAGTGCAGCAAGTGGTTTCAGGTATGCGCGAGTATGCGCGGTTTCTCGCCCGCTCTGGTATTGCAGGCGCGGCGGAGATCGCGGCGGATATAGAGGCAACCATACCCCTGCTCATTGCAGAGCGGGCGGAGGCAGAGGCGCACCTATGGGATAGACACCATGAAAAAGGCGCCACGCCAGAAGAAGGCGAGGCGGACCAGGCGCTAGGCGCCCTGTATGCCCTGCTGGAACGTGGGCATATCACAGACAAAAAAGGCGGGATGCCCACCCTACCCGCTCGCCTCTTGGGTACTGCTGGCTGGATACACATATCATCAGAAGTTGACGCCCTCCGCCCTAGAGGCAACCCGCTCTGCTGGACAGAGAACGGTATCGCGTATTTTTACGCGCCTATCCGCGATCTCTGCGGCATGATTCAGAGGCAAACAAAGCTCACCCTCTCGCCTCAACGTCTCCGCGAGATATTGGAAAAGGCGGGCGTTGCCATGATGGGCAACCAAAAGGACGGACACAAAGGAATAAGAAGGCGGGCGCCCGATGGCAGCAATACACAACGCCTTGCTATCCGCCTTGACGCCCTGCTAGGTGAGTATGACCAGGGCGAGGCAGAGACGCCAGAGGGCGCGGAGATCGCGGAGCAGGCGCCAGAGGTCGCCCACCAGGGCAACCAGGGCGAGCCAGAACGCGCTCCCGGCGGAGAGCGCCCGGCGGAGAGCGCGGCGCCCGTTGCTCCGCTCTGGTGTGTAGGCAAGCCCTGGTATCACGCCTCGCGGGTAGACGAGCCAGCGAGCCAGGCGCTAGAGTGGGCATGTCCTTCTATCCCTGTAGCAGCAAAGTGGTACAAGCCAATAGTAAAAGAGGCGTTCGCAACGGGCGCCTATCTGGCGGGCGTCCTGGTGGATGGGCGCCGCGTATCGCCTGATATGTTCCTTGCCACGCTCCGCCACGCCTACGCGAGCAATGATCGCGGCATGCTCGCACATCTGGCGCGGAGCGTGGGCGCAAACCCGGCGGAGATTATGCCAGAGCAGAACGGAGGGCAGAACTATGTACAACCTGCCTAACTGGCAGATACGCCCGGAGGGGCACAAGAGCGCGCTATGGGCTGATGGGCGGGTATGGCTCTGGACGCATGGCGAGCCAGGCATCACAGAACGCCCGGCGGGCGATCTCATAGAGGCGCGCGAGGCGTCCGCGCGGGCTGAAACCCTCTGGATAGCGCCGCTAGGGGATGAGTGGGCGCAAGTGCAGGGCGCCGTAAAACGCGGCGAGGCGCGCCCTGTGGGAAAAGATGAGATCATAGGCGCGATACTGCCCAAAGAGGGCAAGGGCGAGCTTGTAGCGCAATTGCTGGACTACTGGCACGCGCCAGAGATCGCGCCCGGCGGAGAGCGCGGGCGTATCATTGCGCGCGGGCTATTCCTCGCGGCGGACCTTTTGGGCGTCCGCCTCCGCTATACGCCAGGCGCGAGCGGGCGCGTCCTGATGATTGCCACATTAAAACATAGCCATTATGCACAACGCGGAGGCGAGCTTAACATGTCCCAGGAATGGAAAGACCGTATCGCCGCGCTGGTTGCGAAGGATACCGGGCCACTCACGCCCCAGATGCACTACGCGCGGCCACTCCGCGAGACAGAGCAGCAGGGCTGCGACCCGGTGACGCTCTACTCCTATGATCGCAACATGTCCTTTGTGAGCAGCGCCTATGAAGTCCCCTGCGGTGAGCCAACAGAGGTACACGCCTATCAGCCGGGCTTGCTGGGCGCCTATCGCGTGAACGCCTCCGCGCCTGCTGAGTGGCCGCAAGAGCTACCGGGCTATATCGGAGTGAGAACGGGCGAGGCATACGGCGCATGGCCGCGCGAGGTTTGCGGCGCCTGGGCATGGTCCCACCAGATAGCGGCGGCCATGCGCCAGGGCTGGCGGGTGGACGTGCTAGAGGGCTTTGTATGGCAACGCGAGCAAAAGCACGCCCTGTTAAAGCCCTGGTCTGAAGCGGTATGGTCCGCGCGCCTCCGCGCCCGCGATCTCCGCGAGAAATACGGCGCCTCCGCAGAGATCGCAGAGGGCATTATAAAGCAATGCGGCGTAGCGGCAATCGGGCGCCTGAAACAGGCGAAAAGTCACGCGATCATCCGCCCAGAGCAGGTAGAGACGCGAGACGCCCGCATTCTCACGCTCGTTCCCGACGATACCGGCGAATGGTCTGGCCTGGTTGAAGCGTTCTTTGATCGCTCGCCAGACCTGCTCTATCAACCGGCATGGTGGGCAACCATTGTGAGCCTCGCCACAGAGCGGCTTGTTGCTGGCTGCCTCCAAGCTGGGACGCGGACGCTCGCGGCATATGTAGATGGCATTCTCGCAGCCGCGCCCGTGCCAGCACTTGCGGGTGAGGCGACCAAGCGCGGAGGCTGGCGCGAGCAATCCCCAGAGCGCTACAGCCGCGCGGACCTCACCGGCTCACCTGCAACGATCATTCGCAACCTGACGAGAGGAAAGCACGCCGATGGCTAAGAAAAAGAAAGCAGCCCCATTCAGCATAGACGCGCGGGCGCGGTCCCTGGTGAATATCTCATACCCTGAAGCAGCGGAGGCCGTCACCTATACCTTGCCTGTCAACGAGGGCTTTGAGGATGAAACAATCAATCGCAGCGGAGGCGTAGACTATCCCCTCGCGCGAGAGATCGCCATTGCTGAGGCGGCGATTGCTGACGTATTCAATAACGAGATCGGCCCGCTTCGTACCTGGATACGCTGGGCAGCCAGTGTGCTACGCGGCGGATTGCCCGCGCTGGCTGCTGCGCTCTTAGATATACCCCTCCACAGTGAAACCCGCGCCAGCAAGGAATACAAGGCAGAACTGCGTAAGCTGGAAGAGTACCGGCAGGGCAAGTACAAGAGCGCTTCAGGCGCCAGGCGCCAGCGCATGCTTGATCTGAATGCAAAACTGCTGCGAGACGGGCAAATAAGCCTGAAGGTCCTGGGCGATTGGGAGGTAGAGAGCGGGCGCGGAGGCAGGCCGCGCGTCTACTCGTTCAAGTGGTGGACAGCAGACGACGACAGTGCAGACAATATCGATCTGCTGGACGCGGGCGGCGCTGGCTTCTGTGAGCAGGTGAGAGGACATTA